>CAZBTQ010000151.1:0-7232 GCA_964494405.1 uncultured Iamiaceae bacterium
GGCACCGTGACCGTGGAGTCACGGCCCCGTGGGGTAACCGTGCGTGTCGGAGGGGCGATTCGGACCCTTACCCCACGGTCGCTCGGGACCGGCCGATACGCCGTCGCAGCGTGAGCTACGCGACGTCGAGGTAGCGACGGAGGGCTTTGCGGATGATCTCGCTCGTGGTGAGGTGCTCGGCCTCGGCGCGGGCGTCGACGGCGCTCTTGAGCTCAGGGTCGAGGCGGACCGGCACGACCTCGGCCGGCGCCGACCCGAGCAGTGGCCGGCCTCGACGGCGGGTCTTCAGCTCCTCGACGTCGTAGTCGGCGTGCTCGATATCTTCAGCGATGGTGTCGAGGTCGTCGTCGGTCAGCACTCGGCCGGTGGCGGTGGTGTAGGTCTTCGGCTTCGTCATGAGTCGTCCTCCCCTCTCGGGAGCAGATCGTAGAAGGTGCGGCGGAGTGGCATGGCGTGGATCACGATGGGTGCTCGGTCGGGAAACTCCAGCCAGATGATCTCGAGGAGACAGAGGTTTTGCCGTCGACGTCTGCGAGCACGATCGCACCAGGACAACCATGGACGACGTCGTGGCGCGTGGCGCCGAGCGAGACGAGGCGATCGACCGCAGTCTGCAGGCTCGCTGCCGACGTTGTCGCTTCACCGGGCATCACCGCTGGCAGGTAGAGGGCCGAACCCGTCGGTGGTGAGTTGGATGCGCTGGGCGGGCAGGGAGCGGGAGCCGAGCGATGCACCCCACATGTAGTTATCGTATTACGAAACTGGCGTGAAGGGCAACCTGCGTCGGGCGGTCGCCGCTGGCGGTTTGGCGAGATGGTGAAATGGAGACGATGGGTACGAGCGCTCAGTTGGCTGTGGAGGTGCTCGGCCCGATTCGTGTCGTCGATCGCTCAGGTGTCGATGTCACGCCGGAGGGGCCGTTGCAGCGCCGACTGTTCGCGTTGTTAGTGCTTCGTCGTGGCCAGGTGGTCTCTGCCGATGCCGCGATCGACGTGTTGTGGCCGGCGCGACCGCCGCGCGATCCTGGGGCCGCGCTGCAGAACCATGTGTTCCGGCTCCGTCGCGGGCTGCCTGACGGTCTCATCGAGTCGGTGGCCGATGGCTACCGGCTGGCCGCTTCGGGCATCGAGCTCGACGCCGATCACCTGCTGGCCTTGCTGAGCGCGGACGAGACCGACGTCGCTCTGGCCGAGATGGAGTCGGTGTTGGAGCGATGGCACGGCCCGGCGTACCCGGAGTTGGCCGATGTCGATGACGGACGAACCGAGTCGATGCGGCTCGACGAGTACCGACTCCGGGCCCGAGAGCTTCGGGCCGAGCACCTGCTGACCGCCGGTGAGACTGACGGGCTGGTCGCCGAGTTGGCGGCGCTGGCCGATGAGGAGCCCTTACGGGAGCGGCCGCGTGTGCTGCTGATGTCGGCACTGTCCGCGGCGGGACGGCGGGTCGAGGCGCTGCGGGTGTTCGACGACTTTCGGCGCCTGCTGGGTGACGAGCTGGGCATCGAGCCGTCACCGGTGCTGGCCGCGCAGCACGCCGAGTTGCTCGGGTCGGACGACACCGTCTGGCGGCCAGAGACCCAGCTGCCGGCACCGGTGACGTCGCTGATCGGCCGGGACGCGTTGGTGACGGAGGTGGCGGCGACCGTCGATGCCTGTCGGCTGGTGACGTTGGTCGGACCGGGTGGGGTGGGCAAGACCCGGTTGGCGGTCGAGGTCGGGCGGCTGCTGCGCGAGGGGCGTGCCGATCGCCCGGTCGTCGTGTGCGAGCTGGCGAAGGCCGTCGAGGGGTCGGCGGTCGACGTGGTCGCCGCGGCGCTGGCGGTCGACGCCCGGCCGGGGGCGGTGTTGGCGGAGCGTGTGGCCTCGGTCCTCGGTGACAGCGAGGTCGTCGTGGTGTTGGACAACTGCGAGCACGTGCTCGATCCGGTCGCGGAGCTGGCCGGGCATCTGCTGGCGAGGTGTCCGAACGTGACGTTGTTGGCGACGAGCCGGGAGCGGTTGAGGGTGCCGGGCGAGCAGGTGCGGGTGGTGCCGCCACTCATACTCGGCGCCGACTCCCCGGCGGTGTCGCTGTTCGTGGAGCGGGCCCGCGCCGTGGTGCCGTCGTTCGATCCGAGCTCGGTGGAGCTGACGTGCATCGTCGAGATCGTCCGCCGGCTCGACGGGTTGCCGTTGGCGATCGAGCTGGCGGCGGCGTGTCTGCACACCCACGAGGTCGCCGAGATCGCGGCCGGGCTCGACTCCCGGTTCGCGTTGCTGTCGTCGGGATATCGCGGATCGGCCCACCACGGGTCGTTGCGCGCCGCGGTGGCGTGGTCGTTCGAGCTGCTCGATCCGAGCCTGCGGCAGACGTTCGCAGACCTGTCGATCTTCGCCGGTTCGTTCGCGGTGTCGGACGCTGCCGCGATCTGCACGCTGGATGACGAGGCGGTCGCCGGTCACCTGTCCGGACTCGCCGAGCGTTCGCTGGTCGTGCGCGCGCCCGGCGGCCGGTATGCGGTGCTGGAGACGCTTCGGGCCTTCGCCGCGGAGCAGCTCGTCGCCGGGAGTCGCGCCGAACTCGTGAGCGAGCGCCACGCACGATGGTTCGTCGAGTGGGTCGAGCGCGCCGAGCGGCGGCTGCACGCTCCGGGCGAACCGGTGCTGGTCGAGATCGACCAAGCGGTCCCCGAGCTCCAGATCGCGCTGGGTTGGCTGCTCAGCCACCACCTCGTCGAGCAGGCGGGCCGCCTGGTGGCGGCCGTGACGAGTTACGCGCTCTTGCGGCTACGCCCCGACGTGCTCGCCTTGGCGGAGCGGGTGATCGCGGCCGATCCCGTGGATCGCAGTCCGAGCGCGTCACAAGTCTGGGCGGCAGCGGCGTACTACGCGTGGATGGCCGGCGACCTCGCCGAGTCGGGCGCCCGCAGCGCTCGGGCGGTCGCGATCTGCGAGCGTGAGCCTGGCGGCTTGTCGCAAGTGGTGGCGACGATACGCGGCAACCACGACCTGTTCGAGGGACGGCTCGACGCGGCCGCCGGCTGGTATCGACAAGGTGTCGTGGCGGCCGGCGACGACTCGGCTCGGCGACTGATCGCGGCGGGCGCCGAGCTGCTCGCGCTCGGCTACGCCGACGCACCTGAGGCGTCCGCGCTCGCCGACTCGCTGCTGGCTGAGATCGGCGAAGTCGAGACCCCGGTCGCGGCGTACGTGTGGTACTGCGCGGGCGAGGCGGCCATGGGCTTCGACGTCGAGCGGGCACGGGAGTGGCTCGGCCGGGCCGTCGAGTTGGCGGAGGCGACGAACGCCTCGTTCGTGCGCGGGGTCGCCGGGGCGTCCAAGGCGTCGATCGAGGCGCGCGTCGGCGATCCAGCGGCGGCCGCCGCCGACTACCGGTGGTTGATCCCCCATTGGCAGCGGGCCGGCATGTGGTCGACGCAGTGGACGATGCTGCGCTCGATCGCCCCGTTGTTGGAGCGGCTCGGACGACGTCGGGACGCCGCCGTGCTGGAGGGTGCCGTGCGAGCAACGGGAGCGGGGCATCGGATCTTCGGCGCGGACGAGGTGGCACTCGGGGAGCTTGGCGACCGACTGCGCGTGGCGCTCGGCGACGACGGCTACCGGTCCGCGCTCGACCAGGGAGCGAGCCTCGACGGCGACGCCGCCATCGAGCACGCGCTGCGCGCTCTCTGACGGGTCGCCGCCTCAACGGAGCCCGAACGGCTCACCACCTGGGCTGCTCGGCGAGAATGCCGAGGACGGACTTGCCGACCAGTTCGTGCGTCAGGGCGTCGTTGCCGGGGTGGAAGCCACCGCAGCGGACATCGCGATAGAGCCGCTCCAGTTCGTTGCCGCGGAACATCCCAGCCCCGCCGGCCACGTCGAGAGCGGTGTCGACCACCCGCTTGGCGGCCTCCACGCTGCGCCACTTCATGGCGTAGACACGCGGCACCCAACCCTCGCCGTGGTCGACGCCCGCCACCCACTCGTCGACGAAGCGCTCGAAGGTGGCGTTGGCCGCGTCGAGTTCCAGATACATCTCCGCGACCTGATGCTGCACCATCGGGTTGTACGCCAGGGCACCGCGCTCGATCGCCATCGACGTCTTGTTCCGGGCGCTGTCGACGGCCAACTCCAAGGCCCGATCGGCGATGCCGAGATAGGCGGCGGCAATCAGCGCCAGCGGCCACATCGCCATCGCAACCAGGAAGGGGTCGCTGCCGTCGCCGGCCGGTGCGACACGCCCGATCCGTTCGTCGGGCACGAACACGCCGTCGAGCACGGTGTCGTGACTCTGGGTGGGGCGCATCCCGAGCGTGTCCCAGGTCTCGACCACGGTGACGCCAGGGCTGGAGCGGGCCACGAAGGCGTGCACGATCTGGGGTCCGCTCGACGCGTCGGTGTCGATCGCGTGCGCGCCGAGCCAGGACCATGCCGGGCCGTTCGAGCCGAACTGCTTGCGGCCGGTCAGCCGATAGCCGCCGGGCACTCGCTCGGCCCGGCAGGTCGACAGCAGCACGGGGATGTCGTTGCCCGACTCGGCGTGACCGGCCGCGAACACCTCGCCGGCACCGGCCGCTTCCTGGATCCAGCGCAACGAACCATCGCCCAAGCGCTCGATCTCGTTGGCGATGCCGACCCAGTAGGAGTGCATGCTCATCGACAGCGCGGTTGCCGGGGCGTACCGGGCGAGACGCCGTTGGCTTCGGGCCAGTTGGGCGAGGTCGAGACCCCACCCACCCAGCTCTGACGGGACGGCCGCCGCGAGGTAGCCGGCGTCGCGCAACTCCTGCAGGTCGTCGTCGAAGTAGGTGTTGGCGCGGTCGAGCTCGCTGGCCCGAGCCCGGAAGCCGTCGAGCATCTCCTCGGGCAGCTCCGGTCGCCAAGGCGTCGAAGTGATCGCTTCCGCGATGGCGTCCGTTGTGCGCGTTGCGGGCTGTTCGAGCGGGAACCGTGTGGGAGCGTCAGCGATGGGATTGGTGGTGGTTGTGTTGTTGGTCATGGCGGTGACGATGAGCCCGGCCACTCGCACCGCGCTCTCATCGGCTCCCATCGGTGTGAGACCGGGTGTGAGCGGTTTGCGAGCCGTGCCCGTGAGGGTGGGCGACATGGACACGACGATCAGCAACCTCGGAACCATCCTGTCGATCTGGGCGCATCCCGACGACGAGACGTACCTGGCCGGCGGGCTCATGGCGGCCGCCGTCGACAACGGCCAACGCGTCGTCTGCGTGACGGCCACCGCCGGCGAGCGCGGCACCAGCGATCCCGACACCTGGCCACCGTCCCGGCTCGGACGGGTCCGCCGCTTGGAGGCCGCCGCCGCGATGGCGGTTCTCGGCGTCGCTGAGCACCATGTCCTCGGTCTCCCCGACGGTGAGCTGGCGGAGCACCCCGACGAGGGCACCACCCTGGTCGGCAGGTTACTCGACCAGGTGGACCCCGACACCGTCGTCACCTTCGGCCCCGACGGGATCACCTTCCATCCCGATCACATCGCCATCCACCGCTGGGTTCGTGACGCGTGCGAACAACGCGGCCGGACGGCCAGGTTGCTCCACGCCACATGGACAGCCGAGCACCTTGCCCGCTTCGGCCACCTTCACGAGGAGCTCGGCTTCTACATGAGCGACGCCCGTCCGACAGGCTTTCCCACCGATCGGCTGAGCCTCCATCTCCGTCTCGACGAATCCGCACTCGACCGCAAGCTGGCGGCGCTACGGGCGATGGCGACCCAGACGGCCCCGCTGTTCGATGCCGTCGGCGCCGACCTCTACGCCGCCCAGGTCGCCGAGGAGAGCTTCGTCGACGCTCCCACATCGGCCCCGACGGGGACCGCCCGCGCCGAGCGGGCCAGCTCGCGTGGACCCCGGGAGCGCGCTCTCACCGAGCGAATCACAGTCCCGTCATACGGCTTGAGCTGAGCGCGCGACGCGATCCCACTGACCAACTTGGAGGACCCCCGATGCACCCGATGCACCCCGACCACATCCTGATGCTGCACCGCCTGCGCACCCGCGAGACGGTCGCACGCGCCGAGCACCTCCGCCATCTGCGAGCCGCCCGCCGCGACAGCCGACCACGAGGCGCGCTGTCCCGTCTCTTCACCCGCGCCAGTCCACGTCAGGCCGACAGGGCATCGCCAATCGAGACAGGCGATGCCCCAGACAGCGGGTTTCCGACGCGTGGCGGCCGTGACGCCGAGCCGGTCGTCGCCCCGATCGTGGACGATGAGATCGGCTCGCCGATCGAGGAGACTGTCTGCTGATGGTGCCCGTTCTCGTGTTCTTCGGAGTAGCAGCCCTCGTTGGATGCCTGATTCGTGGGACCGTGGAGCTGCGTCTTCGAGCAGCCGCCCGACAGCCTGACGCGTCCCACGGAGACCTGTGTGAGCTCAAACAGGCAAGTCGGATCAGCTCGATGGCGGTCATCGCGTCGCTGGCCGGTCTTGCAGTCGTTGGACTGGCCTACGTGGTCTTCTGGCTCTCCTGACCTGGTGGGCGGGGTGGAGCGTCGGGTACCCGGCGACATCCGGCCAGCAGAGGCCGGTAGCTCGCCGCAAGCGGTGCGCCACGTCGGGGGTAGTCGCGAGCGTTCGAGCGTCAGCGAGGGGCGACGCCGGCCACTTGCAGAGCTTCGGCGAAGGCTTCGGCCGGGCCCAACACATCGAGATGGACGATCTGTCGGCCAGACGGCCCCTCGACGATGTCGACGACTTCGGCCATGACGGGATCGTCGTCGTCACCAGCGACAATGACAGCGCCGGGACGGACGGCCTCGGGCGCGCGGCTCCGGTCGAGGAACGCCCAGACGTAGCCGGTCTCGTCGATCCGGTTCACGTCGGCGGGGAGGGTCACGTGCGTGCTCATGGTGCGCTCTTCCGTTTCCCATCCGAAGATGTTGTTGACGGAGCAAACGTGGCCGTCGGCGTCGATGCCGAATCGTCGTCTCCTCCACAGCCGACCGCGATGAGACCCGCTGTATCGACGAACAGGCTCATACGCTTCAGCCGCCCCACGAGCCGAATCGTATCCGTCGCGTCGAGTGTGAACGGGGAACCGCGGAGCCGCGGAACGTTGTCTGCGGAACGTTCGTGCTGAACGTTCGTGCTGACAAATCGCGGACGAGCGGGCTCGGCCGGCGCTTCGTTCGCTCGTGAAAAGCACAATGACCAGGGCGTTTGCTCTGGTCATCTGGTGTCGGAGGGGGGACTTGAACCCCCACGCCCATAAGTAGGGCACTAGCACCTCA
>CAZBTQ010000152.1:0-7228 GCA_964494405.1 uncultured Iamiaceae bacterium
CGACCGAATGGCTCAGGCTCCCGCGGACGCGTGGGGATGCCGATGAGTGCCGAGGAGACAGTCAGGAAGTGACAGACGTGGAACGGAGTGCCCTGCGCCTGAACGAGGCGTGCGAGGTGTGGCAATCGGGGCGCGACGGCGGATCGTCGCCCCTCCGCGCCGCCGCTCGGATCCTGACGGGCGTACCGCACTACTTCCGGGCCGAGTTCATCGACGCGCTCGACCGCAGCGTCACCGACGACGAGCAGGCGCTCTCCCGCGCGAGGACCTTGCTCACGGCCGTCTCAGCGAGCCCGCCGATGACCACTGTCGGCGTCGACCTCGGACATGCGGCGCCGTTGCGCGGGTGCGATCTTCCAGCCCTTCGGCTTCACCCGCTCGACGTTCCAGGTGGCGATGCGTATCGGAGCTGACGCTACGTCGATGCCTGCAGCTTCGAGCTCAGCTCGCGAGCGAGCAGGTCGATCGCCGGCGGGTCGAGCAGCCCAGGGGTACGCATCTCAGCTACGAGCGCCTTCGCCCACGCAATCACGGCTCCGTCGATGCGGATGGGCCTCGCGAATAGCCCCACTCAGCGTCGGTGAAGCACAACGCCGGGCGGATCGGCACCAGCCCGAAGCCGATGCGTTCCAGGACCGCGCGAACGGCTTCTGCCTGCCAGCCGAGCCCCTCGACCAACTTGGTCTCGTCCCGACTGTTGACGTACAGACGCAAGTCGGACCGACGCCATCCACCGAGGTCACGTTGTTCGACCTTGCCTCCGTAGTTCTTGGCGTCGACGATCCACACTCCGCTCGGGACGACGACGAGGTGATCGATGTTGCCGTTGGTGCCCGGGACCCTCCGGTCGTGCAACACGTACCCGACGTCACACAGTTGCGCGGTCAGTTGTCGGCCGAGACGCTCCTCACCGTTGGCGCCCTTTGCATACGCCGTGGTCGTTTGGGGTTCCTCCGTGAACCGTTTGGCGATGCGGCCGATCCTGCCCGTGCCCCACTTCGCTTCGATCTGTCGGTCGGCCTTGGCAGTGCGGTGCTCGTACTCCTTGCGTGCAGAGATGCCGGGGGTACCTGCTTCGATCGGCGGTGGTGGCGGAAGTGGTGTGCGCGCTGGCGGTAGAGATTTCGCAGCAGAGGCGCCCGCCGGTGGAACGGCGCAGGAGCCTCCGTCCGCGGTTCGGCACGAGATGCAGTACACGGAACGTTCTGGCTTCACCCACCATGCCTTGGAGCCGGCCAGGACGAGAACGTGGCATGAGGCACAATTGTCGTCGCGGCGGAGAGGCATGAGCTTCGCCACTACCACGGGTTCGCATCGGCATTTCGTGCGCCAACTTGATCTCGGGTTCGGGGTGGGCGTGTGCCCGCGACTGAACCCCTCGCCGTCGACTGGTTGCCGGGTTGAATTTCGCTGCGACCCACCGCACGCGTTGGTAGCCGACTCGGAAACTCGAGCCGTTCGAGCAAGTCTCAAGATCTGCCGCGTACTGACCGATCAAGTGTCAGCACCGGCGACTGGCAGGGAGATCGGGTGGCAGTTTTCCAACCCGCGTTCGCGGATCTGAACCACCTCATTGAGCCGATGAACGCCGGCGAGATGCAGGTAGCTCGCGCTCTGACTCAGCTCGACGACGACTGGTCCGTCTACGTCCAACCCCGGCTCGGCACGACGATGCCGGACTTCGTCGCTGTGCACGACCGGCATGGGGTGTGCATCATCGAGGTGAAGGACTGGAGCTGCAACCGGTACCGACAGACCGATGGTGGCACCATCGAATTCGTCATGGGCGACGGCACGTGGCAACAGTCGACGGACAAGCCACGGCACCAGTCCCATCGGTACCGCACAACGGTGTACGACCGCTTCTTCGCTCTGCCAGGCGACAACTCGGGGCCGACCGTGGCGGTTCGCTCGATCGTGGTACTTCCCCAGTACACAACCGATCAGGCGCGGGCGCTACTTCAACGGCGCCAGGTCAGCGACCGGGAGTTCGAGATATCGGTGTGGGGAGGCGACCATCTGACGTCGTCGGTCCTCGAGATGGTGCGTGGCAAAGGGTGCCCACGACCGAACGACCAATCGCTCGCACGGCTCCGCCGGGAGCTCATGCAATCGCGCGTTGCGCGACCCGCAGATTCGCCGATGCCGTTGAGCGCTGACGCAAAGAACATCGCAACCAACGAACGCAACGCGCGTACGAGACGTGTCCGCGGCCCAGCTGGTTCCGGCAAGTCCTTCGGTCTCGCAACGCGCGCTGCAGTCCTGGCGTCCCAAGACAAGTCGGTGCTCGTGCTCACGTTCAACGTCACCTTGGCGAACTACCTCCGAACGTTGGTGAGCTCCAGCTGCCGAACCATGGGCGCCAACCCAACCCGGGTGTCGTGCATCAACTTCCACGCGTTCTGTGCCGGAGTAGCGGCTGACGCGGCGGCGGCAGGGATCAAGCTTGAGGAACATGCCGACCTCAAGTCGCACGATCGCCTCGTGACCCGCGCCGCAGACGCATTTGCGGCGGGCCACAAGTGCTCCTTCGACGCTTTGCTGATCGACGAGGGCCAGGACTTCACCCTCGAGTGGTGGAACCTGCTCCGACACAATGTCGTGACACCCGACGGCGAGAAGCTGCTGGTGGCCGATCCAACGCAGGATGTCTACGGCAAGCAGTCGTGGACGGACGAGGAGCGAATGCTGGGCGCTGGCTTCTCAGGTCCCTGGACAGAACTCAAGGGTTCGTACCGGATGCCTTCCGACATGGTGCCACTCGCCAACGAGTTCGCGAGCCGCTACTTGTCCGGAGAGCGACTCGCGGGTGAGACGAACACAAACCAGCTAGAGCTCGCGTGCGGCTCCGGCGTCACTGTTCGCCGCTGGCGGAACATTGATCGCGAGCGTGACCTCGGAACGTCGATTGGCCACGAAGTCGTACGTCTGCTCGTCGACTATCCCGCGCTGAGCCCCAACGACGTTGTGTTCCTGTGCGACAACCACGACGCGGGTCTCGACGCCGTGCGAATCGTCGAGGCCGCAGGCCACCCCGTTCACCACATCTTCGCCAAGTCCGAAGGCGATCGCTCGCGTCGAAAGCGCCGGTTCTGGCCGGACGCGCCGGGTATCAAAGGCTGCACGGTGCATAGCTTCAAGGGCTGGGAGACCGAAGCTCTCGTGATGGGCATCGGCCGTAGCGAAGAATCCCGCCGGCTCGCCTACGTCGCAATGACGCGAATCAAGGGTCCAGCATCCGGGGCCCCTGCGCTCCTATCGGTAGTGAACAGCGATCTCACGATCGCGAAGTTCGAATCGACCTTCACCGACTGGGCTCCACCGCAGACACACATGCGAGTCGGACTGCCAGCCTCACAGCGCGTTGGGCTCCTCGCGACCTGACGCGGTCGTGCGCGACAGCGCATCATGGCCGGGACCTCTTTCACGAGCACGTAAGTTTCGCTTGGTGGACGATCTCGGACCGGGGCTCTTCGAGATGCTCATCACTGACGAACTCAGCGCCCAACTGGATCGCTTGCCCGCACAGCTGCGAGCCGACAGTCGCCCGCTGCACTCCGCCGACGCTTCGGATCGAATTGCTTGGCACGTCGGGCAGCAAATCGAGCGAACGCTCCTCGACGTCGGCGACGAGCATCGGGTGGCAGTTGGCGTCAAGGTTGCCCGCGCATTGCTGGAGCGGCTCAGCGAATTGGTCGAGTCGGATGCTGGGTCTCAGCCCGTCGATCCTGCGTCGGTACTTCATGCAATCCTGAGGCCGCGGCCGGACGGAAGCTTCACCAACCTGGAACTGCCCGAGACCTCGTTACTCGACACGACGTTGCTCACGAACGCGCCGGGAGAGCCGTCCTTGTGGAAGCAGCTGAGATCCGAAATCGACTCTGCCGACGAGATCAGCGTGGTGATGGCATTCATCCGTCGCAGCGGGATCCGGCCGCTCCTCGACGAACTCCGTCGACACTGCGAGAACGGGCGGCCGCTGCGAATCCTCACGACGACCTACACCGACTCGACCGAGCGCGAAGCACTCGACCAACTCATCGAGCTGGGGGCGCAGGTGCGCATCTCCTACGACATCGGGAGCACACGCTTGCACGCGAAGTCGTGGGTGTTCCACCGTCGCTCAGGCTTCTCGACCGCGTACGTCGGCTCGTCGAACCTCACTCACTCCGCTCAGGTCACTGGACTCGAATGGAACGTTCGCATCTCCGCGGCGCGGAATCCCGGTGTCATCGCCAAGTTCAACGCAGTCTTCGACAGCTACTGGTTGGCGGGCGACTTCGTTTCGTATTCGCCCGAGCAGTTTGATACGGAGCGGGAACGCTCGGGTCGAGTCGATCATGGACCCCACGTGATTCTCAGCCCGATCGAGTTGCGGCCCCACCCGTTCCAGGAACGTCTGCTCGAGTTGATCGAGCTCGCACGTCAACGAGGGCGCCATCGGAATCTTCTGGTGTCGGCGACCGGCACGGGCAAGACCGTCGTCGCCGCGCTGGACTACGAGCGACTGAGCCGCCGACTTCCACGTTCGCGGCTGCTCTTCATCGCTCACCGCGAGGAGATCCTCGACCAGAGCCTCGCCACCTTTCGCTACGCCCTCCGCGATCCGACGTTCGGTGAGAAGTGGGTCGGTGGCGCGCGCCCGACCCGCTACGAGCACGTCTTCGCGTCGATCCAAAGCCTGAACGCGAACGATCTCACCGCGCTGCCGAGCGACCACTTCGACGTCGTGATCGTCGATGAGTTCCACCACGCCGCCGCCACCTCCTACCGGCGAGTGCTCGACCATCTCCAGCCTGCCGAGTTGCTTGGCCTCAGCGCGACACCCGAGCGAAGTGACGAACTTCCGATCCTGCACTGGTTCGACGATCGCATCGCGGCCGAGCTCCGGCTTTGGGACGCCATCGACCAACAGCACTTGGCCCCCTTCGTGTACTACGGCATCCACGACGGAGTTGATCTACGCGACGTCCCGTGGCGCCGCGGCCGGGGATACGAAATCGACGCGCTGACGAACACGTACACCAGCTCCGATGCATGGGCCCGGCTCGTCCTCCACCAGGTCGCACAACACGCCGACACCTCGTCGATGCGGACCCTCGGGTTCTGCGTGAGCGTGCGGCACGCGGAGTTCATGGCCGACCACTTCAATCGGCACGGCATCGACTCGGTCGCCATCTCGGGCGACACCCAGAGAGCCGACCGCGAGGGAGCGCTCCGCGACCTCGCTGCCGGTCGCGTGCGAGTGGTGTTCTCGGTGGATCTGTTCAACGAGGGCGTCGACGTTCCTGACGTTGACACCATCCTCATGCTCCGCCCGACAGAGAGTCCGACCTTGTTCCTCCAGCAACTGGGACGTGGCCTCCGAAAGACACGCGAGAAGCCGTTCTGCACGGTGCTCGATTTCGTGGGCACCCATCGCAAGGAGTTTCGCTTCGACCGCCGATTCCGAGCGCTGCTCGGTGGAACTCGGCGTGACGTAGAACGGGCGATCCAACAGAAGTTTCCCTTCCTGCCAGCCGGCTGCCACATGGACCTCGACGTCAAGGCTTCAGAGATCGTCCTGCAGAGCCTGCGCGACGCAATTCCCACTCGCTGGCCGGCAAAGGTCGACGAGCTGCGATCGTTGCGCCGAGAACGTCCCGGAATCGGACTCGCCGACTTCCTCGTCCAGTCCGGACTCGACCTTGACGACATCTACAGCGGCAGCAAGTGCTGGTCAGATCTCTGCCAAGACGCCGGCTCTCCGATTGGAGCCATCGGTCCACACGAGAAAGCACTTCGCCGGTCGGTGGGCCGGCTGCTCCACGTGGACGACACCGAACGAATCAACGGCTATCGCCGGTTGCTCTCGGAGAACAACCCGCCACTTGTCGAAACGCTGCACGAGCGCGAGCGCCGGCTCCTACACATGCTCGTTGCGTCGGTCACCGACCGCGTCAGCGCTGCCGACACCAGCCTTCAGGACGGGGCCGACCAACTGTGGGCGCACCCGCAGGTGCGCAGCGAGTTGAACGAGTTGTTCGGGGTGTTGGAAGGTCGGATCGATCATGTGCACGCGGCGCTCGTCACCCACCCCGAGGCACCGCTGCAGGTGCACGCTCGTTACACCCGAATCGAGATCCTGGCGGCCCTCGGCTTGTACCGAGGCGCCAAGATTCCGGCATGGCAGAGCGGGGTCTACGAGGCGAAGTCCGCCAACGCCGAACTCTTCGCGTTCACTCTCGACAAGACCAGCGGTGGATTCTCGCCGACCACGAGGTACCGCGACTATGCCATCAGCCGCTCCCTGATCCATTGGGAGAGCCAAGCGGTGACGCGCGCCGACAGCGAGACCGGCCTGCGGTACCGCAACCACGAGAGCGACGGCCGCACCATCCTGCTGTTCACCCGTTTGCGTGCCGATGATCGCGCCTTCTGGTTCCTCGGCCCGGCGACATACCGGGGCCACGTCGGCGAACGACCGATGGCGATCACGTGGGAGCTCGAGCATCCGCTTTCGGGCGACCTCTATCAGTCATTCGCGGCAGCGGTTGCCTGACCCAGCGCGATTCCTCCCGAGCTGTCGGCTGCGCCGATCTGTCGGGACGTCCTCGAATGTCGACATCACGCACCGCCACAGCGCGACCAACCGGCACTATGCAACGCGGCCGAACGGCACTTCGGCAGTGCGTTCTTACCGCCTCAACCTTGGGCTGATCCGCAAACGAGTGCACCGAGCAGGGCCGGCGGCCAAGGCACCGGCAGAGCGGACGCGTATCAGGAACCCGAACGGCACAGAAATTGCATCGACACTCGACCGATGAATGGCCTTTTAGAGGTCAGGTGGCTTCGAGATCTCCAGGGCGAAGAGAAATGGCTGCTCGGTGCGGATCCACTTGTCCTGCCAGTCGAGATGCATCGTGTGACGTCCCATTCGGGTTTCCACTGTCCACCCCTCCTTCAGAACTTGCCGAACGACGTCTTGGATCGGCTTTGAGAGGTCAGTGATCTCGTCCACGTCAATTCTGAATCGCCGGAATGCTCGGCGGTCACGAAATGCTGTGATACCAACCCCGTCCAGCAAGGCTTCGAGCTTCCCTACTGATCCAAGTCTTCTCACCCTGCTGACAGATTCGGAGGTGCTCACGACCCACTGCATCGACTCGGAGGTACTGAGGTCCTGCTGAAGCGGACGGTCAAGCGCCGTGGAGTGGTGTGCGAGGCGTCGGTGTCGACGGTCATCTCG
>CAZBTQ010000153.1:0-1120 GCA_964494405.1 uncultured Iamiaceae bacterium
GGGGCGGGTCAGGGGCCGGTGATCTCGGCGATGGTGGCGACGTCGGTGAGCAGGCGGGCCGCGGCGTCGAGGAGCGGGACGGCGAGCGCCGCGCCCGTGCCCTCGCCGAGGCGGAGGCCGAGGTCGAGCAGCGGGACCAGGCCCAGGGCGTCGAGGGCGATCGTCGCGGCCGGTTCGGCGGAGCGATGGCCGGCGATGCACCCGGCGGCGGTGGCGGGGACGAGTCGCTCGGCCACGAGCAACGCCGCGTCGGCGATGACCCCGTCGACCACGACCGGGATCGACAGCGACACGCCACCGACGATGAAGCCCACCAGGGCCGCGATCTCCAGTCCTCCGAGCGACGCCAGCACGTCCAGCGGGTCGTCGTCTGGTGCGTGACGGGCGAGGGCAGCGTCGATCGCGGCGACCTTGCGAGCCAGCGTCTCGTCGTCGGCGCCCGCACCGCGCCCGGTGACCTCGGTCGCAGTGCGGCCGGCGAGGGCGGCGACGAGTGCGGCAGACGGTGTCGTGTTCGCGATGCCCATCTCGCCCGTGACCAGGCACCGTGCGCCGGCGGCGACGGCTTCGCGGGCGACGTCGACGCCGACGTCGAGTGCCCGGGCGGTCTCGGCAGCGGTCATCGCCGGTTCGACGGCCAGGTTTCGGGTACCCGAGCGGACCCTCCGGTCGGACCCCGGTGGCAGGTCGGGGAGGGGAGTGGCGACGCCGACGTCGACGAGCTGCACCGTCGCGCCGATGGTGGCGGCGAGTGCGTTGATGCTGGCCCGGCCTGCCAGCATCGTGGTCACCATCGCTGCGGTGATCTCCTGCGGCCAGGCGGTGACGCCTTCGGCGTGGACACCGTGATCGCCGGCGAACACGGCGATCGCCGCAGGAGTCGGCAACGGTGCCGGGCAGGTGCCCGCGATGCCGCACAGCTGCACGGCGATGTCCTCCAGGCGCCCCAGAGAGCCCGGGGGCTTGGCCAGGCTGTCGAGGCGTTCCTTGGCGTCTCGCTCGGCGGCCGCTCGCACGGCGGGATCGCGGCTGGTCACGGCGTGTGCCGCGTCGGCGAACGCACCCGGAAGCAGGTGGGGGAGAGGCGGGCGAGGTGTGGTCATCGGTCCTTGGGATCGTG
>CAZBTQ010000153.1:1220-7225 GCA_964494405.1 uncultured Iamiaceae bacterium
CGGCGGAGGCCGTCGGCATCGGGGACGCCGATCCGCACGGTGGCGGGCAGGCCGAAGCTGGCACAGTCGCGGACGACCACGCCATGGCGTGCGAGGCGGTCGCGCAGGCCTGCGGCGTCGTGGACCAGGACCCAGGGCGCGTCGGCGGCCTCGACGTGGAGTCCCCGGGAGACCAACGCCGAGACAAGTTCGTCCCTGGCGCCGGCGACGCGCTCGGCGAGCGCGGGAAGGTCCACGCAGGACAGCAGCTCGTCCACCACGGCGATCGCGAGGGCGCTCACCGACCACTCGGGTCGGTGCCGTCGAACCTCGGCGGCCGTGTCGACGTCGGGCGCCAGCACGTAGCCCACCCGCAGGCCCGGGGTGGCGAACAGCTTCGTGAGCGAACCGATGACGACGCTGCCGCGCTGGTCGTCGCCCCTGGTCCAGGTGCCCGTCGCGAGCTGCCAGTAGGCCTCGTCCCAGACGGCGGCGGTGGCGTCGGGTGCGGCGAGACGGCCCGACGGGGAGTGCGGGTTCGATCGCCACAGACCTGCGTCGGCATCGAGCCGGAGGTGGCGGCGGTAGAGGGAGAACTCCGGTTCGTCGACCCTGCCGGTGCCGAGCACCCGGGCAACGAGGGCGATCGCCTCGCTGGCGCCGTTGGTGAGGACGACGCGCGCTGGCTCTGCATCGAGGAGCGCGGCGAGGCGGCCTTCGAGGGCTGACGGGTCGCTGTAGCGCCGCACGGCGGAGGCGTGGCGGGCAACGAGCGGTTCGATGTCGGGGCCGAAGGGGTTGAGCGATGCCGAGAGGTCGAGGACCTCGTCGACGGGGACACCGAGCCAGGCGGCGATCGCCACGCCATCGCCACCATGGGCCCCGGCGGCCGGTGGATCCGATCGGGGCACGCCCGGCGGGACCGACTTCGGCGCGGCCGGCGGATCCGACTGCGGCACGGGGGTCATCGGCGACGTCCAGCAAGGCCCCAGCCGGCGAGGACCGCGGCCAGCGCGGTGGCGACCTCCTGGGAGAGCGCGACGCTGCGGGCGATGTCCGACGGCTGCGGCGTGCGTCCGGCACCGAGCACCGGGCGTGCCTCGGTGCGATCGGAGTAGACGGTCGGGCCGCCGAGCGTCAGGCCGAGCGCGGCTGCGAAGGCCGCTTCGGCGACGCCCGCGTTCGGGGACGGGTGCGACGGAGCGTCGCGACGCACCGTGCGCAGCACCCGGACGGCACGATCGGGTCGAGTCAGGGCGACGAGACCGGCGGTGATGCGGGCGGGCACCCACGCCATCACGTCGTCGAGCCGGGCGCTCGCGGTGCCGAACCTCGCGTAGCGCCCTTCGGGATACCCCACCATCGAGTCCATCGTGTCGACGGCCCGGTGGGCGAACACCCCTGCGCCACCGCCGATCGTCGCCCAGAACGCCGGCGCGACGATCGCGTCGACGGTGTTCTCGGCGACCGACTCGACGACGGCCCGGGCGATGCCGTCGGCGTCGAGCGCGGCAGGGTCGCGCCCGACGAGCGAGGGGAGCGCCTGGCGCGCCGCGTCGAGGTCGTCGGCGGCGAGCAGTTCGCCGATCGTGGTGGCGGTGTCGTGCAGCTGGCGTCCGCCGAGGGAGATCCATGTGGTGAGCGCGGTCGAACGAGCGGCCGCCCCGATGGCGGCGGCGCCTGCCGTGCCGATGAGCGCGTAGGTCGCACCGGCGCGGAGGTCATCGGCGTAGACCCGCTCCTCGACCTTGCCCATCGCCGAGCCGAAGAGCGCGACCGGGTGCGGAACCGCGCGCGGGTGGGGGACGAGGCGGTCGGCGACGAGGGCCGTCGCCGCAGCGAGCGCGTGCCGTCGACCCATCACCGTGCCGCCACCACGAGCAACCCGACGGTCTGGCCGACCACGCCCGCGGCGCCGAGCACGTCGCCGGTGAACCCACCAACGCGCCGCACGCCGAGCGCGACGACCGCGGCGGCAGCCGCGAACACGGCAACGACCCCGGCGAGCCCCCACCACGCCTCGGCCCACATCCCCAGCGCCGCTGCCACGCCGAGTCCGACGACGCCGACACCGACCGCCGACCCCCCGAGGAACGACGAGGCGATGCCCGACGCCCTGGCATAGGGCACCGTCCGCGCGGCGACGGCCATGGTCGTGCGGCTGGCGCACCACAAGCCGGCGATGAGCGCCGCATGGGGTTCGATCGACGCCAGGCTGCCGACCTGGACCAGCATCGTGGTCACCAGGGCCATGACGCCGAAGGTCCCGACCTCGGGGGTCCGCATGACCTCGAGCCGGCGCTGGGTGTCCATGTGGGGGAGGAGGCCGTCGGCGGCGTCGGCGAGGCCGTCGTGGTGCAGGGCCCCGGTGAGGGCGGCGTCGACGGCGATCGCGACCACCGCCGCGAGTAGCGGGTTCCACAGCTCGGCCGCGCCCCACCACGCGGCGCCGACGAGCCCGCCGATCCCGGCGCCGACGAGTGGGAACCACGTCATCGATCCGGCGGTGGGGGCGCCGGGCCCACCGACGACGGTGAGGAACCCGACCGCACCCGAGAGGCCAGAGGCGGGCGACCGCGTCACGGCTCCTCCAACCGCAGCACGCGTCCGGCGACGACGAGGAGCACGCGGTCAGCAGCGCCGGAGACGGACTGGTTGAGACGACCCACGGCGTCGCGGAACTGGCGGCCGAGGGCCGTCTCGGGATGGACCCCCCAGCCGACCTCGTCGGTCACGATGACCGTGTCGCCGGTGCGGGCCGACAGCGCGGCGAGGACCACGGCGGTGTCCGGCGCCATCTCGGGCTGCGCCGACAGCCACGAGCCGAGCGAGTCGACGAGGACGACGCCTTCGGTGTCGCGGAGCACGGCGGCCAGCTCGTAGGGCGGCTCGACGGTCACCCAGTGGGAGGGTCGGCGCTCGCGGTGGAGGGCGAGGCGCGCGTCGAGGTCGGCGTCGTCGGGGCGGGGCCAGATGGTGGCGACGTAGGTGACCGGTCCGTCCGGGCCGGCGGCATCGGTCGCCAGCCGCTCGGCGACCGCGGACTTGCCTGAGCGCGCGCCGCCGATCACCAATGTGATCACGGTGTGACCGTCCCCTGGGCCAGGCCGCCGCGGACGGCCTGGTGCACGGCCCTCGCCAACCGCGATCCCCAGATCGACCGGGGGCCGCCGTAGGCCTCGGGTTCGCCGTCGGTGGGGCAGATCACGCACACCGCGTCGGTCGGGGTGCCTGTGCCGGCCAAGCCGACTTCGGCCATGGCCTGGGCCTTCGCCTCGGTCGCGGTCGCCACGGCGTTCACCAGGGCGGCGTCCGACAACCGCACCGGCACGTCGATCACGAGGTTGATCGTGCCCACCGTCGGCACCGCGGCGTGCCAATCGAGCGCAGGCGCCGCGGCCCAGGCCGGTTCGTCGACGCCGACGGTGGCCCACGCCGTCACGCCGCCGTCGAGGCACCGCACGATCGACCGCACGTCGACCGCGGTCATCAGCCCGACGCCCTCGCCCTCCAGCCCAGCGAGCCTGGCCAGCTCGGCCAGGTGCACGGCTGGGTCGTCGCGGTCGTAGCCCCGTCGCACGGTGGCGTTCAGCGCCCACCGGCGAACCCCGAGGCCCCCGCCGAGGGTCGCCGAGGACAGGGCGAGGCGGGGCGCGGGGAACGTCCAGGTCACGAAGGGCAGCACCTGCCCATGCTCGGTCCGCTCGTGCCAGGCGATCTCCATCCGGGCCAGACCGTACCCGTGCGGTCGTGCACGGCAGGAACGCCGTGCCGGCCGCGTCGCCGTTAGGGTCGGTGCGTGACCGATCGCTTCGTGGTGGTCCCCGCCGCCTACGTGCTGCTCCTGCGGTCGAACGGCGCGGAGCGGGAGGTCCTGCTCCAGCTCCGCGAGGGAACGGGGTACATGGACGGCTACTGGGCGACGGTCGCGGGGCACGTCGAGGACGGGGAGTCGGTCTTCGACGCCGCCGTGCGAGAAGCCGCGGAGGAGATCGGCGTGGTCATCGACGTCGAGGCCCTCACCCCGCTGTGCGGGATGCACCGCACGGGCAACGGTGGGGCGATCGACCAGCGAGTGGACTGGTTCTTCTCGGTCGAGCACTGGTCGGGGGAGCCCGCGATCATGGAGTCCGCCAAGTGCGCCCAGCTCGGGTGGTTCCCGCTCTCGGCACTGCCCGACCCGGTGGTGCCCCACGAGCTCGAGGTCATCACCGCCGTGCGCAAGGGCTCGGTGCCGCCGATCCTCGCCCACGGCTTCGGTACCTGAAGGGGGAGTCCCATGTCCGCGTCTGCCAGCGCAGTGAGGTTCGGTCCGGACGCCACCTCTTCCGAGCTCGTCGAGGCCATGAGCGCCGAGGGCTACGCGGTCGTGGAGGGGATGCTGAGCGCCGAGCGGGTCGCCGCCATGCGGGCCGACCTGCGCCCGGTGCTCGACGCCACGCCCGAGGGTCGCAACGACTTCGAGGGCTACGCCACCAAGCGCATCTACGCCTTGTTCGCCAAGACCAGGGTCTTCGACGACCTCGCCATCCACCCCCTGCTGCTCGGCGTGCTCGACGAGGTCCTCGGCCACTACCAGCTCAGCGCGCCGACCGGCATCGAGATCGGGCCCGGATCGCCCGACCAACCCCTGCACCGGGACGACTCGATCTACCCACTCGCCGATCCGCACCCCGAGTTCGTGGTCAACACCATGTGGGCGTTGCAGGACTTCACCGAGGAGAACGGCGCCACCCGGATCGTGCCCCGCAGCCACGGAGGTCAACCGCGCCCGGACCGGCCCACGGTCGCCGCCGAGATGCCCGCCGGCTCGGTGCTGTTCTACCCGGGCAGCCTGTGGCACGGCGGCGGCGCCAACCGCAGCGACGCCCCTCGTCTCGGCGTGATCCTGGAGTACGCGTGGGCCTACCTGCGGGCCCAGGAGAACCACCTGCTCGCGGTGCCGAGGGACGTGGCGGCGACGCTGCCCGAGCGGTTGCAGGAGCTGCTCGGGTACGGGATCTGTCCGCCGTTCGTCGGCTACGTCGACGGCCGCCACCCCCGCCGGTTTCTCACCTCCTGACGGCACGGTGGCAGACTCGGCGGACCGGCCACCAGGGGGAGACCAGGACCGATGACCTCGACCGATCCGACCACGGACGACTTCGACTACGACGAGCTCGCGTACTTCGCCGAGAACGCCAGCGAGGCCGGGCTGGCCTGGGATGGTCCGCCCACGGTCGAGCGGGTCGAAGTCCCGGTCGCGGGTTCACGCACGATCAGCGCGCTGCGGTGGGGGACCGGCCCGATCGAGGCGGTGTTCCTCCACGGTTCGGCCCAGAACGCCCACACCTGGGACACGGTGGCGCTCGCCATGGGGCGACCGCTGCTGGCGGTCGACCTGCCGGGTCACGGCCACTCCGGCTGGCGTGACGACTTCGGCTACCGACCCCACCAGCTCGCCGACGACGTCGCCGTCGCCATCGAGGAGCTGTGCGACGAGCCGATCGTGCTCGTCGGCATGTCGCTCGGCGGTGCCACCGCCAGCTCGCTGGCGTCGCGCCGGCCCGACCTGGTGCGTCGCGTCGTTGCCGTCGACATCACCCCGAACCCGTCGGCCGCGGCGGTCAAGGACATCCACGACTTCGTCGCCGGTCCCCAGACCTTCCCGAGCTTCGCCGAGATCCTGGAGCGGACGGTCCAGTTCAACCCGACTCGGTCGGAGTCGTCGCTGCGCCGGGGCATCGTGCACAACGCCTACCGCAACGAGGACGGGTCCTGGCAGTGGCGGTACGACCGCCGCGACCGCAGCGAGGCGCCGGAGGTGGAGCGCCCGGACCAGTGGGCCGAGATCGAGGCGATCGGTGCGCCGTACCTGCTGGTGCGGGGCATGGCGAAGGGGTCGGTGGTGACCGACGAGGGCGTCGAGGAGCTGCTCCGCCGCCGGCCGGCCACCGAGGTCGTCGAGGTGGAGGGTGCGGGCCACTCGGTCCAGGGCGACAAGCCGGTCGAGCTGGCGCAGATCATCGAACGCTTCGGCTGGGGGT
>CAZBTQ010000154.1:0-5670 GCA_964494405.1 uncultured Iamiaceae bacterium
CAGGTCGTGCGCAACATCCGGGCGGTCAGCCTGCGACCAGGCTCCACCCCCGGCAACTTCCACGTCACCGTCGAGGACGACTTCATCGGAGCGGTCGCCGACGCACTCGGCGTCGACAAGCTCCACGTCGTCGAGACCGGTGGCGACGACTACCAGCAAGAGCGCGAGCAGTGGGACGACGGCAACAACGTCGTGGCCCTGGAGCCGGGCGTCGTCGTGGCCTACGAGCGCAACACGTACACGATCGCCAAGATGCGCGAAGCGGGCGTCGAGGTCGTCGAGATCGAGGGCTTCGAGCTCGGCAAGGGTCGCGGCGGCGGCCACTGCATGACCTGCCCTCTGCTGCGAGATCCGGTCTAAGGAGGAGGGTCGAGTGGCCGAGACCGAAGTCCCCGAGGCACCCACCAAGCCGCGGTTCGCGCTGCCGTCGGCGTACACGATCCTGTTCGCCCTCATCGTCATCACCGCGCTGGCGACATGGGTGATCCCGGCTGGCATGTACGCCCTCGACGAGGAGGGCTCGCCGATCCCCGGCACCTACGCCGAGGTGGAGTCGAGCCCGTCGCAGATCGTCGTCGACTCCCTGCAGGCGCCGATCAACGGCATGTACGGCATCGAGGACCCCGCGACGGGCAACGTCGACGTGTTCAACAGCGGCGAGCTGTTCGGTGCCATCGACGTCGCGCTGTTCATCCTCGTGATCGGCGGCTTCATCGGCATCACGATGAAGACGGGCGCCATCCAGGCGGGTATCGCGCTGCTCGTGGCCCGCCTCCACGGTCACGAACGGCTGATGATCCCGATCCTGATGACCGTCTTCGCCATCGGCGGCACCACCTTCGGGATGGCCGAGGAGAGCCTGGCGTTCTACGTCCTGATCATCACGGTGATGATCGCCGCCGGCTACGACGCCCTGGTCGGCGCCCTGGTCATCCTGCTCGGTGCCGGCATCGGGGTGCTCGGATCGACGGTCAACCCGTTCGCCACGGGCATCGCCTCGGGCTTCGCGGGCACGTCGCTCAGCGACGGGCTCGCCCTGCGCCTGGTCATCCTCGTCGTCGGGCTCGCGATCGGCATCTGGTTCGTGCTCCGCTACGCCGAGCGGGTCCGCAAGGACCCGACGACCTCGCTCGTCTACGACATGAAGGCGGCCAACGAGGAGCACTTCGCGGCGAGCACCGACGCCGACACCGGCGAGGTCGTGCTCACCAGCCAGCACAAGCTGGTCCTCGGGCTGTTCGCCGCGGCCTTCGTCGTGATGATCTATGGGGTCATCCCGTGGGAGGACCTCAGCATCGGCCTGCCGACGCTGTGGTGGTGGTTCCCGGAGATGACCGCGTCGTTCCTGCTGTTCGCCATCTTGATCGGCCTCGCCGGCCGCATGAAGGAGGGCGAGCTCACCTCGACGTTCGTCGCTGGTGCCAGCGATCTGGTCGGCGTGGCGCTGATCATCGGGATCGCCCGCGGCATCACGGTCATCATGAACAACGGCCAGATCACCGACACGGTCCTGCACTGGGCGGAGTCCGCGCTCGGCGACGTCGGCGAAGCGGGCTTCGCGGTCGTCATGTACCTGCTGTTCCTGCCGCTGTCGTTCCTGATCCCGTCGTCGTCTGGTCTGGCGACGGTGGCGATGCCGATCATGGCGCCGCTCGCCGACTTCGCCGGTGCCGACCGCAGCCTGGTCGTCACGGCGTACCAGAGCGCCTCGGGCCTGTTGAACCTGGTGACGCCGACCTCCGCGGTCGTCATGGGCGGGCTCGCCATCGCCCGGGTGCCGTACGGCAAGTACCTCCGCTTCGTGTGGCCCCTGCTCGCGATGCTCGCCGTCCTGACGGTCGTCGTCCTGGCGGTCGGGGCCCTGTGATGGCGACCCGACGATGACCGACGCGACGCCCAGCGCGGGGACCTTCGGCGTCCGTCAAGCAGCGTTCATCGGCGTCGGCGCCATGGTCGGCGCCGGCATCTTCGCCCTCCTCGGCGCGGCCGGCGAGGTGGCCGGTGCGGCGGTGTGGCTGTCGTTCCTGATCGCCGGCGCGGTGGCCGGGCTCCAGGGCTACTCGTTCGCCAAGTTCGGTTCGAAGTTCCCGTCGGCGGGCGGCCTGCTGGAGTACGTCGTCCGTGGCTTCGGCGACGGACACATCACCGGCATCATCGCCTGGCTCATCCTCGCCGCCAACGCGATCGTCACCGGCATGGTCGCGGTGTCGTTCGGCAGCTACGCCGCCTCGGTGGTGGCCGACGGCGACGAGGGCTGGGTCAAGGTCTTCGCAGTGGTGATCGTCGTGGCGATGACCGTGGTCAACGTCGTGGGCTCTCGGGCGGTGGCGCGCGCCCAGACCGTGGTCGTCGTGGTGGTGATCGGCAGCCTCGCCGTCTTCGCGGTCGCGTCGCTGTCCAACATCGACCTCGACCTCCTCGCCTTCTCGGGCTACCCGTCGTTCAACGACATCGTCGCCAGCGTCGCCCTCACGTTCTTCGCGTTCTTGGGGTTCGGCGTCGTCACCTTCACCGCCAAGGACCTCCGAGACCCGCCGCGGCAGCTCCCTCGGGCCATGTACCTCGCGCTCGGCTTGGCCACGGTGGTGTACGTCCTCGTCGCCATCGGCGTGTTCGGCACCCTGACCGTCGACGAGGTGATCGACTCGGGAGGCACCGCGCTCGCCGTGGCGGCCGAACCGGTGCTCGGTCGCGCCGGCTACTGGATGATGACCATCACGGCGCTGTTCGCCACCGCGGGCGCCACCAACGCCGGGCTCTACCCGGCGCCCGGCCTGTGCGAGGAGATGGCTGCCATCGGCCAGTTCCCTCCGAAGATGGGGCATCGGCTGGGCGGCCACGTTGGCACCGGTCTGATCATCACGGCGGCCATGGCGATCGTGCTCGCCGTGGGCTTCGACCTGTCGGCCATCGCCTCCATCGGCAGCGTGATCGCGCTGCTCGTGTTCGGCCTCATCTCTGTCGGTCACCTTCGAGTTCGGGAGCAGACCGGCGCTCGTGCCCCGGTCCTCGTGCTCGCCGTCGCATCGACGGTGATCGTGCTGACGTCCTTCGTGTTCACCACCCTCGTCCACGAACCGGCCACCGCCGTGGCGCTCGTGGTGATCCTGGCGGTGAGCGCCGTCCTCGATGCTTCGTGGAAGCGCTCCCGCAACCGTCCCGTGCCGGAGGGGGCAGGCACCTGATGCCGCGCGGAGTGCGCGCACCCGCACTCCGATGAGCGGCCATGATGGAGACCGGCAGGCCGACGCCCGCCGCGTGCCGCGACCAGATCGGAGTGCCCAGGTGAGTGGCGATCGGTGACCGACCCGACGAGATCCGACGTGCCTGAGGAGGCGGCCGGCAACACCAAGGTCGCCGTCATGCTGGCGATGGCGATGTTCGTGCTGGTGGTCGACACGTCGCTGATGAACGTGTCGATCTCGGCGGTGGTCCGCGACCTCGACACGACCGTGAGCGGCGTGCAGTTCGCGATCGCCCTCGAGGCCCTGGTCTCGGCGGCGTTCATCCTGATCAGCAGCAAGGTCGGCGACATGATCGGACGCAAGCGCGCGTACGTGATCGGCCTGCTCTGCTACGCCGTCGGCGCCCTCGCCATGACGCTCGCACAGGGGCTCACCGCGGTGATCATCTTCTGGGCGATCCTCGGCGGGCTGGGGGCGTCGCTGCTGCTGCCGGCCATGCAGTCGCTGATCCACGGCAACTTCGAGGGTGCTGCGCAGAAGCGTGTGTACGCGATGGTGGGCGCGGCTGCGGCGATCGCCGCGGCGGTCGGGCCGCTGCTCGGCGGCTTCATCACGTCGTACCTGTCGTGGCGCGTCGGCTTCTTGATGGAGGCCGTGATCATCGGCACGGTCCTGTTGAGCATCGGTCAGGTGCGCGACGTGCCCTACACCGGGACCCGCGGCATCGACGTCGTCGGCGCCCTGTTCTCGGTGCTCGGCATGGGCGGCATCGTCATGGGCGTGCTGGTGTGGCAGGAAGGCGGCGAAGCCGTCGGGGCCCTGCTGGTGATCGGCGCCGTCGCGATGGTGGCGCTCGCCCGCTGGCTCGTGCGGCGCGACCGCGCCGGCAAGCTGACGCTGCTCGACCCTGGCCTGTTCCGGGCCAAGCAGTTCCGGCTCGGGATCACCCAGCAGATGATGCAGCAGATCGCCCTGGGCGGCGCCATGATCGCCCTGCCGATCTACTTCCAGATGGTGCTCGAGTACGACGCGATGCGCACCGGCATCTCGCTCGCCCCGCTGTCGCTGAGCATGTTCGCGATGACGATGGTGGCCGCCAAGAGGGCTGCGGACCGTCGATCGAGCAGCATCATCCGGATCGGGTTCCTGTGCCTGACCGGCGGGATGGTGGCGTTGATCCCGATCGTGCCGCGTGCCGACTCGGGTTGGTACTTCGTCCTGCCGCTGATCGTCGCGGGATCCGGGTTCGGCATGCTGGTGTCGCAGCTCAACAACTACACGCTGGCGCCGATCTCCGAGGAGCGCATCAGCGAGGCAGCCGGGGTGAACTCAGCAGCCGGCTCGTTCGGCTTGTCGTTCGGCCTGGCGTTCGCGGGCGCCACCATGTTGGCGTCCCTGTCGTTCCTGTTCACCGACATGTCGAACGCGAGCGCGGTGCTCGCACCGGACCAGAAGGACCACGTCGCCCAGGTGCTCGAAGACGACGCCGAGCTGATGAGCAACACGCAGCTCGAATCGCTCCTTGAGGGCGAGACCGACGAGGTCCAGGACGAGATCATCCGCATCAACACCGACGCTCGGCCGCGGGCCCTGCAGCTCGCCCTGCTCGTGCCGATCGTCGCCGGGCTCATCGGGCTGATCAACTCGTTCCGCATGGTGCGGCTCCCCGAGCCGCCGCCCTCGTCCGCGGTCGAGGGCCTGATCCTTTGAGTCGGAGGCCTCTCGCTCCGCTCCAAGGGCGGTGGGTGATCGCGGACGGCCTGCCCGTCTACCACCGCGTCTGCACCGACGCCGGACCGGATGCGAAGGCTGTCGTCCACGTGCACGGGTTCGGCATCTCCGGCACCTACCTCGAACCGACCGCCGCCCTCCTGGCCGATCGCTACCGCACCTACGTGCCCGACCTTCCGGGCATGGGACGCAGCATCCGCCCAAGCCGCTCGCTCGACCTGCCGGGACTCGCGAAGGCGTTGATGGCGTACTGCGACGCCGTCGGCGTCGAGCGGCCCGCGCTCGTCGGCAACTCGCTCGGCTGTCCGATCATCCTCGAGGTCGCCCGGGCGTTTCCCGACCGGATCGACCATGCGGTGCTCGTCTCGCCGGCCGGCGGGCCGAACAACCAGCCGATGGGCCGCGCGCTGCGCCAGATGGCGGTCGATGGCCTGCGCGAACCCCTCGGCCTGTTGCCGATCGCCGTCCGCGACTACCTGCGGTTCGGCGTGCTGCGCGGGGTATCGCTGTTCGCGGCGATGACCCGCTACCCGACCCTCGACAGCATCCAGCACCTCGTGGTGCCGACCCTGGTCGTCGCGGGCGACCGCGATCCGCTGGTGCGCATCGACCGGGCGCACATCTTCTCTGGGCTGCCCCACGTCGACGCGGTGAAGGTGCACGGCGCGCACGCGCTCAACTTCAGCCGTCCAGACCTGATGGCGTCGCTGATCGACGCCCACCTCAGCGGTCGAACGCTGCCCGGCTCGACCGG
>CAZBTQ010000154.1:5770-7122 GCA_964494405.1 uncultured Iamiaceae bacterium
TGACCGAGGGCGACCTTGAGGCTGACGACGGCGAGCCCGAGCCCCGCGGTGACCCCCGCGTAGGACAGCACCCGGAGGCTGCGACCGGGCAGGGCGCTGCCGGCGAACGCGCCGACCGCCGCGAGCTGTGCCACGGCGACCGCGACCGCGGTCCACATCGCGACTCGTTCGTCGAGCAGCTCCAGGCGCCCGAAGAGCAGCATCACCGCCGGCAGCACCGAGGCGAGCAGGATCGGCGAGCCGTCCGCTGCGGCCCTCCTGATCTCGTGGCGGTTTGGCGGTGAGCCCCAGCGCACGTGGTCGCCGACGACCTCCGCGAACAGGTGGGCCACCCAGGTCGCGATGCCGACGCCGGTGATCAGCTCCCAGCCCCAGCCGGTCGCCACGTCGTCGGCGTCGATGAGCGGCAGCGCGGCGAGGACCAGGACCGTCCCGTAGCAGGCGGCGCTCAACCGGTTGGCGAGGCGCTCCTGGGTGGCCGTGGGTGGTCCCACGCGTCCCTCGGTCAGGACCGACCTGCCTTCGGACGCTCGCCGTGGCTCACGACGCACGACGGCGATCGAGGAGGCGGAGGACGACCTTGGCCAGCTCGGCGAGGACCAGGTAGGCGATCGCGGCGACGGCGCACGCACGCCACTGGTGGCCGTCGAGCGGCACCGTGTCGAGCAGGCGGTTCAGGCCGGGGATCGCTGTCGCCAGGAACGCGAGCGCGAGGGACGCCCCCATCAACAGGTTGAAGCGCCCGTTGGCGATCGTGTCGCGGTTGAAGATGCTGCGCATCGGGTCGCGCCACTCGAGGGCGGCCAGGATGTGGAGCAGCGAGATCGTCGTCAGGCCCATCGTGGTCGCGACGGCGAGCCCGTAGCGGTCCTCGCCCCATGCCACGACGGCGAGCGTGCCACCGGCGACGAGGAGGCCGGCGATTCCCAGCCTGACGCCGAGCGCGGGTGCGATCACCGGTTCATCTGGCGATCGCGGCCGACGCTTCATCAGCCCGGGCGTCGGCTTGTCGAAGCCGAGGCCGAATGCCAGCAGCACGTCGATGGCGAAGTTGATCCACAGGATCTGCAGCGGCAGCAGCGGCGTGCCCGCGGCGACGGTGAAGATGCCGGCGCCGACGAACAGCAGGATGAACCCGGCCAACATGATCATCTGCACCCGGACGTACTTCATCAGGTTGTCGTAGAGCCCGCGCCCACCCTCGACGGCGGTGACGATCGTGGCGAAGTTGTCGTCGGTGAGGATCATCTCGGCGGCGTCCTTGGTGACCTCGGTGCCGGTGATCCCCATCGCCACGCCGATGTCGGCCCTGGTGAGCGCCGGGGCGTCGTTCACACCGTCGCCGGTCATGG
>CAZBTQ010000155.1:0-7106 GCA_964494405.1 uncultured Iamiaceae bacterium
GCCGCCGAGGCCGCGACACCCTCGTCCCGCCAGATCCCGGCGGCGACCCCGGTCCTGACCGACTCGGCGCTCGACCCGGCCACCGCCGTCGGCACCGATCCCGATGCCCCGACGCCACCCCCGACCTGGCCGGCGCCGTCGCCGCTCCAACTCGTCGATCTGGTCGAGGCCGGCACCGGCTCGATCGCCCCCGCCGGCCTCACCGCCGACGACCTCGCGGCGATCTACGACCCTGAGACTGGCATCGACTCCGACGCCACGGGCGAGCCGTGGATCCCTCCGACGTCCCCCGCCTTCGACCCCGACACCGACGAGGTCGACCCCGAGGCGCCAGCGGTCCGCGAGGACGGCGTCGACGAGGTCGCCGATGAAGTGGTCGCGGATCTGTTCGGTTCGTACCCCGGCCTCGACCTGCTGCTCTTCCACTTCGTCGACGCCTGTGCAGGCGAGACCACGGGAGGGGCAGCGGACGAGGGCGCCGGCAGCGACTCGGAATGCCCTGACGGTGTCGGCGGCACGATCCAGCTCATGGGCGACGGCGAAGCCCCCGACCCGCTCGCGATCATGCGCCAGATGTACACGCGGATCGGCGTTCCCCTCGAGCTGCGCTGCGAGGCGCTCGGCTTCTCTGCCGACGGCCTCCATCGGGCGATCTTCCCGACCAACAACCCGGCCGACTTCACGATCCGCTACTGGCTGAGCACCGAGCCCGACGACGTCCACACCATGGAGTGGTCGACCCCCGAGTCCGAGCGCGACCGGTGGCTCGAGCGCAAGCTGGCCGGTGAGCGCACCGACGCGAACATGCACACCGGGGTCCACAACTGCCCCCCGATCCCGAACCTGTTCCCGGGGCGCCACGTCACGTTCGAGATCCACGGCGTTGATGACGCCGGGACCGAGTCCGATGCGAAGATCTACTTCACGACGGGGACCGAGGTCGCGGGCAACGCCTCGGTGGGCCGCCCCCACGCCTCGTTCGTCCCGCTCGACCTGGAGGCCGGTCGCGGCTTCCTCATGGTCCCCTACAACGAGCGCACCGAGCACGTCTACATCGCGTCCCTCCCGCGGGCGGGGGTCGGGGCGACCACGGAGTCCTGCACCGACGTCGAGAACGCGGTCCTCTCCCGGACCCGCCGCCTCGACGGGTCGCTCTACAACTGGGACACCACGAGGTTCCCCCGGTCCGAGGGCGACGGCTACGAGCCGGGCATCGAGACCTCGGTCATCACCAACTTCGCCGGTGAGGAGGGCACCACCTACGACCTCTGCATCTGGGTCACCAAGCCGCCGACCCGCTCGTTCGACAAGCCGCCGGTCGTCATGCGCGAGGTGTTCACCGTCCGCACCCCGCTTCGTTGGCGGACCCGCATCCTGCTCGCCGGGGGCCACAGCGACGTCGACCTCGACGCCCGTGCCGTCACCGCCCGACCGACCAACTGGCCGGCGCCGTGGCGTGCGACGTGGCCCCCCGCACCGGTCCGGTCGGGTGCCTTCATGCTCGACGAGATGGTCCTCCTCCACGAGGGTGGCTCGTCGCCGATCCCGGGCTCGACGATCCTCGAGGTCACCGGGCCGTCCGGAGCCACGTCCCAGGTCGCGCTGCCCACGCCGACGCGGTGCTCCTACTTCTTCTGCGACCTCGGTGGCCTCCGACAGTTCGACGTCGCCATCCCCGGTCCCCGCACCAGCAGCGGGCTCTGCGGGTCCGGAGCCGGTGGGTGTGCCCCACCGACCACCGAGGACGCGGTCGGCAACCTCCGCCTCGTCGTCGAGACCTACGCCGGGCCCGGCGGACCCCCGACGCCCAACCGGCCCGGGCGCGACAGCTGGCTCATCAGCCAGGACACCAGCTTCCCCGCCGCCGGCGCGGACCGCCTGCCGGCGATCCCGCGGATCGACCTCAACAGCGTCGTGCTCGAACCCACCGGCGGCCGGGGCCCCATCGGCGAGGGTCGCCCCGGGCTCCACGTGGCGCTGAACTTCGACCGCCCGGTCCAGGTCACCGCCGTCCCGCAGGTCGCCATGGGCGCACCCTGCCCGGTGCCGGTCGCCGCCCAGACCACGACCGAGCTCACCCAACGGATCGACATGCGGTTCGAGGGCCTCTGCTGGGGTTCGACCTACGGCGTCGACCTGGTGGCCACGGACCGGGACGGCAACGTCCTCGACACCCGGACGGTGATCGACGGCGTTCCCGTCTCCCGCGGAACGTGGGCGATCGTCGAGATGCCGAGGGTGCCGGTCGTCGAGTACCGGATGCGGGCCACCTTCGACCAGATCGGCACAGGCTACGGCGCGACCTCCGCCCGGATCGGGCCGTGGGAGCTCCTCCCCAGCGGTGCACCCCGGTGCCTCGCGGACGGCGAGCCTCGCGAGATCACCATCCGCAACGCCAGCGGGCGGCCGGTCACCTTCGCCGACCCGATGGAGTGGCGACTCGAGATGCGTGCCGCCGGCGACGGGCGCGACTGCGGTGCGCGCAGCCACGCCGAGTGGACGGGCATCGAGGGGAGGGTCCCTCTCGACCAGCTCGTCGCGGAGGGCTCGGCCACCGTCCACTTCACCGACGACGCCGGCACCGACATCACCCTCGTGATCGACGACGTCGTGTGGGCCGAATAGGCGGTGGACAGGTCCCATCCCCGCGGTAGACAGCGGAGATGGGGCTGCAGATCTTCCGGGTGGTCGTGCGGGGTCGCTTCGACGGGCTCGACGACGTCGACCGTGAGCGGCTGCGTGCGGCCGCCGCCGACCACGACATCACGGTCTCAGCGTTCACCCGCGACGGCACGCTCACCTACGACCACTTCCTCTACGCGTTCAACACCCGGTTCGAGCTCCGCGCTGAGCGCAGTCCCGACGAGAACGAGGCTGCGGTCACGGCCACCGCGCTCGCTCGCACCGCCGAGCTCCTCGCGGCGCTCGGCGTGCGGGGTCGCGAGCAACGGGTCACCCTCACCGACATGGCCTCGATCTGGAGCTGACCGACCGGGTCAGCCCTTGGCGGAGGGAAGGACGACGGCGATGACGGTGGCGTCCGCGTGGGCGAGCACCTCCGAGGTCGTGTGCCCGAGGAACAGCTCCCCGCCGACGGCCTTGCGGGTGGCGCCGACGATCACCAGGTCGGCCCCGACCTCGTGGACGAGCGACAGGATCTCGTCGACCGGACTGGAGGCGGTTCGCTCGATCGTCTGCACGCGGGCGCCCGCCGAGATCGCCCTCGTCGAGGCGTGTTGGAGCAGCCCCGCCACGAGGCGCGAGACGGCCTCGCGCGGCCCGGTGCCGGCCCGCTCGGGCGCGGCGATGTGGGCGAGGACGGTCTCGGTGCCGAGCGAGGCGCTGATGCCGACGGCGATCTCGAGGCTGGCCGTCGCGGAGGGGCCTCCCGCGACGGGGAGCAGTGCTCGGCCGAAGGCCCACGGCGTCCGGCGGTCGTGCAGGGCCGGCCCTCGGACGATCACGACGGGGATGGTCGTGCCCGCGATGACCTGTGCGACCCAGGCCGGCACGGCGTCGCCGTGGTCAGGGCCGATCCCGAGGACGATCGCCCCGTAGCCGAGCTTCGCCTCGGCACACAGCGCGGTGGCGAGGTCGGCTTCGTCGGGCTGGTGCTGCTCGGCGGCGGGCCGGTCGTGGAAGAGCCCCGTGACCGGGCGGATCGCCTCTGGATCTGTGGCGGTCCCCACGGTGAGGACTGTGACCGCCGCTTCGGTCGGCCAGGCCAGGTCGAGCACCTGGGCCGCGAGCATCGACGCCGGCCCGCCGCGGCTGGGCAGCAGTACGCGCTCGCCGCGCACGACGAGGTTCGCCGCCAGGGTCTCCTCCCTCTGCAGCCGCTCCTGCTCGCGGGCCGTCCCCTGCCAGCCGCGCAAGGCCCAGGTCAACAGGGGCGGCGCCATCATCGAGGTGGCCATCGCCATCAGCACCACGACCGTGTAGGACGCCTGGTTGAGCACGCCGAGGGTGAGCCCCACCGACGCGATGACGATCTCGAGCGCGCCCCGGGCGTTGAGTGCGATGCCGAGCGCGGTGGATTCCCGCCCGGGCAGTCCGGCGATCGTCCCGCCGAGCAGCGAGCCCACGAACTTGGTGAGGCTCGCGACGGCCAGGACGACGAGTCCCCACAGCGCGACCGTCGGATCCGACAGGAGCCCGAGGTCGACCCGCAGCCCAGCGGTGGCGAAGAAGATCGGGGCGAGGAAGGCGACCGACGCGGTCTCGACCGACTCGAGGAGGCTGGCATCGCGGTAGGGGGAGCGGCCGACGAGGATCCCGGCGACGAAGGCGCCGAGGACGGCCTCGACGCCGAGCCACTGGGTGGCCACCGAGGCGATCAGGGTGATGGCCACGAGCACGGTCGTGCGGTTGACCGTCGTGGCGTCGTTGCGGCGAAGGGAGCGGAACGCACCGTCGATGATGCGCTGGCCGAGGGTGAACGCCAGCGCGAAGAACCCGGCGACGCCGAGCAGGGTGAGGACGACGTCCGAGGCGGAGATCGTCCCGGCCGACACGAGCCCGGCGATCACGCCGAGGATGATCCACCCGACGACGTCGTTGGCCATGGCGGCGGCCAGGGTGAGCTGACCGAAGTCGCGCCGCATGTACCCCATGTCGCTGAGGATCTTGGCGATCACCGGCAGCGACGAGATGCTGAGCGCCGCACCCATGAACAGGGCGAAGCTCGTGCGGTCGGCGGAGCCCAGGAACAGGTCGGGCATCGTCGCCCCGACCACGAGGCCGCCCGCGATGGGCACGAGCAGGCTCCCGGTGGAGACGATGCCGGCAGCACTCCCCAGGCGGCGGATCAGCCCGAGGTCGGTCTCGAAGCCCGTGGTCAGGAGCAGGAAGATCACCCCGAGCCAGGCGACGGTGAAGATCATCGCCGTCTGCACGTCGTCGGCCGGGAACAGCCACTCCTCCACATCGGGTGCGATGCGGCCGAGGACGGAAGGCCCGAGGAGGAGGCCGGCGCTCAGCTCGCCGACGACCGACGGCTGGCCGATCCGCTGCGCGATCGCCCCGAGGCCCCGTGCCGCGACGAGCAGCACGGCGAAGCTGACGAGGAAGACGAGGACGTGGTGGTCCGACGGAGGTACGAGATCCATGAGGGCGTCGACAGTGTGGCCGCTCGGCCGGTGGCTACCCCTCGGTCGAGCGGTTGTAGGCCCGGATCGCCAGTGGCGCGCAGACCACAACGATGAGCCCGATCCAGATCCAGGTGTAGGCGATCGGGTGCTGGATCGGCCACGGATCGCCCTGTTGGACCGTGGCGTTGGGGTTGCCGAACCCGATCCGCAGTGCGTCGGCCAGCGTGGTCACCGGGTTCCACTGCGCGACCGTCTTCAGGTACCCGGGCAGGGTCGAGGACGGGACGAACGTGCTCGCCACGAACGTGAGCGGGAACAGCACGACGAACGTGATGCCCGAGACACCTTCGGGCGTGCGCACCAGGCTGCCGATCAGCGTGCCGACCCACACCATCGCGAACGAGAACGCGACGAGCAGCAGGTAGGCGAGCGCCGCGTCGACGACGCCGCTGCGGATCCGCCAGCCGACGATCAGCCCCATGAGCGACATCAGCACGATGGGGATCAGCGACTTCAGCACGTTCGCGATCGCATGGCCGCCGAGGACGGCGCTGCGGTGCACCGGCAGCGACCGGAAGCGGTCGACGATGAGGTTCTTGTGGTCGTTCGCGAGCGCGATCGCCACGCCGAACGCGGTGAAGACGATGGTCTGGGCGAAGATGCCACCCATCAGGAACTCGCGGTACTCGGTCTCGTTGCCGCTTCCGCCGGGGATCTGGATGGCGCCGCCGAACACGTAGGCGAACAACAGCACGAACATGACCGGCTGGATCGTGGCGTCGGTGAGCATCTCGGGCTGGCGCTTCATGTGGACCAGCCCGCGCCGGGCGAGCACCCACATGTCGTGGAGGACGCCGCGCGGTGGGTGCAGCGCCGCCTCGCGGTCGACGGCGAGCAGCGGGGAGTCGGTGTCGATCGTTCGGGTGGTGGAGGCGTTCACGCCCGGACCTCCTGCGTGTCGTCCGTTGCCTCGTGGTCGGGGTCGATCGGCATGCCGGTGAGCGTGAGGAACACCTCGTCGAGGGTGGGCTGGCGCAGGCCGAGGTCGTCGACGGCGATCGCGGCGTCGGCCAGTGCGGTCGACGTGGTGGCCAGGGCGCGGGTGCCATCGGCGGTGCCCGCGGTGACCTGGCGCGCCTCGCGGTCGACGTGCGGGTCGCTGTGGGTCGCCGCAGCGACGATGGCGACCGCTTCGTCGAGGCGGTGGGCATCGGACACGACGACGGCGATGCTGTCGCCCCCGACCTGGCGCTTGAGGCTGCGGCTGTCGCCCTTGGCGATGATCGCCCCGTGGTCGACGACGAGGATGTCGTCGGCCAGGTAGTCGGCCTCTTCGAGGTATTGGGTCGTCAACAAGATGGTGGTGCCGTCGTCGACCAGCCCCTCGAGCACGCCCCACAGCTCGTTGCGCGCCCTGGGGTCGAGCCCGGTGGTCGGCTCGTCGAGGAAGAGCACCTGCGGATGGGCCACCAGGGTCGCCGCGATGTCGAGGCGCCGGCGCATGCCACCCGAGTAGCCGGACGCGACGCGATTGGCGGCGTCCTCGAGGGTGAACTGGCGCAGCAGGGTGGTGGCGCGTGCCTTGGCCTCGCGGCGGGGGAGCTGGTGCAGCTCGCCGATCATGACGAGGTTCTCGCGGCCGGTGAGCAGGGGATCGACCGTGGCGTCCTGAGCGGTGAGACCGATGCGTCGCCGCACCTCGTGGGGATCGCGGAGGATGTCGAAGCCGGCGACGGTGGCTGCACCCTCGTCGGGCTCGGTGAGGGTGGTGAGGATGCGGACGCTGGTGGTCTTGCCGGCGCCGTTGGGCCCGAGCACCGCGGTGATGGTGCCGGTCGGCACGGCGATGTCGACCCCGCCGAGCGCCGTCGTGTCGCCGTAGCGCTTGACGAGGCCGTGGGCCTCGACCGCGAGTGTGGTCATCGGGTGCTGCCTTCGATCGGGGGCCGGGCCAACCTAGTGCGACCCCTCCGATCTCCCTCCTCGAAATCTCGCGGCTGGGTCGCGGTAGGCGCG
>CAZBTQ010000156.1:0-6939 GCA_964494405.1 uncultured Iamiaceae bacterium
GCCGGGTCGACATGGTCGGGTCGGGGAAGTCGTTCACGAGAGGTGACGCGACGGCGACAGACCGTGCCCAACATCGGCGTGGTCGCTCGAGTTGGACGTCGCGCACGGCCCCCGCTGGCGCTCCCACGGGCGCGTGTGTCGCGCTGTTGGTGGCACGCGCCCATGGGCGCGCGGCTCGGTCGAAACCGTCACACCCCCTCGGTAGTATCGAACGTACGTTCGATACCCAAGGAGGCGGGACATGACCGTCCAAGAAGAGGTGCGGGAACTACCGGCTGAGCGGCTCGAAGCCGACATCGTCGGGCTGGCACGACACCTGTCGGCGGGCACCTATGAGCTGTTGGTCCTGGTCGGTGAGCTCGACGCCTGCGGCCGGTGGGCGGCGTCGGGTCCGGGTCCCACCGATGGTCGGTGGTGGGATCTGCGCCGTGATCGACCACCGGGTCCGCGCCCAACGCGCGCCCATGGGCGCGTCACTCCGACAACAACGCGCCGACGCAGTCGCGCAACAGCGTTCCTCCAACACGACCACATCCACCCCTACGAACAAGGCGGCCCCACCACCATCGCCAACCTCCAACGCCTCTGCGGACCCCACAACCGAGCCAAGGAGCGAGCTGAGAGCGCCCGTGCCGACTGATCTTCACCCTGGCCGAGGTGCCCCGCGGGGTGTTGTGTTCCACCGCGCTCGAGGCTCGGTGTCAGTCGTCTCGCTCTCGGTGGTCGCGGGCGGCGCCCTCTTCGGGCTCGACCTCGAGGAGGAGGCCCTCGAGCGACACCACCCGTACGGTCTCACCGTCCGCGATCGGCGTGGCACGGTTCGTGCGGGCCCGCCAGGGTGCGCCCTGGACGATGACGACGCCGTCGGGGTCGACGGGCCCGCGCGCCAGGCCGGGCTCGCCGATCATCCACTCCCGCCCGATCGTGGGCGTCGAGAAGCGGGTGCGGACCATGGCCGGCATCCCGCTGAGGTAGGTGAGGACGATGCCGATGAACGCCGCCACGAGGGTGATCCACGAGATCGACAGGCCGTCGTAGAACCAGAGCGAGCCCACTGCGAACATCACGAAGCCGATGCCGGTCCACGCACGCGGTACGCCCGTCTGCACGTCGATCGAGAACGCGACGAACGACAACAGCACGAACGCCACGGCCCACCACCGCACCGGCAGGACCCACAGGCCGTAGCAGGAGAGGATCACCGAGCCGGCACCCACCAGCCCGGCGATGCCGACGCCTGCGGTGAACAGCTCGAAGACGATCAGCGCCATGCCGATGCCGAGCAGCAGGTAGGTGACCGGCGGGCTGGCGACGGTGTGGAACAGCTGGGACACCAGGTCGAGCTGGCTGAAGCGCACCACGGTGAGCGGCTCGAGCGACGGCTCGCCGTCCTGGGTGACCTCCTGGGTCTCGAACCCGGGGAGGGTGATGGCGAACTGCCCGATCGTGGGCGCCGGCTCGGCGGCGACGCCGATGAGGATCGCCCGGTCGGCACCGATCGTGTCGTCGCGGAGCAGGTCGGCGTGCTCGCCGAACGGTTCGCCGAGCTCCGGTGGCAGGATCGACGGGCCGGTGTCGCCGAGGCGGGAGCCGGGGGCGATGCCGATCGGGTCGGTGAGCGAGACGATCTGGGCCGCTCCACCCAGGGCCTGGGAGCCCGACGGGCCCACCCACGACGCCACCGGCACGCTGGACTCGGCGATGGTGCGGGCCAGGTCGGCCAGGTCCTCGTCGGGCGCGACGGCACCGGGAGAGTTGATGTTGAGGATGAGGTAGCGGTCTCCCGCCGCCTCGGCGTCGTGGATCGCCGTCTCGATGAAGTCGACCAGGATCGGGTCGAGCAGCCCGCTGACCTCGATGATGCTCACGACGCCGGGGTCGAACCGCTCCTCGGCGTCGTCGGTCTGTCCGACGGCTGGCGCCGCGGAGAGGAAGGTGGCGAGGGCGACGAGCAGCACGCCGACGCTGGTTAGTCTGCGCAACGAGGTCTCCGTCACACCGAGGGGAGTCGTGGATCCTGCCCGGTTCTTCGCAGCATCCCGGCTCGTCATCGTGGCCGGGAAGGGCGGCGTCGGCAAGACGACGGTCAGCGGCGTGCTCGCCCGGGCCTCGGCGCGGTCGGGTCGTGCGGCGACGATCCTCGAGGTCGACGGCAAGAGCGGGCTGTCCGCGCTGTTCGGCTCAGACCCCCTGACCTACGAGCCGACCAGCCTCGCCGGCGGTGTGCAGGCACGGGCCCTCACCGCCGACGACGCGCTGATCGAGTACCTCGGCGACCACGGGCTCGACCGGATCTCGAGGCGGTTGATGCGCTCGGGCGCGCTCGAGGTCGTGTCGACCGCGGCGCCGGGCATCGAGGACATCCTCCTGCTCGGCAAGGTGAAGCAGCTCGAGCGTGCGGCGGGCGACGACGTGCTGGTGCTCGACGCCCCCGCCGCCGGGCACGCGATCACGTTCCTGCGGGCACCGGCCGCGCTGCTCGAGACCGTGACGAGCGGCCCGATCCACACCCAGGCCACCGAGGCGTTGGAGATGTTGGCCGATCCAGCCCGGACGCGGGTGGTGCTGGTGACCGTGCCGGAGGAGACGCCGGTGAACGAGCTGGTCGAGACCGCCTACCGGCTGGAGGACGAGGTCGGCGTGGCCCTCGGCCCGATCATCGTCAACGGCGTGCAGCCGACGCTCACGATCCCCGACGTCGACCCGCACGATGCTGCCGCCGCGGTGGGGGTCGAGCTCTCCACCGAGGACGCCGACGCCATCCGCCAGGCCGCTGCGTTCGGCCGGGCGCGGGCGGGGCTCCAACGCGAGCAGCTCGACCGCCTGGCGCGGGCGCTCCCGCTCCCCCAGATCCACCTGCCCGAGCTGCCGGCCCTGACGCTCGGGCTCGACGAGGTCGAGCTGCTCGCGCAGGCACTGCTCGACGGGATCGAGGGGCTCCCCATCGAGTCGGTCGCGCCGGGGACCGCACCATGAGCCGGTCGCTGGCCGACATCGTGAGCGACGTCGAGGTCGTCATCACCGCCGGCTCGGGTGGCGTGGGCAAGACCACGTCGTCGGCCGCGCTCGCGGTGGCCGCGGCACGAGCCGGGCGGCGCGTCGTCGTCGTCACGATCGATCCGGCGAAGCGCCTGGCCGACGCGTTGGGCCTCGGCGCCGGCGGGCTCGGCGACGCACCGTCGCTCATCGACGGGCCGTGGCCGGGCGAGCTGTGGGCGGCGATGCTCGACACCCGCGCCACGTTCGACGCGCTGATCCGGCGCGAGGCGCCACCCGATCAGGCCGAGACGATCATCGCGAACCGCTTCTACCGCAACATCGCCGACTCGCTGTCGGGCACCCAGGAGTACATGGCGGCCGAGAAGCTCCACGAGCTGCACGGCGACGACCGGTTCGACCTCGTCGTCGTCGACACGCCGCCGTCGCGCAACGCGCTCGACTTCATCGAGGCGCCCCACGCGCTGACCCGGTTCCTCGACCACCGCCTCTACCGGCTGCTCGTGACCCCGACGCGGCGGGTCGGGCGCGCGGTGGGCGCTGCGGCATCGGCGTTCGTGCGGTCGGTGTCGTCGGTCGCTGGCGGTGCGGTCGTGCAGGACGCGATCGACTTCTTCCGCGCGTTCGACGGCCTCGAGGACGGGTTCCGGCGCCGGGCGCGCGAGGTGTCGGCGCTCCTGCGCGACGAGCGCACCGCGGTGGTGCTGGTCACGTCGCCGCGACGCGACGCGATCGACGAGGCGGCGTGGTTCGCCCGTGCGCTGCGCGACAGCGGACTCGGCGTCGACGGCGTGGTGGTGAACCGGATGCAGCCGCGACCGGTCGACGGCCCCGCCGATCGGTTCCGGGTGCTTGCCGACGCGCACGCCGGATCGGACCTGGCCGTGCTCTGCACCCTCGTCGTCGCGCAGTGCGACGCGGCCGATCGTGAGACGGCGATGCTCGACGCGCTCCTCCACGAGGTCGACGACGTCGCGCCCACCCTGGTGCCCGAGCTGCGACGCGACGTGCGCGACCTGTCGGGCCTGGAAGAGGTCGCCGACCACCTGGTGGGCGGCTGACGCTCCCGTCTGGAGGCGCTACTCGGACGCGCTACTCGGCGTCGCCCGCGGCGGCCAGTGCGGCGACGGCCTCGTCGAGCGTCTCGGTGACCGGCACGATGCGGTCGAAGCCCGTGGTGTGCAGCAGGCGGGTGAGCGTGGGACGGCTGCACGCCACCGCCACCTCGCCCCCGGCTTCACGGGCGCGGCGGATGCCGCCGATCAGCGCGCCGAGCCCCGCCGAGTCCATGAACGGCACCTCGGACAGGTCGATCAGCAGCCGGCCCGCGGTCGCGAGGTCGCCGAGCGACTCCCGGAACTGGCCGACCGTGTAGGCATCGAGCTCTCCGACGGGACGGCAGACCGTGTGGTCCTCCGCCTCCTCGATCTGGATCTCGAGCACTCGTGTTGCCTCCCTGGTCGACCGAGCCGCGAGCCTTGCCCACATCCCCACCTCGTGCAAGGGAGCCGACAGCGACGAGGCGACCCAGCGGGATCGCCCCCGGGATGGAGCCGAGCCGGGACGCGGCGCTAGCCTCGCCGCCGTGCCCGACATCCTCCTCGCCACCGACGCGGACTGGATCCGCGACGACGTCGACGCCGCGCTGACCGACCCCGACACCACCGTGTCACGGGTCCGCAAGGGCGCCGACGTCGTACCGGCGATGCACGCGATCGGCCCCGACCTGGTCATCCTCGACCTCCAGATCGGCAACATGGGCGGGATCGCCACCACCCACGCGATCTGCAACGAGGTGTCCGCCGGACGGCTCGCCGACGCCGCGATCCTGCTGTTGCTCGACCGGCCGGACGATCGCTGGCTCGCGGGCACGAGCGGTGCCGACGGGTGGCTGGTGAAGCCGCTCGACGGCCGACGGCTCCGCAAGGCCACCTACACGCTGCTCGAAGGCGATCGCTTCGATGAGGGCTCGCCCGCGGCCGATGTCACATCGCCGACCGACACCGCGGTCGGGTAGCCTCGACAGTCCGCCGGGCCCCGTCCGGCACACCGGGTAGTAGCGCAGCTTGGTAGCGCGCCTCGTTCGGGACGAGGAGGTCGTGGGTTCAAATCCCGCCTACCCGACCAACCCGCATCGGCATCGGGGGGATGCATGGGCTACACGGCGACGGTGCAGGACGAGGCGTTCGCAGTGCGCATCGAGACCGACGACCTCGCCCAGTTGGTGTCCGACGAGGCATCGGTCGGCGAGCTCGACGCGTTGCTCGACCGCCACCTCGTGCTCCACATGTGCCCACAGGTGGAGATGACCCCGGAGGTGTTCGGTCGTCTGGCCGTCCACCTGGGCATGCCCACCGGCGGCGACCGGCCGGCCGGCGCGCCGCCGCCGCTGTCGACGGAGTTCCCGTTCATCGCCGACTTCTCCTCACCGGGTCGCCCCCCGAGCACGCGCCCGCCACGACCCGCGGCCTACATCCAGACCCTCCACTACGACGGCATCACGGCGTACTCGATGCAGGCGACGTTCGACACCGGCGAGAGCGAGCCCAACCGCTGGGTCGACATGCGTGCCACCTACCTCGCGCTGCCCGCCGACCTCAAGCGGGTCGTCGACACCCGGCAGGCCGTCCACGCACACGTCCCCCACCAGGGCACGCCGCTGAGCGAGTTCCCGCCCCTCGACGCCGAGCGGGCGAAGCGACGCCCGCTGCGCATCCGCCACCCGCGCACGGGCGAGCCGCTCCTCTTCCTGCCGAAGAACCCGGCCAGCACCATCGAGGGATTGCCCGACGACGAAGGCGTGGCGATCCTCCAGGAGCTCTGGGCACGAGTCGAGGTGTCGCCAGCGTCGTACGCGGCGCACGCCGGCCACAACGAGCTCTTCGTGTGGGACGGCCTCGGCACGACCCACTCCAATCCGCCGTACCTGCGCGAGCTGCCGCGTCGGCTCTGGTTCCTGATCGTCCCGTTGGCCGACCCGACCGTCCACCCCTGGCCCTAGGGGTGGAGCCGCGGTGACCCGCATCCGGGTGGCGACCTTCAACATCCGCAACGGGCTCGGGTTCGACGGCCGGAACGCGTGGCCGCTGCGGCGCGCCACGACCGCCCGCACGATCGCCGCGCTCGAGGCCGACGTCGTCGCGCTGCAGGAGGTCCACGGGTTCCAGCAGCGGTACCTCGAACGCAGGCTCGGCGACCACCACGTCGTGGCCGCGGGCCGCACCGACGGGGCGAAGGGCGAACGGTGCCCGGTGCTCGTCGACGCGTCGTTCGGCGAGGTGACCGACGTGCGCCACGTGTGGTTCGGGTCGACCCCGCACCTGCCGGGGACCAAGCTCCCCGGGGCGACGTTCCCTCGCCTCGCCACCATCGCGACCGTCGCCATCGCACCCGACCAGCAGCCGATCGCGGTGACCTCGACCCACTTCGACGAGGCGTCGGCCGAGCGACGCCGGGTCAGCGCCGAACAGCTCGTCGCCGCGCTCGACCCCGCGCTGCCGCAGGTGGTGATGGGCGACCTGAACGCCGATCCGGGGAGCGACGTGCTGGCGGTGCTGGAGGACGGCGGGCTCTCGCTCGTCGAACCTGGCGGGACCACCGGCACCGCGCACTCGTTCACGGGAAGGACCGAGGGCCGCCGGATCGACCACATCCTCGTGAGCCGGCACTTCTCGATCGTCGACGGGCTCGTGGCCACGGCCCGCCTGGGTCGCCCGCTCGCGTCAGATCACTTCCCCGTCCTCGCGATCCTCGACCTGGAGGGCTGAGTCGAGCGTCCTGGTGGAACAGATCGCCAGCACCGTCGAAGGATCACGCGTCGGACGACGCCCGTTCGAGAGACTGGAGCGGTGAGGGCCGTCGCACCCGGACAGCCGAACGTCGAGCGAGAGCCGGGGATCCGGCTCTTCTCCTCCGCGGCCGACGCGCCGCGCCGCCGACGCG
>CAZBTQ010000157.1:0-6863 GCA_964494405.1 uncultured Iamiaceae bacterium
CGCGTCTGCTCAGCGCGCTCGGAGGGACTCGAACCCCCAACCTTCTGATCCGTAGTCAGAGGTTCGGAGTCCACCGGTGTGCGTCGGTGTCTCAGTATGTGCAGGTCACAGTACGTAGAATGGTCAAGAGAGTCAACCCCTGTCCACCGTTGTCTACCGAGCGTTGCTGTCCTGGTTGCTGTCCTCTAGTCTCAACGGGTGGCCAAACGGAAGCGTGCCAACGGCGAAGGCGCAGTGTTCTGGCGGGAGTCCCGGAACCGGTGGGAAGCCGTGCTCACGGTTGGACGTCGTCCCGATGGTCGGATCCTCCGGCGGACTTTCACCGGGCGGACGCGCAAGGACGTGACCGCCAAGCTTGAGGCGGCGAAGGTGGCGCTCGACCAGGGCCTCGGGATCCCCGACGACCGAGCCACCCTCGAGACCTTCACCGAGTGGTGGCTCGCCGAGGTGATGCCCGGCGAAGGGCTCGCGCCGCGCACCGAGCGTTGGTATCGGGACTGCATGCGGAACTACGTGCTGCCTCACGTCGGGCGCCGGACGCTCACCGGTCCACGAGCCCTGACCCCCGGCGACGTGGAGGCGATGACTGCGGCCCTTGACCGTGCTGGGCTCTCGACCCGTGTGCAGGTCGGCGCCCGTACGACTCTCGGCAAGGTGCTGCGTGCTGCCGAAGTGCGCGGGCTCGTAGGCCGCAACGTCGCCCGCCTGGCTCGCCCGCCACGGGACAGGGGCAGGGCGCGTCCGGTCAAGGCCCTGACGGTCGGCCAGGTCGACGAGCTACTCACTCGACTCGAGGGGACTCGGTGGCACCCCGTCGTACTTGTCGGCGTGTCCACTGGGCTGCGTCCCGGCGAGCTCCTCGCGCTGCACTGGTCTGACGTCCACCTCGAGAAGGACCCACACATTTCGGTACGTCTGTCGCTCTCCCACGTGGGCGGCATGGCACTCAAGGCGCCGAAGCGTCAGCGCTCCTACAGGGCAGTACCTCTGCCGCCCGAGGCTGTGGCCTCGCTCAAGGCGTGGCGCAAGCAACAGGCAGCTGAGCGACTGGCAGCGGGTGAACACTGGTCGACCGACTGGCCGGACATCGTGTTCACGACCGAGATCGGCCGGCCTCGCCGCGGCGACGTCTACCGTCAGACTCTCGCCGGCGTGATGGAGGGCGCTCATCCGCACCGACTCCGCCACACCTACGCGACTCACCTGCTCGAGGCGGGCGTACCGATCCATCACGTGGCCGAGCTCCTCGGCGATACGGTCGCCACGGTGGAGAGCACCTACAGCCACGTCCTACGGCCGAAGCACGAGGTTGCAGCCGTGGCGTCCGGTCTCGTGGGTGGTGCACGGTGACGAAGGTCGTGTGCACGGGTATCGACGACCGGGACTGTGGCCGAGTGGTCGCCGCTCTCGATATCGACGGCTCAAACGTGGTCCTCAGCTACGAGGTGAAGTCGTACCTCGATGTCGAATGGACTCCCGATGTGCCGTCGGACAGTTACGGGCCAGCTGTCTACGACCTTATCCGGGACAAGGAGTATCGGCAGCAGGTCCGGACTCTGATCGGGGATGTTGATGGGCTACGGCGAGGAGCCCCACTCACGCTGCGGGATGGCAGTGGTAAAGAGTCGGTGGGCCTTCGCTGCGGACGGTGCGGCGGACGCCTCACGCTCAACGTGGACCAAGTGCGGCGCTTCCTAGACAAACCTGGGCGCCGTATTCGACTGTCGCCAACGTCCACCAGATAGAGTCAAGGGACAACGGAATCCAAAGGCGCTGGCTGGGCATACCGCCACCTTCCCCTCGCAACGGGCGCGGCGAGACCAACCACCGGAGGCAATGCCTCCGACGGAGGTCTCCTGCTGTGTCCGCCCCACTTGCGTACTCGCCCGCCGAAGCTGCCGAGCTCCTCGGGATCTCCCGAGCGAAGCTGTATCAGCTTCTTGACGACGGAACCGTGCCGAGCCTGAAGCTTGGGCGACGCCGGCTCATTCGAGCTGAGGCGCTGTCGGCCACGCTCGAGCGCCTCGAGCGCGTCGGGTCGTGATAGGTCGTTCTGATCGACGGTCATTGACAAGGCTGGCGCAGTCCGATTTCATGGTCACTAGCGATCAACGATCGCACTGGGGGAGATCCACCACCGGAGTGGTGGGACTCCAATCGACAGGCCCTACGGGGTCGGTCGGAAGTCGAGAGGTGGGGCGGGGTTATCCCCGCTTCCCTCTCCATCCCCCCAGGAGCAACGTTGAACCGCAATCTTCCCACCCAGGTCCTATTGAACCGGCGCCAAGTGGCCGCCCGTCTTGGCACCTGCACCGAGACAGTGTCTCGCCTCGTCCGTCGAGGCGAGTTGCCTGCCGTGCGGATCGGGCGCGCCCTGCGCTTCATGCCCGACGAAGTCGCCGCGTTCGTGGAACGTCGCCGGCAGGGCGGTGCCCGATGACCGCCTTTGGTACCGGCCAGATTTGGCAGACCGTTGACGCAATACCCGCACCCGCGGGGTGGCGGGTGGTCGTATCGGATGCCGGCGAGGTCTCGACCCACTCGGTGGCTCTGTGGCTTCGGCAGCGGCGCGCGAATTACGACAGGACAACGCTCGAGACTGTGGACATCGACGAGCTCGTTGAGCCGCGGTTTGTACCGGGAGTAGCGGCCCCGAAGCCCACGGCCGACAGCGATGGGATGGCCCGCGCGGCTGGAGTGGACGCCGCCCACCACTTCGGGGACGTTCTCGCCGTACTCGCGCCAGGCGAGCCAGTTCCGGCGAAGTACGAGGAGGCGGGTCAGTGATGGCCCCCCTTGTTCGGAGAGGTGCCCGCCGGTGACGCTCCTTGACTCACCCGAAGGCGCCACCGAGTTCCTCCGACTCATGTTCGCTGATGCTCCTGGTCACGTGGCGATCTCGACCAAGGCCCGGAACTTCGCGGCGTCTTATTACGCGCCCGACGACCTCGACAGGGCTGGACGAGATGCCCAATCGGACGGCGCACGGACCGACGTGTACGTCTCAGCGTTGCCGAGCTACCCAACCGACAGGGGTCGGACGAAGCGCGAGACCACTGCCGGCCTCGTTGCCCTGTTCGCTGATATCGACGTTGCCGGCGAGGGGCACGCTGTCCACGGCTTGCAGCATCCGAACATTGAGGAGGGGCGACGGATCGTCGACGCCGTCGGGGTCCCCCCGTCGGTCGTGATCTGGTCCGGCAACGGCTTCCACGTCTGGTGGCGGCTCGCCGCGCCTGTCGAGTTCTTCGATGCCGATGATCGTGCGGCGGGTCTCGCGCTCGTCAGCGACTTCGACGAGACCGTGAGGCTGCGAGGCCACGACCTGGGCCGCCACGTCGACGGCATCGGCGATGGTGCTCGACTACTTCGTGTCCCTGGCACGTGGAACCTGAAAGACCCGACAGTGCCGAAGCAGGTCACGGTCATCCATCACGATCCGGCGGCGCTCTACAGCGAGTCGGATCTGAGGGACGTCATCGCCTCCGAGTCTGAGAGGGCACCGCTTCGCCCCTTGGTCGCGCCGGCTGGCGGCGAGGGTTCCGGTCGCCGAGCGGGTGAGGTGGGCCCCGCGGACGTGTTCTGCGAAGTCGTCGGCTGGGCGGACATCCTCGAGCCGATCGGTTGGCGCAGCGTCGGCACGGTCAGGGCATCGACCGGACTGGCCGAGCGGTGGCTACACCCTGAGTCCGACGCCGAGCACTCCGGCTACGCCTACCAGCACCCGCCGGTGTTCGTGAACCATTCGTCCACGGCGGAGGCCAAGTACGGCATACCGGCGGGCGAGGGTCATCGCCTGACCAAGTTCCGGCTGTGGGCAGCGATCCACTACGGCGGGGACGAGGGGCGTGCGGCGGGAGCGCTCGCCGAGCTCGGACGAGAGGGGCTGCGGACATGACTTCCCCCTACGACCTCGTACCCGCTCCATCGAAGCGCGCTGCTGACACTTTGCCGCCACTCGTTGCGGTCGAGCTCAGCCGCCAGCTCGCACCAGTCCTCGCAGCGCGTCTGGGCAGCCGCGGGGCTGCGGCAGGATCTGCCGGGCTCCCCGATGCGGAGGACGCCGGTGCCAGCTGGACACCGGTCGATCTCGCCGAGGTCGTGGCCGCTGGCTACGAAGCACCGTCGCCCGACCTCTTGCGGACGAGCGATGGCGTCCGCGCGCTTCTGTATCGAGGGTGCATCAACGGCTTCCACGGCGACTCCGGAATCGGGAAGTCCTGGCTCGCCCATGCCGCTGTCGCCCAGGTCATTGCCGCGGGCGAACGTGTGATGGTCATCGACTACGAGTCCAACGCCGGCGAGGTTGTGGCCCGCCTCGACGCGCTCGGCGTCCAGCGCGAGGGCCTGCTCGAGCGGCTCACATACCTGCACCCGGACGAGCCGGCCACCGACGAGGTCGTTGCGTCGGTCATCGAGCAGTGTCACCAGGGCGTGGCGCTCGTGGTCATCGACAGTCTCGGCGAGGCGTTCGGCGTAGAGGGCGTCGACGAGAACAGCGACGCCGAGGTCGGTCCGTGGCTGCGCCGGGTGCCCCGACGCATCGCCGAGGCGGGGCCCGCCGTGCTCTTGATCGACCATGCGACGAAGGCGAAGGAGAACCCACTCCACCCGTCGGGCTCGAAGCGGAAGCGGGCAGCCATCACGGGCGCCAGCTACCTGGTCGCTGCAAAAAGTGTCCCCACGCGTGAGGCGGCGGGCACCCTGACGGTGACCTGTGCAAAGGATCGACACGGCCACTGGCGCCGGGGTGAAGTGGCTGTGACGGCTGACATCACCCCGTACCCCGACGACGGCGTGACGGTGAACCTCCACACGTCGAGCCCTGGGATGCCCACTCAGGACGACCGCGTTCGGATCGTCGCCAAGAGGCTCGTCGAGTTCGTGAAGGCGGAAGGTGGCGGGCTGTCGACCAACGAGCTCATCAAGCGCGCGCCGATCAACGGGGCTACCGACCTCAAGAAGGCAGCCGCCGACTACGCCGTCAGGGTCGGAGCGCTGAGCAGACGCGACGGCCCACGCAAGTCGGTGCTCTACGACTATGTGGCCCCGATCGAGGAGGCCGAGAACGACTGTCCCTGACTGTCCCTCCACTGTCCCTAAGGACAGTCGCCCAACCCTGTCGGTGACTGGCCCACTGTCCCCCCGCCTATAGGCGGGGACAGTGCCAGTCCCGGAGGGACCTCACAGGTAACCCCCTCGACTGTCCCTCGCCAGGGACAGTGGCTCGACCGGAGAAGAAGTTGCCCCTGCACAGAACGCTTGCCAAGTGAACATCCCTGAACCGACGGACAAGCACCCCGACGGACGCCCCCGCTTCACTTCCGAGCAGGCCCGCGAGGCCGGTCGGAAGTCAGGGGAGGCGAGGCGCCGCAAGAAGGCGGAACGCGAGGCGTCTCAGGCTCTTGCCCTGGCGGCCCGCCTCCGTGCTGTCGACCGCACCGACGGCAAGGAGGTGCTCCCCTCCACAAGTAGGAACGGGTCGCCTTCCCTCGATGAGAACCGTTCTCAACCCTACGACTTGCGCTCAGGGGCGCTAGAGGCGGCGAACCTCCTCATTGACCGGGTGCTGTCGGGTCAAGTGGAGATTCGCCACGGCTCGGACCTGGCCGCCCTCCTCGACAAGGTGCACACCGTCTATCGGCTGGAGACGGGGCAGAGCACCAGCAACGCCGCCACCCTCGCCATGTCGAGCGAGCACGCAATCCAGCGTCTCGAGGAGGCGCGAGGGAGACTGGTGGCGCCGAGCGACGAAGATGCGGACAGATGAGCAGCGACACCACTTCCGCGGCCAGGTGGGCCGACGCCCTTCGCCCCCTCGTGCAGGCGATCAACGCCGGCACCGCCGATGTGCAGCGCGATGCCGCATGGCTCATCCGCGGCGCCCTTCTCTCCGCCGAGCTCATCGCCGGGGAGCCGCCTACCGAAGGCGCAACCGGTGACACCCAGACGCCCTTGGACGGTCCTGAGGGGTTGGGCGAGTGGCTGGCCACGTTCGCCCGTCGCCTGGAGTCCCCACCGCTCACGCTGGCCGATGCGATGACCGCCTACCGGGACGTGCTTGAGGTCCGCTACCTCGAGATCATCACGGACCAGGGCGCGGCAGAACGGAAGGACGAGCGGCTGTTGACCCTCGGCGCTCTCCAGTGCATCGACGAGCTCGAGCGGGCGGTGCAGGATGGTTCCGATGTCTGACCCCGACGAGACTCCGCAAGAGGCTGCCGCCGTCCTTGAGCGGCTCCTCGAGGCCGTAGTTGCCGGCGAGCTCGAGGCCGACACCCCTCAGGCCCGGCGACTCCTGCGGCGGATGGAGGGCGCGGCGGCGGCGTTGAATCGCAAAGCCGTAATTTGAGGGATCGGGCATCAACCCTCCAATCTCGGAGGTGGGACTGCAAGCTGACTTAGATTCGCTCTGTCCAAATGTAAGTTAAACCGTGTATGCTTGCATTTGTGGATCTCGATCTGTTCAGAGCCAGCGATCTGGGGAGCCTTGTACCCATCTCGGGCTATGACACCCGGTACCAGCGCGAGTACGACCACTACGCGTTCGTCCCCGAGCCCCTACCTGAGAGGGTCAACCTGAGTCCCGAGACGTACAAGGTGGCATCAGACGCGAGTAGCGCCCTGGGGCGACTGGACCAGGCCGGACGGATGATCCCCAATGCGTTTATCCTTCGCCGCCCGCTGGTTCGCCGGGAGGCCGTGAGTACGTCGGCCCTTGAGGGAACCCATGCGGCATTCTCTGATGTGCTCGAGGCCGACGTGAGCGGCAAGGACCGTCCGAGATCACCTGAGCTACAGGAGGTGCTCGACAGAGTCCCGTGAGGTGGTGGGGTTTCGAGGGTGATCCTCGGTGTGTTCAG
>CAZBTQ010000158.1:0-6798 GCA_964494405.1 uncultured Iamiaceae bacterium
GCGGTGCTGCGCATGGCCGCCGACAAGGGCGAGCTGGTGGTGCGCAACGAGCTGAGCAACACCCAACCGGGGCTCGCACCCTCGATGGGCTCTGGGATCTACGCCCCGTTGCGCGCCCGTGGCGCGCTGATCGGGCTGATCAGCCTGGAGCACAAGTCCGAGAAGCACTTCTCCCAGCGCGACGTCGAGCTGATCACCGGGTTCGTCGAGCCGGTGGCGCTGGCCATCGACAACGCCCGCTGGTTCACCCGGCTGCGCACCGTGGGTGCCGACGAGGAGCGCACCCGCATCGCCCGCGAGCTGCACGACCGCATCGGCCAGTCGCTCGCCTACCTGGCGTTCGAGCTCGACCGCATCGTGAGCGCCCAGTCCAAGGGCACCGACGTGGGCCCCTCGCTCGAACAGCTCCGCGAGGACGTGCGCGGGGTCATCGGCGAGGTGCGCGACACCCTCTACGACCTGCGCACCGACGTGTCCGACAACCAGGACTTCGCCGACACCATCGACGGCTTCATCCAGCGCGTGAAGGACCGCACCGGCCTCGAGATCACCCTCTACGCCGACCGAGGGCCTCGCCTGCCGATCCTCCAGGAGCGTGAGATGTGGCGCATCGCCCAGGAGGCGCTCACCAACGTCGAGCGCCACGCCAAGGCCACTCGGGTGCGCGTGCTGTGGCGCTGCAACGGACAGGCGGCCGCGCTCGAGGTCGCCGACGACGGCGGCGGGTTCCCCGTCGGACGTGCCGGCCGCATGGACTCCTACGGGATCATGGGCATGCGAGAGCGCGCTGCCAGCATCGGCGCCACGCTCGACGTACTCTCGGAGCCCGGCAAGGGCACCCGCGTGCGCTGCTACCTGGCCCCGAACTGATGAGACGACAGGGAGATGGTGTGAGCATCCGACTGATGCTGGCCGACGACCACCGCATGCTGCGCGAGGGGCTCCGGCGATCGATGAGCGAGCACGGGTTCGACGTGGTGGGCGAGGCATCCGACGGTGCCGAGGCCGTGGAGATGGCCGCAGCGCTGTCACCCGACGTGATCCTGATGGACGTGACGATGCCCGAGCTCGACGGCGTGGAGGCCACGCGGCTCGTCAAGGCGGCCAACCCCGCCATCCGGGTGATCATGCTGACCATGCACGCCGACCAGGAGGTCCTGGCCGCGGCCATCCGCTCCGGCGCCAGCGGCTACCTCGTGAAGGACTGCTCCACCGAGGAGATCGCCGACGCCATCCGCTCCGCCGTGTCGGGCGAGACCACCCTGTCCCCCGCGCTGGCCGTGTCGATGCTGAACGAGGTGCGCAAGCTCGACGCGCCCGAAGCGGCCGAAGAGGACCGCGTGGTCACGAAGCGTGAGGAAGAGGTCCTCCAGCTCATCGCCGACGGTTGCTCGACCCCCGAGGTCGCCGAACGGCTCTACATCTCCCAGAAGACGGTGAAGAACCACCTCGCGTCGATCTACCAGAAGCTCGACGCGCGGGACCGGACCCAGGCCGTCCTCCAGGCCGTGCGCATGGGCATCGTGTCGTTGGACTGACGACGGAGCGTGGTCGAAATAGGCCGAATGTCCTATTCATGTTCCGGATCGAACAGCCGATGGTTACAGCGACAGAAGGAAGTGGTCCCCCGTCCATGGGGTACCGGTAACCATCACCTATAGGGAGTCCAACCCCATGCTGACCCAGTTCAACGTCCTCGCCGCTTGGATCAAGGCCCACGTCGACAGCGACCGTGGCGCCTCCCTCGTGGAGTACGCCCTCCTCGTGGCCCTCATCGCCGTCGTCTGCATCGCCGCCGTGACCTTCCTCGGCAAGGGTGCATCGGACAAGTTCTCCGACGTCGCCACGGCGATCAACGAGTAAGTCCGCTTCGTCATCCGACGAGTCGATGGAGGGGCCGGGCCGCTGGCCCGGCCCCTCCGTCGTTCCTGCCGAAAGGAGAGACCGACGATGGCCGATGACGCCCCCGAGCAAGACCTCACCCACAACGAGCCGCCGACCGCGACCTCGGATCGGGGCGCGTCGATCGTGGAGTACGCACTCCTCGTCGCCCTGATCGCTGTCGTTTGCATCGGAGCCGTGACGTTCTTCGGCGATGCAACAGGAGCCAGCCTCTCCACTTCAGGCGACTCGATCTTCCTGCCTCAGCAGTAGAACCTCAGGACACGCAGTCGAACGGGATCCCGGGCCGATCGGTCCGGGATCCCTTCGCGCCACGAGCTGGGTGAACGACGGCGATGTTCGTTCAGCGGCGCCGGAAGATGACCCACCCGGTCGTATCGTCGTCGGATTCTGGGGCGCCGGGGAGCGGCTCGAGCGCCGGATCCTCGCTCCAGTCCTCGGAGAGCCGAAGGGTCTCGGTGACCGAGCTGTCCGACTTCCAGATGACGACATCGATCCCGAAGTCGTCGAGGACCTCCACGACGTGGCGACCGTTGTGCAGATCGATCATGTCGCCCAGGACTTGCTCGGAATAGAAGTCGAATCGATCGTCGAAGAAGATGTCACCCGTCGGGCCATAGCGATATTCGAGGTAGTTCCCGACTTGATCCTCATACGCGACCCGAGCGCCCGACGGGAGCACGCCCTCCCCCTCGAGATGCACAATCTCCGACATGGGGTACTCCCATGGGTCGAGGTGCTCGTCGTTCACCAGGCTGAGCATGGCGACGAGGAGTCCAGCGGCCGCAACCGCCCCGAGCACCGAGCCCAGCCGAGTGCGGGTATCGCCGCGCAGCGATCCCAGCGTGGGCGCTGCTGCAGCGAGCCAGGGCGCGAGCGCTACCGCGGCGATGGGTACGTTGCGCACGCTGAGAAGTGCCGCAACGACGAAGACGACCCCTGGCACGATGAGCTCCCACCGGCGGACCCGACGCGCAGCCAACAGGGAGAGGGCCAACTGGAACAAGAACAGGCGCGGCCCGAGATCGGAGAAGTCCGGCGATCGCCACTCGCTCACCGCCTGGAGCTGATCCGCTCGTTCGAGAGCGGTGAAGGGGAACGTCAGCAGCACCACCGGAGTCGGCGTGATCAGCCCTCCAACCAGGATCCCGAGCGCAGTCACCCCGGCGAGGCGGGTGAGACGATCGACCCCACCTCCATCCAGCCAACGACCGACGACGAGCGCACCGAGCAGGACCAGCGCGAACGGGAACGTGCCGTGGCTGTTGACCCACACCCACATGACCGGCACCGCCCACCAGATCGACCCGCGATCAGCCAGGATGAACATCAAGCAGAAGCAGAGCAGCCCGACCATCAGCGGACGCTCGACCCACATCCACGCGCCCCCCGCGATGCACACTGCCGCCACCACGATCCGAGGAATCAGCGAGGTCGCTTCGCGGGTGAGCCCCCAGATCGCACCCGCGACGCCGGCCCCGAGCGCCATGTGGATGAGCCGCGGCCCCACCAGGCCGACCAGCTCGTTGCTCCCCGCGTAGAGTACCGAGACGAACCAGGACTGCACCGTCCACGGGTCGCCGAGCGCGTGGAACGTGTAGGGGTCGACGGTCGGAACCGACCTGGCCCCAAGGATGATCCGACCGGTGGCGAGGTGGGTGAAGAAGCTGTTGTCGGACAGCCTCCCCATGCCGATGACCGCACCGATCACCACGAACACGATGCCGATCCCCACGCCGAGCGCCTGCCCTCGCTCAGGAGTCGCGGCCGCGACCTCTGTACCGTCCCCGTCTACCCTCATGGGTCGGCGTCAGCTGAAGTTGTCGCGGATGTTGATGATCGCGGGACCGAGCACGACGACGAACAACGCCGGGAACACGCAGAACACCATCGGCACCATCATCTTCACCGGTGCCTTCTGGGCTCGCTCCTGGGCGAGCTGACGGCGCTTGATGCGCATCTCGTCGGCCTGCGAGCGCAGCACCCGCCCGATGGACACGCCGAAGGTGTCGGCCTGGAGGATGGCCAGCACGAACGAGCGGATCTCGGGCACATCGGTACGCTCGTCGAGCTGCCGCATGGCGTCGGCCCGCGTCGCACCGGCTCGCACTTCACCGAGCACACGAGCGAACTCCTCGGACAGCGGACCGGGCACGTTGTTGATGACCTTGTCGAGGGCCTGCTCGAAGCCGAGACCGGCCTCCACCGAGATGACGAGCAGGTCCATGATGTCGGGCAGCGAGCGACGCAGGGTGTACTGACGCTCCTCGACCTGGCGGTTCAGGATCGCGTCGGGGCCGGCGATGAGCGCGAAGGCCACGAGCCCGAACGCCGCATGGTGGAGCATGCCGTCCAACCCGAACGGGTTCCACAGGTAGTTGACGATGAACGCCACCGGGACGAGCGCCACCGTGACCACGCGGATGGCCAGGAAGCGGTCCGCCGCGTCTGGTCCCGGGCGACCGGCGCGGACGAGCTTCAACTTGGCCTGGTTGACGTAGCCGTCGGGGGTGAATCGGCGACCAAGGCCGGTCAGACCCTCCAGGATCGGCTTGACGGCACGGTCGGTGAGGGGGTTCAGCAACTCCTGGTCGCGGACGTTCTCGACCTCATAGCCGTCGAGCTGGCGCAGCGACTCGCGGACGACGGACTTGTCCTCTGCCTGGGTGAGGACGAAGAACAGGACGAGACCGACCGCGAGGCCGATGCCGCCGACGATCAGTTCGAGGGGCAGATCAGACATCAACCTCGATCACCTTCTTCATCCAGTAGAACCCGACGCACGCCAGGACGATCGCCCCACCGAGCAGGACGTTGCCAAAGGTCGTGTTGAAGAGCACCGCGATGTAGTCGGGGTTCATCATCCACATGGCGACGGCGAGGCCAGGCGGCAGAAGGCCGAGGACGATCGCCGAGATCTTGCCTTCTGCGGTCAGCGCTGCCACGTCGCGGCGGAGGCGCTCCCGCTGGACCATGGTGTCGGCGACCGTGAGGAGGAGCTCGGCCAGGTTGCCGCCGACCTCGCGCTGGATGCCGATGGCCATGACGGCCCACTGGAAGTCCGGGCTGTCCATCCGCTCGGCCGACGCCTGGAGGGCGTCCTCCAGCGGGCGGCCGAGCCGGGACTCGGTGACGATGCGGCGCAGCTCGTGGCCCATCGGGTCGGTCACCTCGGTCGAGACCGCCTCGACGCCCTGCATCAGCGAGTAGCCGGCGCGCAGTGTGCCCGCGAGGAGCTGGAGCATGTCGGGGAGCTGCGCCACGAACTGCTTCTGGCGGCGCGAGCCGAGGTAGTTGACGATCGCCGGGGGAAGGAGCGCCCCGATGCCGGTCGCCGCGAGGGTGAGGATGATGTTCCCCTCGGTGAGCACGAACACGATCGCGAACAGCAGGACGAGGCCCGCCGCGTAGAAGAAGATCGCTTCACCCGCTCGCAGCGGCAGGTTCGCCTTCTCGAGCATGCCCTCGACCCTGGCGAGGATCCCCCGTCGTTCGGCGAAGCCCTCGGTGAGGCTGACCGCTCGCTGGATGAACGCCGTGTGGGCCATCCCAGAGTTGTCATCGTCGTCGAGCGGCGCTGGACCGGTGTCGGTGTACTGCTCCAGCATCGTGTCGAGGCTGCCCCGATCGCTGACCATCAGGCTGCCGACGGCGAAGATGCCCAATGTCACCGCCACCGCCCCCAGGACCAGGCCGAGGATGAAGCCGTTGTCGCGGAAGAACCCGATGCCGCCCGGGTCCTCGCCTGCGATGGGCCGAAGCGCAGCGGCGCCCTTCGCGACACCGCCACTCACGAACGACACCGAGGCCTGCTCGCCGCCGGCGCTGAACGTCAGGTCGACCGGACCGGTCGGCGTCTCGGTGCTGTAGGTGACGACGTACTGGCTGGCGACGTGCTCGCCGATGGCGGCGACCGCGTCGACCAGCGCCGTCGGGTTCTCCTGGCTGCTGTAGACGCCGCCCGTGGCGTTAACGATGTCGCGCAGGCCGGCCTCGTCGAGACCGCGGCCGACCAGGCCGACGGCGTGGACGGTGGCCTCCTGGGAGACCGCGCTACCACGGGCCTGGGACTGCGGGATGGTCGACGCGACGTTGGGGCCACCTGCGATGACGACCACGTTGCCCTCACGGCCGTCGCTCGTTCCGAGCATCTGCGACGCGGCATCGATGCCGTTCCACAGGGCGCTGTTGCCAGTGGGGGCGAGGGTGTCGATCGCCACGAGCAGGCGGTTGCGATCGGTCGTCAGACGTTGGACCACACGACCAGACCCACCCACCGAGACGAGGCCGATGACCTCGCCGTCGGGTGCGTCGCGGACGTAGGTGGCGGCAGCTTCGCGTGCCTGCACCAATGCCCCGCCGGCGTCCATCGCCTCTGAGTTGTCGACGACCAGCACGGTGGCGAGCAGCCCGCCCGGCAGCGGCACGACGTCGTCTGGGGAGTGCTCGTTGCCGTTCTCGACGATGGTGCCGGACTCGAGGTCGCTCGGGTCGCCGGTCCAGCCGACGACCATCGCCACCGACGACGGGTCGCGGCTGTCGACCGCACGGATCTGGAGCTGCGACGACCCGTCGTCCTGGGCCAGCGCGCCGGGCGTGGCGAACGCCACCGCCGCCAACAGCACGGCGGCGACAGCGGCGATGAGTCGCTTCACCGACCGACCGCCTTCTGCCCCATGGGCTCGGGCTGGAACACCTCGGCGCCGAGGCGGATGCCGAGGTCCGACAGCTTCTCGGTGAACTTGGGTCGCACACCGGATGCCTTCAGGTGGCCACGGAAGCGGCCGTTCTCGTCGACGCCCATGCCGTAGTCGAAGAGGAAGATGTCCTGGAGGGTGATGACGTCGCCCTCCATGCCCTGCACCTCGGTGACGTGGGTGATCCGGCGGGTGCCGT
>CAZBTQ010000159.1:0-6786 GCA_964494405.1 uncultured Iamiaceae bacterium
GTGTTCCACGAGAGGGTGGCGCACTTGATGCGCACGGGGAACTTCACGACGCCGCGCAGCGCTTCGAGGTCGCCGAGCTTGACCTCTGGGGTGTCGGCGGCGGGCTCGGGCGCGCCGTCCTCGGCCTCCAGCTCGGACTCGTGGATCGACATCATCGCCTTGAACGCCTTGAGGATGTCGCGGGCCTCGGCGACCTTCTTGCCCTTCACGGCGGCCGACATCATCGAGGCGGACGACTGGCTGATGGAGCAACCCTGACCGCCGATGCGGATGTCGTCGATCGTGTCGCCGTCGTTGGCGAGGTAGACGACGATCTCGTCACCGCACAACGGGTTGAACCCCTCGCTGCGGTGCGCGGGCGGCGCCTCGAGCTCGCCACGGTTCCGGGGGTTCCGGTAGTGGTCGAGGATGATCTCTCGGTAGAGGTCTTCGAGTCCGGGCATCGAGTCGGTTCCAGTCGGTCAGATCAGGTGGCGAGGAGGTCAGGCGGCGAGGAAGTCGAGTGGCGAGAGCGTCAGATGGCGAAGAAGTCGGACGCTGCGTCGAGGGCGTCGCCCAGGGCGTCGATGTCGGCCTCGTCGTTGTACACGTACAGCGACGCGCGAGCGGTCGCGGCGACGCCCATCGTACGCATCAGCGGCTTGGCGCAGTGGTGGCCGGCCCGCACGCAGACGCCGTGCTGGTCGAACACCTGGGTGAGGTCGTGGGGGTGGATGTCGTCGAACACCAGCGACATCACGCCGCCGCGCTCAGCGGGCTCGGACGGCCCGTGGATCGTGAGCCGGTCGCCGAACCGCTCGGTGAGCGTGCGCAACGCGTAGCCGGTCAGCGCGATCTCGTGCTCTCGCACCGCGTCCATGCCGAGGGACTCCAGGTAGTCGACCGCGGCGCCGAGACCGATGGCTTCGGCGATGGGAGGTGTGCCCGCCTCGAACTTCCACGGCAGCTCGTTCGGCGTGAACCCCTCCTTGGTGACGTTGAGGATCATCTCGCCGCCGGTGAGGAAGGGGGGAGTGGCGTCGAGGATCGCTTCGGTGCCCCACAGCACGCCGATGCCGGTGGGCCCGCACATCTTGTGGCCGGTGAAGGCCACGAAGTCGGCCCCCCAGGCCTGGACGTCGGTGGCCAGGTGCGGGACGTACTGGCTGGCGTCGACGACCGCGATCGCTCCGGCGTCGTGGGCCGCCGAGACGAGGCGCTCGACCGGCAGGATCGTGCCGAGCACGTTCGACATGGCGGCGAACGAGACGACCTTGGCGCCGTCGACGAGCCGGTCGAGATCGGCGAGGTCGAGGTGGCCGCTGGCGGTGACGGGGATCCAGCGCAGGTCGATGCCGATCTCGTCGACGAGCTGGTGCCAGGGAACGATGTTGGCGTGGTGTTCGAGCTCGGTGAGCACGACCGCGTCGCCAGCACGAAGGTTGGCCCGTCCCCAGGCCTTGGCCACGAGGTTCAGCGCCTCGGTGGCGTTGCGGGTGAAGATCACCTCTCGGGTGGAACCCGCGCCGATGAACGACGCGACCTTGGCGCGTGCGCCCTCGAGCCCGGCGGTGGCCTCCTCGGCGATGAGGTAGGTGCCGCGGTGCACGTTGGCGTTCGACTGCTCGTAGTAGCGCGTCATCGCGTCGAGCACGTGGTGCGGCTTCTGGCTGGTGTTCGCCGAGTCGAGGTAGACGAGGCGGCCGCCGTGGACCTGTCGCTCCAGGATCGGGAAGTCGGCCTTGATGCGGTCGACGTCGAGCCGTCCGCCCTGGTCGAGGCGTGCCACGTCGATCGTCACGCGTTCCTCCAGGCGTCGTACCCCTCGGCCTCGAGGCGCTTCGCCAGCTCGGGCCCGCCGGTGTCGACGATACGACCGTCGAACAGGATGTGGACCACGTCGGGCTGGAGGTGGTCGAGCAGCCGCTGGTAGTGGGTGATGGCGAGCACGCCGAGGTCGGGACGGTCGCCGCGCACCTCCTGCACGCCCTTGGCGACGACCTTCAAGGCGTCGATGTCGAGGCCCGAGTCGGTCTCGTCGAGGATGGCCATCTCGGGTTCGAGGATCGCCATCTGGAGGATCTCGTTGCGCTTCTTCTCGCCACCCGAGAAGCCCTCGTTGAGGTAGCGGTCGGCGAACGACGGGTCCATGTCGAGGCGGGCCATCCACTCCATGATCGACAGGCGCAGCTCCAGCACGGACAGGTCGATGCCCTTGCGGGCCGAGAGCGCCTGGCGCAGGAAGTTGATGACCGAGACGCCGGCGATCTCCTGGGGGTACTGGAACGCGAGGAACATCCCGGACTTGCCGCGCACGTCGGTGTCCCAGTCGGTGATGTCGTCGCCCTTGAACAGGATGCGTCCCGAGGTCACCTCGTACTCGGGACTGCCGAGCAGGGCGTTGGCGAGGGTGGACTTGCCCGAGCCGTTGGGGCCCATCAGCGCGTGCACCTCTCCGGCACCGATGGTGAGGTCGACCCCCTTGAGTATCTCGTTGCCATCGGCGCTGACGTGGAGGTCCTCGATCTGGAACAGCGGGGTGGACATGGTGACGATTCTACGCATCGCCCCGAATTAGCACTACCTACGTAGTGGAAATCGCAGGAGGAGCGTCAGCCGTGGTCGCGGAGGTCTTCCTTCCACGCCCTGAAGCGGGTGTGGCGCTCGCCGCTCGGTCCCACGCCGTCGCCGGTACCGTCGGCGAAGAGGCGGAACGTGAAGTGCCGATCGAGGTCGTCGGCGTGCAGCACGACGTAGCGCGCGTCGGCGCCGGTGGCCGGACCTGCTCGCCACAGCAGCCAGTCGCCGAGGCGTCGCTTGTAGGTGATCACCGGACGGCCGATGTCGTCGCCGGAGCGCAACAAGACCTCGGGAGCCTCGACCCACGCCTCGGCCGGGATGTTGCGGTCGCGGATGGGGGTGGGCGGGAGGTCGGCCGTGTGCACCGGCGTCGGATCGATCGGGCGTTCGTCAGCCGGGAGCGCCCGGCTGAGCGAAGGTTCCGTGGCCGGGAGCGCCCGGCTGAGCGAAGGTTCCGTAGCCGGGAGCGCCTGGCTGAGCGAAGGTTCCGTAGCCGGGAGCGCTTGGCCGGCGGCCGGGCCGGACTCGCTCACCATCCCCGGTCGATCCACTCCTGGAGGTGCGGACGCTCGGCGCCGATCGTGGTGTCGGTGCCGTGGCCCGGCATGACGATCGTGTCGGCATCGAGCGTGGAGAAGAGCTGCTCGTCGATCGACCGGATGATCGTGTCGAAGTCGCCGCCGGGGAACTTCGTGGCACCAGCGCCACCGGGGAAGAGCGTGTCGCCGCTGAAGAGCACGGGAGCATCCTCGAGCTTGAAGCACATCGACCCCGGCGTGTGGCCCGGCGTGAAGATCGTCCGGAGCTTCAGCCGCCCGACCGGGATCACCGAGTCGGGTTCGATCACGTAGTCGTAGGCGTCGAGCATGTCGGCGTCCTCGGCGGTGACGCCCACCTCGTAGCCGGCGTCGCGCACGGCGGGCACCGCCTGGATGTGGTCCCAGTGGCCGTGGGTCTCGAGCACCGTCCGAACGCCGAGGGCCTGGCACAGCTCGAGCAGCCGCTCGTGCTCGTTGGCGGCATCGAGCAGCACCGCGTCTCCGGTGTCCTTGCACCGCAGCACGAAGACGTTGTTGTCCATCGGGCCGACGACGACCTTGTGGATCTCGGCGCGCTCGTCTGACCAGTGCAGCGTGGATCCTGACGTCACAGGGCTGGAATCGCTCATGTGACCAGTGTGCCCTCGGGTCCCGCGTCGCGCTCGGGATCGAGGGGCTCTGGATCGAGCGCCTCAGGATCGAGCTGGCGGCGGTCGAGCAGCAGGCTGGCGGCGCAGGCGGTCAGGACCACGACCGCGAGCGCCATCACCCACCGGTAGTCGACGATGCTGACCGCGAGCGCCCCAGCGGCGCTCGACGTGAGCTGGGGGATCGTGAGGCCCATGTTCATGGCCGCTGCGGTGCGCCCCTGGAGCTGCGCGGGCGTGAGCCGGATGCGCGTGGTGGCGACCGCCACGATCAACCACGGGATCGCCAGCCCGGCCAGCGCCATGGCGGCCACGACGATCGGCATCTGCGGTCGGATCGAGAGGGTCGCCAGCATCAGGGCGACGGCGCCGGCCATGGTCGCCAGCGCGGCGCCGACGGTGCGTAGCGGACCGCGGCGGCGCAGCACGGCCGCGGCGGTGAGGCCGCCGACGACCGCACCCGCACCCTGGGTGCTGATCAGCACCGCGGCGAAGTCCGGCGATCGGTCGATGCCGCGCTCGATGATCTCGAACAGCAGCGTGTCGAACGAGCCGACCACGCTGAAGGCCACCGCGCCGACGACGAACATCCGCCACAGGACGGGCACGTCGCGCACGTGGTGCAGACCAGCGACGTTCTCGGCCCAGAAGGACTCCGACGGGTCTCGTGGGGCGGGTGGGGTCTCGTCGATCGTGGTCGCGGCGAGCAGCGCCGCAGTGGTGCAGAGGAGCGCGGCGACGCCGATCGCCAGCGTCGCAGGCCCTGCGAGCGAGAACACCACGACGCCGAGGGCGGGCGTCACGAGGCGCAGCCCCTGATCGATCGTGGTCAGCATCCCGTTCGCCCCGTCGAGGAGCTCGTCGGGGAGCAGGTCGCGGAGCAGGCCGGCCTGGGCCGAGGAGTTGAGGATGCCGAGCGATCCGTATGCGAACGCCACGACGTAGATGAGCCACACCTGCGACCGGTCCTGGACGAGGAGCAGCGCGGTGGCGGCGGTCGCGCCGAAGAGGTTCCCGGCGACCAGGAGCCATCGTCGGGACATCCGGTCGGTGAGCACGCCGATCAACGGTGAGAGGAACACCGGCGCGCCGAGGGCGAGGAACACGAGTCCAGCGGCGCTGCTGGAGCCGGTCAGCTCCTTCATCCACACGGCGAGCGTCAGGAAGAGCGCGCTGTCGGCCAGGTTGCCGATCGTCCACGCCGTGAGCAGCCGTCGGAACGTCGGCACTCCCAGCGCGGTGGGCGCCCCCGCGCCACGCCTCCCCATGGCGGTCATCTTGTGCCTGTGGCGACGCCCCGGCAACGGTCGTCCGTCACTCGTCGTAGGGCGACACGACCTCGAGGCCGAGCGAGGCGGCAGCGGGGATCTGGTGGCGATCGAACGTGAGGTAGCGCGTCGGACGGGGGAGCCGGTCGGCGGCCGCCAGGTGGATGGCGTCGACGGTGCGGATGCCGAAGCCCGCACCGATCTCCACGGCACGGCCAAGGCAGCGATCGTCGACGGGGATCACGACCATGGCGTCCCAGTCGTCACGGAACGTCGCCCACAGCGCCTGCTGCTGCCGTCGGCTGACCGCGCTGCGGTGGAGCGCCACGAGCGTCTCGGTGCGCGTGAGCGCAGAGGCACACCAGGCGGCGTCGGCATCCATCGCCTCGATCACCAGATCGCGGCCGGGCTCGCGGAGGTACCGCTTGACCAGGGCCGACGTGTCGATCGCCAGGGTCATGGTGGACGCGTCACCCGCCCCGGAGCTCGTCGAGCACGGGACGAGCGCGGGCATCGACGGGAGGATCGACGGGCTCTGGCGTCGGCGGACGATCGTCTCGCCGTGCCGGTCGGGCCAGCCCAGCGGCGACCAGGTCGTCGAGCGTGAGGTCGCCGGCACCCGAGAGCGGGCCGAGCTGTGCCACCGGACGACCGTCGACGGTGACGACGATGCGTTCGCCGGCTCCTGCCCGACGCACCACGGCCGCGACCTGGTTGCGCAGCTCTCGGATGCCGACCCGTTCGAGCGCGGCGCTGGTGGGATCGAACCCATCGCTCACCTGGGCGACCGTAGCACGCGCGTACACAACCCGAGTGGCGAGGGATCGCGTCGGTGCCTACGGTGACCGCACACCGGGGATCGGCCCGGTCCACCGGTACAGAGATCATCCCGAGGGGGAGAGCACGTGAACTTCGCATTCAGCGAGGAGCAGGAACAGCTTCGAGGCTTCGTCCGCCAGTTCCTCGAGAGCAAGTCGTCCGAGGAAGCGGTCCGCGAGCAGATGGAGACCGAGAACGGCTTCGACGCCGCGGTCTGGACCCAGATGGGCACCGAGATGGGCCTCCAGGGCCTCATCATCCCCGAGGAGTTCGGCGGCCAGGGCTACGGCTATGTCGAGCTCATCGTCGTGCTCGAGGAGATGGGCCGGCGCCTGCTGTGCGCCCCGTACTTCTCGACCGTCGCGCTCGCCACGAACCTGCTGCTCGAGAGCGGCGACGACGACGCCAAGAAGGCGCACCTCCCCGGCATCGCGGCTGGCGACACCATCGCCACCGTCGCGTTCACCGAGGCCAACGGACGTTGGGACGCCGAGGGCATCACCCTCCCCGCCACCAAGGACGGCGACAGCTGGACCCTGACCGGCGAGAAGATGTTCGTCCTCGACGGCCACACCGCCAACCTCATCCTCGTGGCAGCCAAGACCGACGCCGGCGTGTCGCTGTTCGCCGTCGACGCCAACGCTGCGGGCCTCACCCGCACGCCGCTGGCCACCATGGACCAGACCCGCAAGCAGGCCAAGGTCGAGTTCTCCAACACGCCGGCCACGCTCATCGGCACCGATGGCGCCGGGTGGGACGTCCTGTCCGCCACGCTCGACCTCGCCGCGGTGGCCCTCGCCGCCGAGCAGGTCGGTGGCGCCCAGGAGTGCCTCGACATGTCGGTCCAGTACGCCAAGGACCGCGTCCAGTTCGGCCGCCCGATCGGCTCGTTCCAGGCCATCAAGCACAAGTGCGCCGACATGCTGCTCGAGGTCGAGTCGGCCAAGTCCGCCG
>CAZBTQ010000160.1:0-6762 GCA_964494405.1 uncultured Iamiaceae bacterium
TGTCGGACCCGAGCGCCAGCGGCGCGAAGCCCGCGGCGACGGCGACGGCGCTGCCGCCGCTGGAGCCACCTGGGACACGGCTGGTGTCGTGGGGGTTGCGGCTGGGGCCGAACGCCGAGTTCTCCGTCGAGCTGCCCATTGCGAACTCGTCAAGGTTGGTCTTGCCGACCACGACGGCGCCTGCCGCCGCGAGGCGTGCGACCACGGTGGCGTCGTAGGGCGGCTGCCAGCCGTCGAGGATGCGCGACGAACAGGTCGTGGCGACGCCGCGGGTGCACAGGTTGTCCTTCAGCGCGACGGGGACTCCGGCCAGCGGGCCGGGGTCGTCGCCCGCTGCCACCGCGGCGTCGACGCGTTCTGCGGTGGCTCGCGCCGCGTCGGCTGTGACCAGGTTGAACGCGTGCAGCTCCGGCTCACGGGCGCCGATGGCGGCGAGGTGCTGTTCGAGGACCTCACGTGCCGAGCGCTCGCCCGCGCGGACGGCCGCGGCGATCTCGACGGCGGTGTCGGCGCTCATGGCGCCTCCCCCAGCACCGGCGGGACGCGGAACTGGCCGGACTCGGTCGACGGCGCCTGGGCCAGGACCTCGTCACGGTCGAGCGACGGCCGTACCTCATCGGGGCGGGTGACGTTGACCAGCTCGTACGGATGCGCCGTCGGGGGCACGTCGGCCACGTCGAGGCCCTCCACGTCGCGGGCGTGGTCGAGCACCGCGGCCAGCTGACCGGTGAACTGATCGAGCTCGGCGTCGGTGAGCTGGAGTCGGGCGAGGTTCGCCACGTGGGCGACCTCCTCCCTGGTGATGGGGGCGCTGTCGGAGGGTTCAGACATGGACCGACAGCCTAGAGGCCGCCCTACGAACCCCCGTCGGGGCGGGATGGGACGTCGAGGTGCATGCGGATGGCCGTGCCATGGTCGAGCGCGACCTCTGCACCTGCGACGAACCCGGCCGCGGTGTAGAACGCCAGCGCATGGCGGTTGCCGTCGACCTCGACCCGGTCGCGGCCCGCGACGCGGGTGGTGGCACGGACGTCGTCGATCAGCGCCCTCGCGACGCCCTGGCGCATCCGGTCGGGGTCGACGAACAGATCCTCGAGCTCGACCCAACCGGGCCGAACCACCGTCGAGGCGAAGCCCGCGATCGCGCCGTCGACGATCGCGACGCGCATCCGCCCCTCGTGGATCGCGCGGTCGGACAGCTCCAAGAGCTCCGGGTGTTCGACGAACAGAGGGCGATCGCCATCGTTCGACATCGACGCCCGCCGGTACACGTCCTCGAGGGCGCCGCGGTCGTCGAGGTTCGCGTCACGGATCTCCACGTCCCGAGGTTCCCACTGCCTCGTCGTGGTGTCGCCTCAGTTCAGCGGGCCAACAGGACGTCGGCGGTGATCTCCATCTGGCCGAGGTGCTGGTAGAGCTCCTCGAGCACGTGCAAGACCACCGAGGCGTCCGACCGGTCGCGGTCGACCGGGTGGTCAGCGTCATCGGAAGCGCCGACCGACTCGGTCGTCGGCCGTCCCGCCATCTCGACGAGGTCGGCCTCGGCCTGGCGCAGCGTCGCCGCGACCAGCACGCGCAGCTCCTCGACGGTGGCGGTGGCCCGGAACTCGGCGTCGCGATCCCGGTTGGACGGTCGGCCGAGCGCGACGTGGCCGAGCCACCACTCGGTCACCGCACAGCAGTGCACGACCAGCGCGGCGACCGAGTTGGTGACCGGCCCGCCCGCCGACGGCTCGACCGGACGCGCGACCACCAGCTCGTCGCCCAGGCGCTCGGCGACCGCCGTCACCTGGTCGAACGCCAGCCGCAGGTAGGCCGCCGCCAACCCCGCCGACAGGTCCACTTCCCCGCTATCCCTCGACCACCGCGCGGACGAACTCGACGGCGCGCTCGTTGATGAGGTCCTTGTCGTAGTCGAGCGTCGCCACGTGGTAGCTGCGGTCGAGGCTCACCCGTTCCAGCGGACCGCCGTAGTGCTCGGCGATGTGGTCACCCTGCTCGGGAGCCACCACGTGGTCCTGGGGGCTGGTCAGCAGCAGCGCAGGGCTGGCGATCGACCCGATGCCACGGGCGACCTCCTCGCCGTTTCGCAGCAGGCTGACGAGCGGAGCGATCGGCGTCTGCCCGTAGGCGAGCTCACCGACATCGGGATCGGCGATGTCGCTGCCGATGCCGTCCATGAGCTGCTGGCCCGCCTCGACCATCGAGTCGAGCAGCGCCAACATCTCGCCGCTGGTGCCGGGGATCGGGCACGCGGGGTTGACGAGGACCAGCCCGGCGACCTCGGGATGCTGCTCGGCGAGCCACAGCGTGAGGGTGCCCCCCATCGACAGGCCGGCGACGAACACCCGCTCGGTGCGGCCCGCGAGATCGGAGTACGCGGCATCGACCGCCGCCGACCAGTCGTCCCAATCGGTGGTGAGCATGTGGGCCAGCTCGGTGCCGTGGCCGGGCAGCAGTGGGAGCTCGACGGTGAAGCCGGCGGCGCCGAACGCCTCCGCGAGGCCCCGCATCGACTGGGGATTGCCGGTGAAACCGTGGACGACGAGCACACCTGTGTCGTCGCCCGCGATGGACAGCGGCTCGGCACCGGGGAGGATCTCAGCGGGCGGCGTGGCGTCGGGTGCGTCGGTCATGCGCGGAGCCTAACCAGCGTCCCCTCAGCTGACTCCCGCGGGCCGCGCTGCGCGCGTCGCGTCGCTCGGTCAGATCGAGCGGCCGAGTCGGGCGAACGCGACGTCGAGCGCCCTGTGCGCGACCCCCGCCGGATCCGGGCTGCGGGCGACCGCCGCCGCGAGCTGCTGGGCCGCGCTGGCGATCGCCTCGTCGTCCGGCGACACCTGACGGTCGGCGACAACCGTCCCCCGCCGCCCCTGGGTGTGGACCCACCCGTCGCGCTCGAGCTCCGCATACGCACGAGCGACGGTGCCGGGCGCCAGCCCGAGGTCGGCGGCGAGGGCGCGGATCGTGGGCAGCCGGGTACCGGCCCGGACCTCGCCACCACGGATCGCCGCAGTGATCTGGGTGACGAGCTGGTCGGCGGGCGGCGCCGGCGACGCAGGGTCGAGTCGCACGATCACGCGGCGGCTCGCAGGGCGTCGATGCGCCGGGTCCGGAAGACCAGCTTGGTGCCGCTGGCGATCCAGACGCCGAACCCGAGGAGCATGTAGGCGAAGCCCACGAAGGCGAGCCAGCCTGAGTCGGCGTCCCACGCCGCGGATCCCGCCAAGCCCGCGAAGACCCCGAGCATGCCCACCGACGTGCCGGCCAGCGCGTTGACCGCCGACGTGCGCGTGAGCTCGTCGTAGGCGAGCTCCTGGTCGTCCGCCGCACGCTGGCGGCGACGGCTCGCCCACGTAGCGGCGACGAGCGCTGCCACCGCGACGAGCAGCGGGAAGACCGCCGCAGGGCTCGGGCTGACGCTCCCCGAGTCGACGAAGACCACCGACCACGCGGTCGCCGCAAGGCCAGCCACCGCGAGGTACACCACGAGCACCCGACGCAGGCCCACGTCGAGGAGGTCACCGAGGCGGCGGCGGTCGAGCACCGCCGCGACTCGACCCGCCCCGGCCAGTCGCGGCTTGGTTGCCTCGGCAGCGACCGTCGCCCCCGTGTAGCCAACCGCGGCGAGACCCCACACGCCGCCTGCGCGCTCGAAGGCGCTCCATCGGTCCCAGTTCTCGGCGAACGAGTCGAGGTGGGCGTTGTAGTAGGCGGTGACCATGATCTGCGTGGCGATCGCCAACGTGATGCCGAGGGTCCGCGCCACCCGGGCCCGCAGCACCTGACGGTGGACGAGGTCGACCACAGGACCGACGATCGCTGCGCCGCGATCGAGGGCCCAGCGCTGCGTCATCGCCGGTGTGGTCAGCGCGCCTGCGATGGCGACCGGCACTGCCGCCACCGCGAGCGCGAACCAGGCGCCGCCCATGTCGAAGGTCGTCCACGCCACGCACACCAGCCACACGACCAGGACCGGGACCAGCGCCACCAACACCGCGTTCGCCTGGTTCATGGGATCCGCCTTTGTATCGTTCATACCGATACAGTTATGACGACTGGTGGCGCGTGTCAACCCCGATCGCACTCGGCGGTGATCGCCGCTCTGCCGCTACTCGGCGGTGATCGCCGCGATGCGCCCGGCAAGCTCGGCGGCGACCGGATCCACCGACTGGGCCTGGAGCGCGAACAGCTTGCTCATGTCGCCGTCGACCACGATCCGTCCGCTCATGTACGCCTCGAGCGCGGTCCCCGGGTCCTTGCCGAGGAACACCCGGCGCGCCGTGGCGTGGTCGACGGTGAGGGTGAGGTCGGGATCGTCGAGCACCCCGAGCTCGGCGAGGGTCTCACCGTTCGACGTGTCGATGAAGGCCCGCACGTCCTCCTCGGAGAACGGCGCATCGGTGACGACGAGGTTGACGCGCAGCGCAAGGCCCGGCGGCGCGAGCCGGTCCGCGTACTCATCACGGATGTCGCTCGCTGCCGCGACCCAATCTGCGCTCAGGAACTCGTGGGTGGCCATCGGCCAGCACGCTACCGACCGGGTCAGCGTCCCGCCGACGCGGCGATGGCCATCGGCTCGCCGCGGAGGGTGTGGACCTCGTCCTTGGTCGAGCGGACGAACGCGGCGGTGACGATCGCGCACGCCGCGGCGGCGCCACCGACCAGGTAGGCGAGCGAGTACGACTCGGCGACACCCACCGCGTCGACCCTCGCCGCCTGCACGGTCTGGAGGATCTGGATCCCGACGACAGCGGCGATCTGGCTCATCATCTGCTGTGCGGCACCTGCGATGCCGAGGTCGTGCTCGTCGACGGCGTTGGCGATGCTGGCGGCCATGGAGGGAGACGTGGCCCCCATGCCGATGCCCGACATGCCGAGGGCCGCCACGATGAACGCGTCGCTCGTGCCGCCGGTGACCTGGGCGAGGCCCACCATCGACACGACGACGCACGACGTGCCGAAGACGGCCGAGTTGCGCTCCCCCACCCGCAGCGCGACCCGACCGGCGATCGGACCGGCGATCGCGAACGCCAGCGGGCGAGCGATGGAGAGGATGCTCGTGCGGGTCTCGCCGTAGTGGAGGACCTCTTCGAGCAGCAGCGGCGTGAGGATGAACCCGCCCATGTAGGCGAAGTTCGACAGCATCTGGGTGAGGATCGGGAACGTGAAGTTGCGTCGCGCGAAGTAGTCGAGCGGGATGAGCGGGTGGGCGAAGGTGGCCTGGCGGCGCACGAACAGGTACAGCCCGACCGGCACGAGCGCGAACGCGCCCCACACGATGGAGTTGTCCCAGCCCATGACCGGCCCACGGTTGAGCGCCAGGACGAACAGCGCGGCCGAACCGCCGAGCAGGACCGACCCCACGAAGTCGAAGGGGATCCGCTTCGTGCGCTCCCCCTCGGGCAGGACCGCGAACGCCACGAGCAGTCCGGCCAGCACGAACGGCACCTGGCCGATGAAGATCCACCGCCACCCGAAGGCCTCGACGATCGGGCCGCCGACGACCGCGCCGAGCACCGGGCCGCCGGCCATGACGAGCGACCAGTAGCCCATCGCCTGCACGCGGGTCTCACGGGTGAACAGCTTGTTGATCATCGCCATCGACGCCGGTCCGCACGCGGCGCCGAGCGTGGCGCCGATGACCCGGAAGGCGATGAGCGACGGGGCGTTCCACGACAGCGCGGTCAACGCTGCGAAGAGGCCGGCGCCGGCGAGTCCGAGCAGGTAGACGCGACGGTGGCCGAAGATGTCGCCCAACTTGCCGGCAGCAGGCCCCACGATGGCGAACGCCAACATCGGGCCGGTGACCACCCAGGTGAGCGTGGAGGTGCTCGAGCCCATGTCGTCGGCCATCCGCGGGATCGACACGGCGAGGATCGTGATGGTGAAGCCGACCGTGAAGAGACCGAACAAGGCGGCAGCGACGACGATCCACGGGTAGCGATCGCTGCTCGACACCTTGTCGTGGAGTCGCTGGCGCAGCATCACAGGCCAGGAGACGTCATCCACGTAGGTGGAGGGTACCGAGGGCTTCTTCACCGTTCTGTCAACAACCGCGAGACATCGGTCACACCGACATCTCGCGTCGGCGTCCGGGTCAGGTCGAGCGGGTGATGATGGTGATCTCGGTGCCCTGGCGCACGGACTCGCCGGCCGGCGGATCGGTCGCGAGCACCGGGCGACCCGCCTGGCCGATGCGGCTGCCGATCCTGAAACCTGCATCCCTCAACTCCGCAATGGCATCGTCCTCGTCCATGCCCCTCACATCGGGCACGGTGACGAAGGGCACGCCCGTCGACACGACGATCGTGACGGTCTCTCCCCGCCCGACCACCGTGCCTGCCGCTGGTTGGGTGCGGATGACCTGGCCCTCGGGCACGGTCTGGGACGCCTCCTGGGCGCGGGCGGGCACCAGGCCCTCCGCCGTGACGGCGGCCGCGACCACGTCGTAGCTGCGACCCTCGACCCCGCCGGGAACGGTGCGCGGATAGGGACCGGTGGACACGACCAGGTTGATGGGGTCGCCTTCGGGGAGCTGGCCGTCCACGGGCTCGTTGGCGTAGCCCACCGAGATCACGCTGCCCGCGGCGACCTCCTCGTGAGGTACCTCCTCCACGCCGCCGACGGTGAAGCCCGCCGCGGTGATCGCTGCCTCGGCATCGGCGCGGGGCATGCCCTCGAGGCCGGTCGGCACCGGCGCCGGTGCGTTGCCCGTCGACACCACGATGGTGAGGATGCTGTCGGCCCCCTCCTGCATCT
>CAZBTQ010000161.1:0-3166 GCA_964494405.1 uncultured Iamiaceae bacterium
GGCCGTCGCTGTCGGACCCCCTCGGTAGGGTGGCCGCCGTGGACCCCGCGCGCCTGGTGGCAGATCTCAACGACGCGCAACGAGCCGCCGTCACCAGCTCGGCGGCGCCGCTGTGCATCCTCGCGGGTGCCGGCTCCGGCAAGACCCGCACGCTCACGCGGCGCATCGGCCACCGCGTCGCCACTGGCGACGCCGACCCCCGCCGGGTGCTCGCGCTCACGTTCACCCGCAAGGCAGCCGGCGAGCTCGGCACCCGGCTACGTGCGCTCGGCATGCGCGACACGATCGCCGCCGGCACGTTCCACTCCATCGCCTACGCACAGCTCCGCGCGCGGTGGGACGACCGCGGCGTCACCCCACCCGAGCTGATCGACCGCAAGGTCGGGTTCCTCATCGACCACGTCCGGATGCCCACCCGCTCCCAGGCCATCGACCTCGTCGCCGAGATCGAGTGGGCGATGGCCCGGCGGATCGAGCCCGACGACTACCCCGCCGCCGCGTCCCGGGCGGCGCGCCGGCCGCCGGTGCCCGCCGCCGACGTCGCCCGCGTCTACGCCGACTACATGGCGGTCAAGCAACGCCGCCGCGTCGTCGACTTCGACGATCTGTTGCGCCTGTCGATCCGCGACATGGGCGACCCCGACTTCGCGGCGGCACAGCGCTGGCGGTTCCGCCACCTGTTCGTCGACGAGTTCCAAGACGTCAACCCGCTCCAGTTCGACCTCCTGCGATCGTGGCTCGGCGACAGCTCGGACCTGTGCGTGGTGGGCGACCCGAACCAGGCCATCTACGCCTGGAACGGCGCCGATGCCGACTACCTCGTCGGCTTCGACCGTTGGTTCCCCGGCGGCGACACCGTCGAGCTGGCCGACAACTACCGATCGAGCCCGCAGGTCCTCGCCGTCGCCAACGCGGTGCTCGCACCGTCGCATCCCCGTTCCGCGCCCCTGCGGCCACACCGACCCGACGGCCCCGTCCCCGCGATCCGGTCGTACCCCACCGACACCGCCGAAGCATCTGCGGTGGCACGAGCCGTGCGCGACGCCCACCGCCCGGGCGGTCAGTGGTCCTCCCAGGCCGTGCTCACCCGCACCAACGCGCAGACGGCGCTGGTGGCCGAGGCCCTGCGAAAGGCCGGCATCCCCCACCGCGTCCGCGGCGGCGTCGGGCTGCTCCAGCAGGCACCGGTGCGCACCGCGCTCGCCGGCATGCGCCGCCACGCCGGCATCTTCTCGGTCGCGGTCGCCGACCTGGCCGCCACGATCGACACCGAAGAACCCGACAGCGACGGCGCTCCCTCGGACACGTCGGACTCGGTCGCCGAGCGCCGGGCGGCACTCGAGATGCTCGTCCGCCTGGCACACGACTACGAGCGCATCGACCCCATCCCGTCGGTCGACGGCTTCGCCCAGTGGCTGCGCGCATCGGTCGGCAACGACTCGCCCGACCGCGACGCGGTCGACGTCACGACGTTCCACGCCGCGAAGGGCCTCGAGTGGCCGGTGGTGCACCTGGCCGGCATCGAGAAGGGGCTCGTCCCCATCGGGCACGCGTCCACCGAGGCCGCGCTCGACGAGGAGCGGCGCCTGTTCTACGTCGCGATCACCCGCGCCGAAGCACAGCTCCATCTGTCGTACGCCGAGAGCCGCACGTTCGGCGAGCGCACCAGCCGGCGCGATCCCTCGCCGTACCTCGACGACGTCGCGCACGCCATCGCGCTGTTGGCCGATGAGGCCCAGCCGCCCACCGAGTGGTCCTCCTACATCCGCGCCCAGCGCGAGCGCCTCGCCAACGACGACGTGCGCAGCAGGCGTCGCCGCAAGGGCGGCTTCCCCGCCGAGCTCGACCCTGCCGACGAGGGGCTGTTCGAGGCGCTGCGGGCGTGGCGATCCAGCCGTGCCAAGGCGGCCAACGTCCCCGCGTACGTGATCTTCAGCGACGCCACCCTCGTGGCGGTCGCGGGCGCTCGGCCCACGACGCGCCGACAACTGCTCGCGCTGCCGGGCATCGGCCCCGTGAAGGTCGAGCGCCACGGCGACGACATGCTCGCGGTGGTCACCCAGCACAGCGCGTAGCTCAGGTCCTCGCCGACGCGCGGCCTCTCAGCGCCGGCAGCTCCCGCGCAGCGAGCACGGCGAAGAACAACACCACCGCGCTGAACGCCATCGTGGCCCCCGCGGCGGTGTCGGCGTGGTAGCTCACGAGGAGCCCGACCACCACGGCCACGCTGCCCACGATGACGCCACCGACCATGATCCACGGCACCCGCCGCACCACGAGCGCGGCCGTCGCCGGCGGCGCCACGAGCAGGCCGAACACGAGCAACGTCCCGACCGTCTGGAACGACGCGACCACTGCGATCGCGACCAGCGCCAGCAGCGCGGCGTGCGCGATCCCTGGCGCGAGGCCGAGCGAGCGTGCCTTGTCGGCGTTGAACGACAGCACGAGGAACGCCCGGTACCCCACGACCGCGCCTGCGACGACGACCACCGCGGCGAACGCCTGCACCCACAGGTCGGCAACCGTCACCCCGAGGATGTCGCCGAAGAGGAACGAGCTGAGCTCGCCCGCGTACGAGCCCTGCCTGGAGATGATGATGACCCCGAGCGCGAGCATCCCCACGAACAGCAGGCCGATGCCCGTGTCCTCCGGGAGCCGGGACCGGCGGGTGACGAGGCTGACGCCCGCGACGACCACCGCCGCCGACACCAGCGCCCCGAGGCGCAGGTCGATCCCCCACGCGAAGGCCAGGGCGATGCCCGGAAGGACGCCGTGGGCGAGCGCGTCGCCGATGAACGACATCCCGCGCAGCACGACCCAGGTGCCCACGACCGAGGTGGTGACCACCGCGAGGAGGCCGCCGAGCAGCGCCCGCTGCATGAACGCGAGCTCGAACGGCTCGGTGATCCACTCCACCGGCCGCAGCCTACGACGGGGTCAGGTCGGCGGCGGGAGCCGTGGTCCGAGCGGCCCGGCTCATCCGAGCGCGTCGGCGATGCGACGAGCATCAGTTCGGATGAGGTCGACGTAGGTGCCGCTGGGACCGTCAGGCGCACCGAGCGTGTCGGTGAACAGCGCGACGACCTGCACGTCGCCACCCACCTCTCCGGCCAGCGCACGGGCGAGGTCCGGCGACACGCCCTCGTCGGTGAACACGGCCCGCACA
>CAZBTQ010000161.1:3266-4348 GCA_964494405.1 uncultured Iamiaceae bacterium
AGGCCGCGCTCGAGTCCGAGCCCGTTGGCCACGACGAGCGACGCGTCGCGCAGCTCACCGAGCTGTCGCGCCGATGGCTGGAATGCGTGGGGGTCCGCACCTCGTGGCATCAGCACCACGACCTCGGCGGCATCGCCGAGGGTCGACGAGACGATGTCGCCCAGGATCGGCGTCGTGGCCACCACCACCGGCCGACCCGAGCTCCCTGTGGCGTCGCTGCCGCATCCCGCGAGGACGAGCACGGCCACGACCGACACGGCGACCGACGCGACGCCGCGCCGCACCCAGGTCATCCCGTTCCTCATCATGCGGCCGAACGATAATGAGGACGATTCTCATTTGCAACGCGTGGAGCCGCAGTTGCTACCCCAGAGGCCGCCGAGGTCCCGGTCGTGTCCGCTCCATGGCGGCGAACCGCGACGGATCGATCGCGATGAACAGCGCCTGCGCCTCGGCGCACAGCACGTCGCCGTGCATCAGGCGCCCGCGCGTGAAGACCTTCCGCCCCTCACGCCGGTCGAGCTCGCCGACGAAGCGGACCTCTCGGTGCAACGGCGTGGGTGACCGGTAGTCGACGTGCAGGAACGCGGTCATCCCGCCCGTCCCGCTGAGGGACTGCGCCGCGCCGAGCACCTCGTCGAAGCTCGCCGCGATCCAGCCCCCGTGCACGCAACCGGGGGGACCCTCGTAGGCCGAACCGAACGTGGCGGTGGCGACGATGCGCTGGTCGCCGGTCTGCATCACCAGGGGCGGCGCGACGGGGTTCGCACGACCGAGGATCGGGCTGCGATCGAAGAAGCCCTCGGCGTGGGGTGCGGTGGCCAGCTCGCCGAACCCCTCGTACTCCGCTTCCGGCAGGGCCTCGAACCGCTCGACCACCGCTTCGAGATCGTTCGCGGCGCGGGTCACCTCGTCGAGCGGGAGGTCGGCCGACACCAGCGTCTCGGTGGCGCGGCGGATCGCATCGGCGAGGCGTCGCTTCTCGGCGCGCAGCGGTGTGAGCTCGACCTGCTCTCCCGCGATGAACGCCGCGGCCCAGCCGCCGAAGCCGGCACCGTCGTCCTGGCGGCCGTCGTCCTGGC
>CAZBTQ010000161.1:4448-6740 GCA_964494405.1 uncultured Iamiaceae bacterium
CCGTCGTCCTGGCGGCCGTCGTCCTGGCCGTCGCCGTCAGGCATCGCCGCGCGCCGCGAACTCGGCGACCACCGGTGCGTGGTCGGACGGCTTGGTGCCCTTGCGGGCGTTTCGGTCGACCATGTCGAGCGTCGAGCGAGCCGCCAACGGGCGGGAGGCGAGCACGTAGTCGATGCGCATCCCCTGGCGCTTGTGGAAGCGCCCCGCGGTGTAGTCCCAGTACGAGTAGAGGCCCTCGACGTCTGGATAGCGCTCGCGGAACACGTCGATGAGCCCCCAGTCCCGCACGTGCGCGAGCGCCTCGCGCTCGGGTGGCGTGACGTGGGTCGAACCCTCGAAGGCCGCCGGGTCCCACACGTCGATGTCGGCCGGAGCGATGTTGAAGTCACCGCACACCACGACGTCGCCCTCGGGATCGCACGTGCCGTCGAGGTGGCCGCGCAACCGTTCGAGCCAGGAGAGCTTGTAGTCGTAGTGGGGGTCGCCGAGCGCCCGGCCGTTCGGCACGTAGACCGACGTGACCCGCACCCCGCCGCAGGTCGCGGACACCATCCGCGTGTCGGAGTCGGGTTCGAGCTCGGGCGAGAACCCCGCCATCGGGTCCTCGAGCCCGACCCGGCTGAGGATCGCCACGCCGTTCCAGCGACCGTCGCCGTGGTGGACCGACTCGTAGCCGAGGGACTGGAAGGCCATCGCCGGGAAGGCCGAGTCGGCCAGCTTGGTCTCCTGCATGCAGAGCACGTCGGGGCGCAGATCGTCGAGCCACTGCTCGACCCGCGGCATGCGTGCGTTGAGTGAGTTGACGTTCCAGGTGGCGATGCGCACGGGACCGACCCTAGCCAGCCTCGTCGCCCGCCGGACCGGCCCGCGAGCCCTACCCGGGGAGGCGTGGGCACGCCGATATCATCGATCCGTGGCCAATGACAACCCCCCCTCAGCATCGACGCTCGGACCCAACGCCTGGCTCGTCGACGAGATGTACGAGCAGTACCTCGACAACCCCACCTCGGTGAGCGAGAGCTGGCGTGAGTTCTTCGCTGACTACCGACGCGATCCCGCCTCGCCGACGCCCAGCAGCAACGGTTCCACCGCGGCAACCGCACCCGCGCCGATCCCCTCGGCACCGGCAGCCGCTCCCGCGCCAGCCGCACCCGCTTCGTCCCCGGCCACCACCGACGCAGCACCGGTCGGCGACCCCATCCGCGGCGCGGCGGCACGCATCGTCGAGAACATGGAAGCGAGCCTCGAGGTCCCGACGGCCACGAGCTTCCGCGAGGTCCCCGCGAAGCTCCTCGAGGTCAACCGCAAGGTCATCAACGGCTACCTCGCTCGCACCCGCGGTGGCAAGGTCTCGTTCACGCACCTGATCGGCTACGCGGTCGTGCGGGCCATCGCCGACTCGATGCCGGTCATGAAGTCAACGTTCGAGCGTGGCGCCGACGGCAAGCCCTACGTGGTTCGCCACGACCACGTGGGCCTCGGCATCGCGGTCGACGTCGAGAAGTCCGACGGGTCGCGCACCTTGATGGTGCCGTGCATCCGCGACGCCGACACCCTCGACTTCGCCGCGTTCCACTCCGCCTACGAGGACCTCATCCGCAAGGTCCGCACCAACAAGCTGAGCCCCGACGACTTCGCCGGCACGACGGTCAGCCTCACCAACCCCGGCACCATCGGCACCGTGCAGTCGGTGCCGCGCCTGATGCCCAACCAGGGCGTCATCGTCGGCGTGGGCACGATCGACTTCCCCACCGCGTACCAGGCCGCCGACCCTCGCACCCTCGCCGACCTCGGCGTCTCAAAGGTCATCACCATCACGTCGACCTACGACCACCGCATCATCCAGGGTGCGGAGTCCGGCCTCTTCCTGAAGAAGATCCACGAGCTGCTGCTCGGTGGCGACCACTTCTACGACGACGTGTTCCGCTCCCTCGGCGTCCCCTACGAGGCGGTGCAGTGGCGGCGCGACGTCAACCCGATCGATCGCGAGGAGTCCCAACTCGAGAAGCAGATCGCCGTCAACACGCTCATCAACATGTACCGGGTGCGCGGCCACCTCATCGCCGACCTCGACCCGCTCAGCTCCGAAGAGCCCACGATGCACTCCGAGCTCGACCCGGCCACCTACGGGCTCACCATCTGGGACCTCGACCGCGAGTTCCTCACCGGATCCGGCGCCGGCGTCTACGCGCCGGTGGGCGGCCAGACGCGGATGGTCCTCGGCGACATCCTCGGCGTGCTGCGCGACGCCTACTGCCGCACCATCGGCATCGAGTACATGCACATCCAGGA
>CAZBTQ010000162.1:0-6736 GCA_964494405.1 uncultured Iamiaceae bacterium
TGAGGAGCTTGTTGACGTCGGGATCGGCAGGGTCGGTCTCGGGATCGTCGGTGGCATCGGTCATGGCGGAGCCAGCCTAGGCAGCCGCCCGGACAGGTCGGGCGGGCAGGTCGGGCGGGCAGGGTCAGGCGGTACCGTTGCGACACATGGATCCGCTCGTCTGGCACCAGCGCCCGTCCCTCCACCGCCCGATCCTCCTCATCGCGTTCGAGGGGTGGAGCGACGCCGGTGACGCCGCCAGCACGGCCGTCCAGTTCCTCAGCGACCGCTGGGCGGGCGAGCCGGTCGCGTCGATCGACGCCGAGGACTTCTTCGACTTCACCGAGACCCGGCCCCGGGTCCAGCTCGACGTCGAGGGCCGTCGCGAGGTGGTGTGGCCGCGCAACGAGATCACCGCCGCCAAGGCCCCCGGGCTCGACCGCGAGGTGCTGCTCCTGCTCGGCACGGAACCGCAGATGCGCTGGAAGACGTTCTGCCGCCAGGTCGTCACGGTCGCGACCGAGCTCGATGTCAGCCTGGTCGTCACGCTCGGCGCCCTCCTCGCCGAGGTCCCCCACACCCGCGACACTTCGATCATGGGCAGCAGCCAGGACGCGGTGCTGCAGGAGCAGTACGGCCTCCGCCAGTCCCGCTACGAGGGTCCCGCCGGCATCACCTCGGTCGTCCACCAGGCGTGTGCCGAGGCGGGGATCCCCACGGCGGCGCTGTGGGCCGCAGTTCCCAGCTACGTGCCGGGCGCGCCGTCGCCGAAGGCCACGCTCGCCCTCGTCGAGCGAACGCTGTCGATGCTCGGCACGTCGGTCCCGGTCACCGACCTCGAGATCGCCACCGCGGCCTACGAACGCCAGCTCGACGAGCTGGTGCGGGAGGACGAGGAGACCGCGGGGTACGTCGAGCAGCTCGAGAGCCGGTTCGACAGCGACGAGGACGACGCGCTCAGCCCCGAGTCCCTGGTCGAAGAGGTCGAGCGCTTCCTGCGCGACCACCCCGGCGACTGATCGTCCTGGCGTCCGGGCCGCCGCGGTCACTCCCGCCAGGGCGGGGTGCGGGGCGGGTCGTAGTGCGTGGGCCGCAGCTCGCCCCGGATGGCGGCGAAGGCCATCTCGCCCCACGACTGCTCGCCCGCGAGGGGCTCGGGCAGGTCATCGAGGGAGAACCAGCCCACGTCCGACGTCTCCATCGGATGGGCGGCGAGGGAGCCGCCGACCGCGCGGCAGTGGAACACCAGCGAGTAGAGCGGGATGCGGGTGAAGCCGCGACGCAGGCCGTCGAGCACGCCGATCAGCGCGACCACCTCGCACTCGATGCCGGTCTCCTCGGCCACCTCCTTCACGGCCACCTCGGCCGGCGAGTAGCCGATGTCGGCCCACCCCGTCGGGTACAGCCACACGCCGGAGTCCGACCGCTGGACCAGCAGGATCTGTCCGTCGTCGTTGCTCACGACCGCGCCGACGGCCACCTTCGGTGTCTGGTAGCCGGGGACACCGGACCCGACGCCTTTCATCCACTCGTCGACCAGCTCGTCGGCCGCAAAGTGGCTGCCCGCCGCGACGCGCATGTCGGCGGCGACCGCGAGGATCTCCTGGTAGCGCTCCCGCTCGTAGAGCACCTCGGTGAACCCGAGCCCGGTGCGTGCGATGCCCGACAGCGCCTCGCTCCAGCGGATGAGGTCCTGGGGCGTGCAGCGGGGTGCGGGCTGCTCGGTCACCCGGTCGACACTACCGGCGCGCCGGCGGCCGGCCTCGTCGCATCGTCGCGGTCAGGGAGCGGTGGCCAGCGCATGGAGCACCGCGACCTCGACCGCCTCGAGCGCGTGCGGGTCGAGCAGCTTGCCGCCCGAGGGATCGACGACGTAGAAGGCGTCGACGACCTCCTGGCCGAGCGTCTGCACCCGCGCCGAGCGGATGTCGAGGCCGAGCTCGGCCAGCGCCTTCGTCACGTGGAACAGCAGACCCATGCGGTCTTCGCTGTGCACCTCGACGACGGTGGCCGACGCCGACACGTCGTTGTCGACGATGACGCGGCTCTCGATCGGGTGGGCCTTGCGCGGGCGGGGCAGGCGGTACGTGCCGATGCGCTCGGCGAGGCGAGCGGTGAGCGCGAGCCGCCCGTCGAAGCACCGGTCGAGGTGGTCGGTGATGCGCGCCCACGGCACGTCACGCCCGTGGGCCACCGAGACGTCGAAGCGGGCGACGGCGTGGCCGTCGTGGGACCACGCCGATGCACCGAGCACCGTCGCCCCGTTGAGCGCGAGCACCCCGGCGGTCCGGCTGAACAGGCCGAGGCGGTCGACATCGACCACCGTCAACTGGTCGTCGGTGTGGAGGATGTGACGACCTCCTACCTCCATCAGGCGCCGGTGCTCGTCGGTCGGGAAGTCGACGCGGATCTCGTCGAGCTCGCCGCCTGCGAGGACGTGGGCGGTCCGATCGACGAGCTGGCTGACGAGGCCGGCCTTCCAGTCGCCCCACGCCGCGGGCCCGGTGGCGAGCGAGTCGGCCTCGGTGAGCGCTCCGAGCAGGCGCAGGACCCGCACGTTCTGCACCGCGCGGGCCACCGAGCTGACGGTGCCGTCGTCGGACAGGTCGCGTCGGGTGGCGACGTCGGGCAACAGCAGGTGGTGCCGCACCATCTGGACGAGGTCGTGCACATCGTCTTGTGAGAACCCCATGCGGGTCGCGATCTCGTCGACCATGACGATGCCGACCTCGGTGTGGTCGCCGGGGCGCCCCTTGCCGATGTCGTGGAAGAGCGCCCCAACGACGAGCAGGTCGGGGCGATCGACGCGGTCGGTGAGCTCCGAGGCGTTGGCCGCGGCTTCGAGCAGGTGCCGATCGACGGTGAACCGGTGGTAGGCGTTGCGCTGCGGCTTGCAGTGCACCAGCGTCCACTCGGGGACGATCCGCTCCCACAGACCTTCGTGGTCGAGCGCCTCGATGACGACGATCGCGCCGCGCCCGGCGAGCAGGAGGTCGACGAACTGCGCGCGAGCGGCAGCAGGCCAGGGCGTGGGCAGCGGCGGCACCTCGGCGAGGAGGGCCAGCGCGTCGGCGTGGATGGCCGCGCCGCGGCGAGCGGCATCCGTGGCAACCCGAAGCGGCAGGACCGGGTCGGACAGGTCGACGGCGCGCGTGAGCTCGACGGTCTCGCCCCGGGCGAGGATCCCGTCGCCGAGGTCGTCGACCCTCGGACCGCGCAGGCTGAACGACCGCTTGACCTCGGCGTCGGTGCCGCGCCACGACTCGTCGCTGCGCCAGGCGATGGCCCGGGCCGCGATGGCCACGCGCCGCATGAGCGCGTCGGCGTCGTCGTCGCCGAGGGCGGCCGCCACCGCATCCTGCTCCTCGAGCAGGAGGACGTCGCCGTGACGTCCGGTGCGACGGTGCAGCTCGACGCGCGCCCCGAGGATCGTGCCGTAGTGCTCGGCGAGGTCGGCGAGGTGCTCGTCGGACAGGGTGGCACCCGCGGCCTGCGCCCACCGCAGCGCGTGCACGTCGCGCAGGCCGCCGCGGCCCTCCTTCAGGTCGGGTTCGAGCAGGAAGGCGACCTCGCCCGCGCGCTCGTGACGCTCCTTGGTGGTGCGGGACAGCTCGCCGAGCCAGCGCCGACCCCCCTTGCGCCACCGCTGTCCGGCCGCCTCGGACAGCTCCTTGCCGAGGTGCTGTTCGCCGGCGATGAGCCGGCAGTCGAGCAGCGACGTCGCGGTGTCGAGGTCGTCGGCGGCGAGCGAGACGGCGTCGGACACGGTGCGCACGGCGTGGCCGAGCTTCCGGCCGCTGTCCCAGATCGGGTACCAGATGCGCTCGGCCACCTCGCCCACCCAGCCCGAGTCGAGGCGCGGCTCGTGGAGCAGGATCACGTCGAGGTCGCTCTGGGGGCTCAGCTCGGCCCGCCCGTACCCGCCGACGGCGACCAGCGCGAACCCCGCTGGCGTCCGCTCGATCGACGCCGCGTCGAACAGCTGGGCGAGCCAGCCGTCGGTCCACCGGCTGAGCGCCCGGCACAGGTCGAGGCCGACGAGCGTCTCGTCGGCGAGCAGGGCATCACGCCCGTCGGTCATGCTGCGGCGCTCCTTCGAGGCATGTTCAATGCGGGCGTGGCGACCCGGTGGGTCCGGACGAGCGGAGGGGGGAGGTTCGGGGGGCCGGGCTGCGGGCCTCGTCGACCGCGCGGGCGGCCTCGCGGGCCGCCACCGCGACCGGGTCCCACACGCTGGAGAACGGCGGGGCGTACGCCAGGTCGAGGTCGACGACATCGTGGACCGTCATCCCTGCGGTGACCGCGGTGGCAACCGTGTCGATGCGCTTCGCGGCCCCGTCGCCACCGACGATCTGCGCGCCGAGGACCCTGCCGGTGCCACGTTCAGCGACGAACTTGATGGCCAGCGGCCGCGCCCCGGGGAAGTAGCTCGCCTTCGAGGTGGACTCGATCGTGACCGCGACGTGACCGAAGCCGGCCTGCTCCGCCTCGGACTCGGTGAGCCCGGTGCGGGCGATCTCCAGCTCGCACACCTTGGTGATGGCGGTGCCGACGACACCGGGGAACGTTGCGTAGCCACCACCGATGTTCACCCCGGCGACCCGTCCCTGCTTGTTGGCGACGGTGCCCAGCGCCACGTGGGTGACGCGCTGCGAGACACGGTGGTACGAGGTGGCGCAGTCGCCCGCGGCCCAGACCCCGTCGGCCGAGGTGCGCTGGCGGCGGTCGACCGCGATGGCGTCGCGGGGGCCGAGCTCGATGCCCGCGTCACGCGCGATGCCCGAGCTCGGGCTGACCCCCATGCCGAGGATGACCAGATCGGCGGGGATCGTGCCGCTCTTGGTGTGGACTGCACCCGGCTCGAAGGAGGTGACCGCTTCGCCGAGCCGGACGCGGATGCCCCTCCGGCGCATGCCGTCGGCGACGCGCCGTGCCATGTCGGGATCGAGCGTGCGCATCACCTGGTCGGATGTGTCGACGACGGTGACCGTCGCGCCCCACGCCAGGAACGCCTCGGCCATCTCGAGGCCGATGTAGCCACCGCCCACGACGACGACCTCGCGGCACCGGCTCTTCTTGGCGTCGTCGAGGAGCGCTGCCGCGTCGTCGAGCGTCTGCACGCCGAAGATGCGGTCGCCGTCGATGCCCGGCAGCGAGGGGCGCAAGGGCGTGGCTCCCGTGGCGATGATCAGGTCGTCGTAGCCGATGGAGATCGTGCGGTCGTGGTCGAGGTCGCGCACCTCGACCTTGCCGGCATCGACGTCGATCGACAGCGCCTCGTGGCGCATGCGCACGTCGATCCGGTAGCGGTCGCGGAACTCCTGGGGCGTCCGTGCGACGAGGTCGTCGATGGTCTCGACCGCGCCGCTCACCAGGTACGGGATGCCGCAGGCCGAGTAGCTCGTCCAGTTGCCCTTCTCGAGCACGACGACCTCGCGGTCGGGCTGGCGGCGACGGACCTGGCTCGCGGCGGACATCCCCGCGGCGTCGCCACCGATGACCACCACACGCTCCGACATGTCCGGACGATACCGCCGCAGGGCTGGCACACTGGCCCCATGGGCGTGCGGACCGACTGCCGGCACTACTCGTCGCGGACCATCCCGAACGGCGACCTCGTCCAGCGGTGTCGCCTCGACGTCGCCGAGACGGCCCCCTTCGGGTGTCCCGACCACTGCCTGTTCTTCGAGCCGAGGGCGATCTCCGAAGCAGGCTGGACCCGCCTCGACCCCGACGACGACACCTGATCGACCTCACTCCGCGCTTGCCGTCCGTCTATCGCCGACCTTCCTCACGGCGGCGCCACAGGTGCACGTGCGCCTTCGCCGCGCCCCACATCAGGGCAGGCTCGTGCAGGTCGGGTGACAGGTCGGCGAAGCTCGCCGGGGTGAGGTCGTAGAGGTCCTCGGGGAAGTTCCGCTCGTCGAACTCGTCGCGCACCACCGGCGGCATTCCCGCCGCCCGCAGGACCTTCGTCGGGTACCGCACCGCCGAGCGCAGCAGCGACAGCGGCGGCACCCGCTGCTGGTCGATGTCGATCTGGAGGGCCTGGGCCACGGCGTCCCCCACCTCGACGCGGGCCTTCTCCCCTGCGACCTGCGCTGCCTCGCTGATCTCGGCCGACGGCGGTTCGCCGGTCCAGTCCTCGATCCGCTCGGCCACGCACCGCACGACCCACCCGGGCAGTGCCGCGCGGACGCCGTCGGCCAGCACGCGTGCCCGCTGGGCGAGGTGCTCCTCGGGATCGGTCTCGTCGGTCTCGGGGTCGGTGTCGTCGCGGTCGTCGTCGGCCACGGCCCGATGTTGTCACCCCACGCCGCTGGGAGCATCCTTGCGCCGATGCGGATCCGAGCGCTGTCGGTCTTCGAGGGGGTCGTCTACCACTCGCACGCGACCGACCGGTCGAACCCGTGCCGGCCGACCCTGGAGGTCGAGGCGCTCGTCCGAGCCGGCGACGTCGACGCCGGTCCGCTGTACGTCCCGGTCGCCGAGTACCTCGTCATGGTGGGCAACGAGGCCGGGAGGCCGTGCCTCGACGAGCTGCGCCGCAAGGGCCGCATCGTCGACATCCTGGGCGTCCCCCACCTCAGCTTCCCGACCTGGACCCCCATCGAGCTCGAGCAGCGCTGACCCCGGCGCCGCTCGCCCGCCCGAGGACCAGCCCGGCGCCGACCCAGGGCTTGGGTACGCGATCGCCAACCCGCTGGCGCGATCGTCCCCAAGGACAGGGCTTGGGTACGCGATCGCCAACCCGCTG
>CAZBTQ010000163.1:0-6714 GCA_964494405.1 uncultured Iamiaceae bacterium
TCGACGCGCTCGTTGTAGGCGTCGTGCACCTCGGGGCGGGTGTCGAGCGCCCGCACGTCGCGCTGGAGCATCTCGTGGATGCACCCGACGATGTAGTGCACCTCGCACTCCGAGAAGTAGATGATGCTGCCGTTCACCACGATGTTGGTGTTGGGCCCGTACAGCATGAAGAAGTTCGGGAACCCGGGGAGCGTGATGCCGAGGTAGGCGCGGGCGTCGCCGCTCCAGGTCTCGTGCAGGTCGCGGCCGTCGCGGCCGGTGACCTTCATCGGCATCAAGAAGTCCGACGCGGTGAAGCCGGTGCCGTAGATGATCACGTCGGCCAGATGGTGGCGTCCGTCGGCGGTCACGACGCCGTCGGCGGTGACCTCGGCGATCTGGTCGGTGACCAGCTCGACGTCGTCGCGGCGCAGCGTCGAGGACCACGCGCCGTTGTCGAGGATGAAGCGCTTGGAGAACGGTGGATAGGACGGGATGACCTTGTCGAGCAGCTCCGGGTCGTCGCCGAACTGCTCGCGCAGGTAGGCGGTGAGGAACTCGCGCATCATGTCGTTCGCCGCGCTGACCGACCGCTCGCCACCGTCCCAGTCGGGGTCGACGGTGGCCATCGGCATCATGCCCTCGACGTTGCGCCAGAACGTGTAGAAGCGGCTCCAGTGCGTGTAGCCGGGGACGTTGCGGCGCAGCCACAACGTCGCATCGCCGATGCGGTCGGTGTACTGCGGCGAGGGGATGAACCAGCCGGGGGTGCGCTGGAAGATCGTCAGGCGCCCGGCCTGCTCGGCGACGACGGGGATGAACTGGGCGGCGCTCGCTCCGGTGCCGATGACGGCCACACGCTTGCCGGCGAGGTCGACGGAGTGGTCCCAGCGCGCGGAGTGGAACGCCGGTCCGTCGAAGCGCTCGATGCCGGCGATCTCTGGCATGTGGGGTCGGTTGAGCTGGCCCACCGCGCTCACCACGGCCTGCGCGTCGACGACGAGGTCGCCGTCGGGGCCGACCGCTTCGACGGTCCACGTGGCCGTCGCGTCGTCGAACGACATCGCGGTGACCTCGGTGCCGAACCGGATCAGATCCCTGAGCCCTTGGTCCCGCGCGACGGAGCGGAAGTAGTCGAGGAGCACCTGCTGGCTGGAGTAGAACTCCGGCCAGTCGTCGCGCTGGGCGAACGAGTAGCTGTAGAAGAGGTTCGAGACGTCGACCCGACAGCCCGGGTACGTGTTGTCGTACCAGGTGCCACCCACGTCGTCGTTCTTCTCGAGCACGACGACGTCGAGGCCGGCCTGGCGGAACCGGTGCGCGGCGACGAGACCCGACATCCCGGCGCCGACGACCACCACCTGGAAGGGACGGTCGGGTGCGACGTCGGCCTTGCGCCAGGCGGGAGTGCGCAGGTCCTCGCCGACGCCGAGCTCTTCGCGGAGCAGCTCCAGGTACTCGTCGACGTCGTCGCGGTCGGCGACCCACTGCAACAGCGGTCGCAGCACGTCGGTGTCGGGGGCGGGCACGTGCGGCACGTCGACGTCGCCGCGGGCAGCGTCGCGCAGGGCGCGGACGGCGTCGAAGGCCAACGCCCGCGCCTCGTCGACCTGCGCGGGCGACAGGCCGAACGACGGATCCATCATCCCGGCGGGCCGCGGGCGCAGGTGGTCGGGTACGAGTCCCATGTCGCCGGTGGCCGCGGCCAGCGCCGGGAGCAGTGCCGGGATGTCGGCCTCGTCGAGCGCGGCGCGCAGCGTCGCGTCGTCACTCGACGCCAGGTCGCCCCCGAAGTCGGTGTTGCGCCCGATGTCGGTGTTGCCCCCGTCGGGCTCGTCCACGGTGTCCCCTTCGCGGTCGGTCGGTGCTCGTCGATGTGACCAGTGGTCATATCCGGTTTCACCATAGTGCACGGGTCGCCGGCCGGCACGGGGGTGACCGCTAGGTTCGCGAGATGGCTCGACTCCTGCTGCCCGACGGGATCGCGGCGTGCCTGTTCGACCTCGACGGCGTCATCACCAAGACGGCGACGTTGCACGCCGCGGCGTGGAAGCAGATGTTCGATGCCTTCCTCGCGGGCCGCGCCGCCGACCTCGGTGGCGACACCCGCCCCTTCGAGCTCCCTGGCGACTACACCGCCTACGTCGACGGGCGACTCCGCCAGGACGGCGTGCGGGGGTTCCTCGCGTCGCGTGGCATCACCGTGCCAGAGGGTGCACCGGACGACCCGCCCACGGCCGACACGGTGCACGGCCTCGGCACGCGCAAGAACGACCTGTTCGGGGTGGTGCTCGCGCGCGACGGCGTCGAGGTCTACGACTCGTCGGTGGCCTTCGTGCGCGAGGCGCGCGACGCGGGTCTGCGCCGTGCGGTCGTCTCCGCGAGTCGCAACTGTGCGGCGCTGCTCGCCGCGGCGGGTATCGACGACCTGTTCGAGGTGCGCATCGACGGCGAGGTGGCCGCCGAGCGCGGCCTTCCAGGCAAGCCCGAACCCGACACGTTCCTCGCCGCGGCGAGCGACCTCGGTGTCGCGCCCAGATCGTGCGCGGTGTTCGAGGACGCGGTGTCGGGCGTCGCCGCCGGCCGGGCCGGTGGCTTCGGCCACGTCGTGGGGATCGACCGAGCCGGCCACCGCGACGAGCTGCTGTCGCAGGGCGCCGACGTCGTGGTCGACGATCTGGCCGAGCTGATGGAGGACGGTGCGTGATGGAAACCAGCGCGTGAACGGGCGGCGGCGCAACTACTCGATCGATCCGTGGACGATCACCGAGCGCGAGCTGGACCTCGACCTCATCGGTCACAGCGAGTCGATCTTCGCCCTGTCGAACGGACACATCGGCGTGCGCGGCAACCTCGACGAGGGCGAGCCGCACGGGACGCCTGGTTCGTACCTGGGCGGCTTCTACGAGTCGTTCGAGCTGCCATACGCCGAGGGCGGGTACGGCTTCCCCCTGGAGGGCCAGTCGCTCATCAACGTCACGAACGGCAAGCTCATGCGGCTGCTGGTCGACGACGAGCCGTTCGACGTGCGCTACGGCACCCTCGACCGCCATGAGCGCACCCTCGACCTTCGCGCCGGCGTCCTGCGGCGACAGGTGAAGTGGACCTCGCCCGCGGGCAAGGCGGTGCGCATCACCTCGACGCGGCTCGTGTCGTTCGTGCACCGGTCGATCGTGGCGGTGCACTACGAGGTGGCGGCGGTCGACGAGCCGGTGCGGATCGTCGTGCAGTCGGGGCTCGTCGCCAACGAGCCGATCCCGGAGGTGGTCGGCGATCCGCGCACCGCGATGGCGCTGCGCGCTCCGCTGGTCGGCGAGTACCACACGAGCGGTGGCACCGAGGTCTCCCTCGGGCACCGGACCCGCACGAGCGGCCTGCGGATGGCGGCCGGGCTGGACCACGTCATCGACGGACCAGAGGGCACCGTCACGAGCGTGGAGAGCGAGGAGGACCTGGGCCGGCTCACCGTCAGCACCGAGCTCGCGCCCGGAGGCACCTTGTCGGTGGTGAAGCTCCTCGCCTACGGGTGGTCGGCCTCGCGCTCGATGCCCGCGCTGCGAGACCAGGTCGACGCCGCGCTCGCGTCGGCGCGCCGCACCGGCTGGGACGGGCTGTGCCAGGACCAGCGCGACTACCTCGACGAGTTCTGGGACCACGCCGACGTCGAGGTCGACGGCGACACCGAGCTCCAGCAGGCGGTGCGGTTCTCCCTCTTCCAGGTGGTGCAGGCGTCGGCGCGCGCCGAGCGACGGGCGATCCCGGCCAAGGGGCTCACCGGTCGCGGCTACGACGGCCACACCTTCTGGGACCAGGAGACCTACACGCTGCCCGCCCTGACCTACGTGCTGCCCGAGGCGGCGCAGCACGCGCTGCTGTGGCGCTACGACACGCTGCCCATCGCCCAGGCCCGGGCTCAGGAGCTGCACCTCGACGGCGCGGCGTTCCCGTGGCGCACGATCCACGGCGAGGAGTGCTCGGGCTACTGGCCGGCGGGCACCGCGGCGTTCCACATCAACGCCGACGTCGCCGATGCCGCTCGGCGCTACGTGGCGGCCACCGGCGACACGGTCTTCGAGGCGAACGAGGGCTTCGACCTGCTCGTCGAGACCGCCAGGCTGTGGGCGCGCGTCGGACACCACGACGCCGCCGGCCGCTTCCGCATCGACGGCGTCACCGGCCCCGACGAGTACTCGGCGATCGCCGACAACAACACGTTCACGAACCTGATGGCGCAGCGGAACCTGCGGTCGGCGGCCGATGTCGTCGAGCGCTACCCGGACCGCGCCGAGGAGCAGGGCGTCTCCGACGAGGAGATCGCGTCGTGGCGCGACGCGGCCGAGGCCATGGTCATCCCGTTCGACGAGCGCCTCGGCGTCACCCCGCAGTCGGAGGACTTCACCCGCCTGCGGCACTGGGACTTCGCAGGGACCCCGCACGACAGGTACCCCTTGCTGCTGCACTACCCCTACTACCTGTTGTACTCGAGCCAGGTCGTGAAGCAGGCCGACCTGGTGTTCGCGCTCTACATGTGCGGCGACCACTTCACGCCGGAGCAGAAGCGGCGGGACTTCGACTACTACGAGCAGATCACCGTGCGGGACTCGTCGTTGTCGGCCTGCATCCAGGGCGTCGTCGCAGCCGAGGTCGGTCACCTCGAGCTGGCCTACGACTACTTCCGGGAGACCGCGCTGGTCGACCTGCGCGACCAGGCCGGCAACACGAGCGATGGTCTGCACCTCGCGTCGCTCGCCGGCACCTGGATCGCCGCGGTCGCCGGGTTCGGTGGGATGCGCGATCACGGCGAGTTGCTGAGCTTCAGTCCCCGCCTGCCGACGGCGCTCACCCGCTTGTCGTTCCGACTGCTCTACCGCGGTCGGCGCATCCGGGTGGAGCTCGGTCCTGAGCTGGTCACCTACGAGGTGGTGAGGGGGACACCGCTCGAGGTGCTGCACCACGGCACCCCGTTGACCCTGGCGTCCGGTCGTCCCGTCACCGTGCCGTGGGCCGACGGCGAGCAGGCCCCCGACGTCGAGCCGCCTCCCGGTCGTGAGCCGTCACGCGAGGGCATCGGCGCAGAGCCGCCACCCACCGCGTACTAGGCGCGTCGCTCGGGGACGCCGCCGGGCGCTCAGCCGACGCGGACGCTCTGGCCGCCGTCGACGGGCAAGAGGACGCCGGTGACGAACCGCGACTCGTCCGACGCGAGGAACACGGCGGCGTTGGCCACGTCCCACGCCGTGCCCTGGTGGCCCATCGGCACGCCCTTGGCCCTGGCCGACGCCACGTCCTCGCGCGACTCGCCGGTCGTGCGGGCGCGTGCGTCGACCGCCATCGGCGTGTCCATGAGGCCCGGAAGGATCGCGTTGGCTCGCACGCCGAAGCGGGCGTAGCTCGACGCGATGCTCTCGGTGAGGGCGTTGACCCCAGCCTTGGAGAGCTTGTAGGCGACGAGGCTCCCGGCCGACGCGATCGACGCCAACGACGAGATGTTGATGATCGACCCACCGCCCTGCTCGCGCATGACCGGCACGACGTGCTTGCACGTCATCCACATCGCCTTCAGGTTCACCCGCATGATGCGGTCGTAGGCGTCCTCCTCGAGCCGGGTGACGCTGCCGTCGTGGGCGCCGATGCCGACGTTGTTGTGGAGCACGTCGATGCCCCCGAGCACGAAAACCGCCTCCTCGACGAGCCGCTCGTTCTCGCCTGCCGCGCTGATGTCGGCGAGGACGACCTCGGCGTCGCCGCCCTCTTCGGCGATCATCTCCCTCGTCTCGTGCACCGACGCGTCGTCGCGGTCGACCAGCACGACCCGCGCACCCTCCCGGGCGAACAGCAGCGCTGTGGCGCGCCCGTTGCCGATGGTCTCGCCGGGGGTCTGGCCTGCCCCCACGACCACTGCCCGCTTGCCGTCCAGACGTCCGGTCACCTGAGTCCTCCCACCGTCGTGTGCGTGCTGGGCAACCTAGGCCACGATGGCCGGGTGGACGAGGGAGTGGACGAGGGAGTGGACGAGGGGGTCTGGTACGCGAGCTACGGCTCGAACATGTGGTGGGCCCGCTTCCGGTGCTACCTCGAAGGGGGTGTGCCGCCGGGCGGGACGCGCGTCCACGAGGGCGCTCGCGACCCGTCGCCGCCGACCGGGTCTCGCGCCGTGCGCCTGCCGTATCGCATGTACTTCGCGGGCCGCGCCGCGGGTTGGGACGGCGGCGGGGTGTCGTTCCTCGACCACGATCAGCTGGACCACGATGATCCTGCGTGCGCGTGGGGACGGGCGTGGCGCATCACGCGCGAGCAGTTCGACGACGTCGTCGCCCAGGAGAACGGGGTGTCGCCGGGCTCCCTCGACGGCGATCTCCGAGCGATGGGGCCGGGCGACTCGCGGTTGGTCGCGCCCGGCGCGTACGGCCGTCTCGTGCTCGTCGACCACCTCGACGGCGTACCGATGGTGACGTTCACCTCGCCCAGACCGCTCGCCGAGGCCGACCTCCACGCGCCCGCGGGCGCGTACCTGCGCACCCTGGCCCGCGGGTTGGCGGAGATGGCAGCGCAGGGTGAGCCGTCGCTCGATGACGCGGCCATCGCCGGCTACCTCGCCGGCTCGCCAGGTTCCGACTGCGAGTAGGACGACTCCGAGCTGGCCTGCTGCGGCGGCGGGGCAGCGCGCCCGCGGGCGCGCCCGGGTGGTCGACCCGCGTCGACCTGGACCCGCGTCGACCTGGACCCGCGTCGACC
>CAZBTQ010000164.1:0-5031 GCA_964494405.1 uncultured Iamiaceae bacterium
GTCGCCCAGGGCTTCGGCTCGCTGGGCCTCATGACGTCGGTGCTGATGACCCCCGACGGCCAGACCGTCGAGGCCGAGGCCGCCCACGGCACGGTCACCCGCCACTACCGCGAGCACCAGAAGGGCAACCCGACGTCCACCAACCCGATCGCGTCGATCTACGCGTGGACCCGTGGCCTCGCCCACCGCGGCAAGGTCGACGGCACGCCCGACGTCATCGCGTTCGCCGAGACGCTCGAGAAGGTCATCGTCGACACCGTCGAAGGCGGCTCGATGACCAAGGACCTGGCGCTGTTGGTCGGCCCCGACCAGGAGTGGCTCACGACCGAGGCGTTCATGGCGACCCTCGACGAGAACCTCCGCTCGGCCATCGCGGCCGACAAGTAGGAGAGCGACGATCGCCGCGACGTAGTCGCTCAGGCCCTGCCGAGGCCCAGGTTGGCCGCGACCTCACGGGTCGCGGTCGACCTGTTGAGGGTGTAGAAGTGCAGGCCCGGCGCTCCGGCGTCGAGCAGCGTCTGGCACATCTCGGTGGCGACCTCGACGCCCAGCGCCCGCACCGCCGCCGCGTCGTCGCCGAGCGACTCGAACCGCTCGGCCAGGTCGGCCGGGAACACGGCACCGGACAGCGCCGCGAAGCGCTGGATCTGGCGGGCGTTGGTGACCGGCATGATGCCGGGGATCACCGGCGTGTCGCAGCCGAGGGCCGCGAGGTCGTCGACCATCCGGAGGTGGTCCTCGGCACGGAAGAAGAACTGCGTGACGCCGAAGTCGGCGAGCGCCAGCTTGGCGGCGAGGTACCGCCGGTCGGAGTCGAGGTCGGGTGAACGGGGGTGGCCCTCTGGGTGCGCGGCGACGCCGATGGAGAACCGACCGTGTGCGCGCACCAGCTCGACGAGCTCGGTGGCGTAGGTGAAGTCGCCCGGCATCTCCGTGCCGTCGGTGGGCGGATCGCCGGCCAGGGCGAGGATGTTGCTGACCGAGCCGGCACGGTACTCGTCGAGGAGCGCGTTGATGTCGGCAGCGCGGTGGCCCACACAGGTGAGGTGGGCCATTGCCGTCATGCCGGTGTCGCGCTCGATGCCGACGACGATGTCGCGGGTGCGCTCACGGGTCGAGCCGCCGGCGCCGTAGGTCACCGAGACGAATGACGGCTCGAGCGGTTGGAGCTCGCGGATCGCCTTCTCGAGCTGACGCTCGGCGTCGTCGGTCTTCGGGGGGAAGAACTCGAACGAGAGGGTGGGGCCTGCGGCGAGCAGGTCTCGGATCAGCGCCATGGGCCGCGAGGATACGGGGTGGAACCGAGGCTCCCCCACCACCCGCTGCGCGGGGTGGTCAGCTGCCGGCGCGTGCTTCGGCGGCGTCGACGCAGTTGCGCAGCAACATGGCGCGGGTCATCGGCCCGACGCCGCCCATGCGCGGCGACAGCCACGAGGCGACCTCGGCGACGTCGTCGGCCACGTCGGAGACGACCTTTCGCCCTTGGAACGACACGCCCGCGGCCACCACGACCGCCCCCGGCCGCACCATGTCAGCGGTGATCAGGCCGGGCGAGCCGGCAGCCGCGACCAGCACGTCGGCGTCGAGCGTGTAGCGGGCCAGGTCGGGCACGCCCGTGTGGACCACGGACACGCCGGCGTTGAGCCCCGGCTCCTTGAGCGTGAGCAGGTTGGCGAGCGGCCGGCCGATCGTGAGGCCACGACCGACGATGACGACGTGCTGGCCCTTCAGGTCGATGTCGTATGCCTTGAGGAGCTCGACGATGCCGACCGGCGTGCACGGACGCGGCCCAGCGGTGCCCATGACCAGCTTGCCGAGGCTCACAGGGTGTAGGCCGTCGACGTCCTTCGACGGATCCATCCGCAGCAGCGCAGCCTCGAAGTCGAGGCCGTCGGGGAACGGGTACTGCATGAGGTAGGCGTCGACCCCCACCTCGGCGTTGAACTCGTCGACGGCGGCCTCGACCTCGGCCTGGGTGGCCGACGCCGGCAGGTGGCGGTGGAACGACTCGATGCCGATGGCCTCGCAGTCGCGGTGCTTCATGGCGACGTAGTTGGAGCTCGGCCCGTCGTCGCCGACCAGGATCGTGCCGAGGCCCGGCGTCACGCCCTGGGCCGTCAGGGCGGCGACCCGAGCCGCGAGGTCGTCCTTGATGCGAGCGGCGACCGCCTCGCCGTCGAGGACCTGCGCCGTCACGGCGCCCGCACCACCATCGTCCGGGCCACCTTGTCCTGGAGCATCTGGCGCTTCGAGTCGGCGAAGAGCATCACGACCGATGCGATGAAGATGAGCACGCCGACCGCCGGCAGGGACCAGAGGGCGGTGACCAGCCAGCGCGCTGCTGCGGTCCCGTAGCCGGGCTGGGAGCGACCCGACGCCGTCACGATCGTGATGCCGCACGCCATCTTCCCGAGCGTCCGCCCCCAGGTCCCCACCATGCCGATCGAGTAGCTGCCGGCCACGCCGAGGGTCACCACGTAGTACGAGATGGGGATGTCGGGAGTGTCGCCGGGTTGCAGCCCGGTCCAATCGATGAACGAGAACGAGAGAAAGGCCAGCGGGATCCCGACCACGATCCAGTCGAGGAGCCAGGCGGCGAGCCGCACCCAGGGATTCGCGATGTCGACGGGGCGTCCCCCCTGATCGAACACCGCTGCGCCAGTCGGAGGCGACATCGACAGCTGTCCGCCGATGAGCGCCACCGAACCCGACGGGTCGGTCAACGAACGGCCGTCGCCGGCGCTCACATGTGACGTCCACTCGTCGCCGTCGTGGTACCGCTGGGCGAAGCGCCCGAAGGGGTCGTTGTACCAGCCTGCGTCCATCGGTCTCCCGGGTCGTGCGGCGCTGCGCTCGGTGGCCGAGCGGCTCAGTGGAGGAAGTGACGCTCCCCAGTGAACACCATCGCCAGCCCCAGCTCGTCGGCTCGAGCGATGACGTCGGCGTCCTTCACCGAACCGCCCGGCTGGATGACGACGGCGGAGCCCGCCTCGGCGGGTGCATCCATTCCGTCGGGGAACGGGTAGAACGCGTCGCTGGCGCACGCTCCGCCAGCGGCGCGACCGGCGGCCTTCTTCACGGCGATCTCGCCCGACTCGACGCGGTTCTGCTGGCCGGCGCCGATGCCCCAGGCTACGCCGTCCTTCACCAGGACGATCGCGTTGGACTTCACCCAGCCAACCAGCCGGAACGCCAGCTCGGCGTCGGCCCACTGCTCATCGGTGGGCTCGACCTTGGTGACGACCTCCCAGTCGGACCGGTTGGTCGCGAAGTGGTGGGCGTCCTGCACGAGCCAGCCACCGGGGATCTGGCGCAGCTCGATGTCATCCGACGACGGGACCGGCGCGGTGAGCAACCGCGTGTTCTTGCGCTTCTTGCGGAGGGCCTCGAGCACCCCGTCGGCGTAGCCGGGCGCGATGACGACGTCGGCCTGCGCGGCCCCCACCATCGCCTCGACCGTCTCGGTGTCGACCACCTGGTTGAGGGCGACGATGCCGCCGAACGCCGACCTGGAGTCGCACTCGAACGCCTTCTGGTAGGCGTCGGCGAGGGTCGACGCGACCGCGAGCCCGCACGGGTTGGCGTGCTTGATGATCGCGACTGAAGGGCCCGGGCCGAGGTCATGCACGAGGCTCCACGCCGCTGCCGCGTCGTAGAGGTTGAGGTACGAGAGCGGCAGCCCCGAGTGCTGCTCGACGTCGTCCCACCAGCTCTCCGCCCCGATCGTGCGGTAGCGGGCGCCGATCTGGTGGGGGTTCTCGCCGTAGCGGAGGTCCTCGGCCTTCTCGATGGCCACGTGGATCGTCGGTGGCAGCGTCGGTGGATCGCCGGCATCGGCGGCGACGCGGGCGTCCTCGGCGTCGAACCAGGTGACGATGGCGGCGTCGTAGGCGGCGGTGTGGGCGAACGCATCGCGGGCGAGGCGGCGTCGGGTGGCGGACGACAGGTGGCCGTCGTCGCGCAGCTCGGCGAGCACGGTGCCGTAGTCGTCGGGGTTGGTGACGACGCCGACGTGGGCATGGTTCTTGGCCGCGGCACGCACCATGGCGGGACCGCCGATGTCGATCAGTGCGATCGACGGGTCGGAGCGGAACGGGTACAGGTTCGACACCAGCAGCCCGAACGGCTCGATGCCGTTGGCCTCGAGGTCGGCGCGGTGCTCGTCGAGGTCGAGGTCGGCGAGCAGGCCGCCGTGGATCTTCGGGTGGAGCGTCTTGACCCGGTCCGAGAGCATCTCGGGTGACCCGGTGACGTCCTCGACGGTGGTCACGACGATGCCAGCCTCGTCGAGGTGGAGCGCGGTCTTGCCACTCGACACGATCTCCCACCCGAGCGCGACGAGGCCCTTGGCGAGGTCGACCACGCCGGTCTTGTCGTAGACGGAGATCAGGGCACGGGGGGCGGTCATGGCAGGGTCCCTTCGATGACGCGGCGGATGGTGGCGGGGTAGATCCGCCGTTCGACCTCTTTGATGCGCTCGTGGAGCGTGTCCTCGGTGTCGTCGGGGAGGACGGCCACCGCCTCCTGGGCGAGGATCGGCCCTTCGTCCATCTCGGCGGTGGCGATGTGCACGGTGCAGCCGGTGACCTTCACCCCCGCGTCGAGCGCCGCGCGCACCGCGTGCCACCCCTTGAACGACGGGAGGAGAGCCGGGTGGGTGTTGAGCATCCGCCCAGGGAACGCTGTGGCCGCGTTGGGCACGACGGTCCCGAATCCGGCGCTCACCACCAGCTCGATGTCGTGTTCGCGCAGGGCGGCGACCACCTGGTCTGTGTAGGCCTCACGGTCGAAGGCCTTGCCGAAGCTGGTGCGCTCGACCAGAACCGCAGGGACTCCCGCCGTCGCGGCCACCTCGGTGGCCCGGCAAGGTCGGTCGACGACCACGACCGACACCTCGATCCCGTCAGCGAGGATGGCCTCGAGCACGGTCCCACTTCCCGATGCCAACACCCCGACTCGCACGTCGGCCGACCGTAGCAGTCACGTATCACCGCGCCGGACGGCTCGTCTGGTCTACCGTGCAACCCGCAC
>CAZBTQ010000164.1:5131-6699 GCA_964494405.1 uncultured Iamiaceae bacterium
AGCGCGTTCTGACCCTTCGGGTCGCACGACCCTGACGAACGACGAGGGCCCCGCACCCATCGGGATGCGGGGCCCTCTCGCGTCAGGAGCCCGAGTCGAGTCGGTCGAGCCTGGTCGAGATGGGATGGGCCGCCGCCATGAAACCGCCGGCCACGACGAGCAGGAGGACGCCCGCACCGGTGGGCTCGTCGACCAGATCGGCGATGAACGCCACCAGGCCACCGGTGGCCAACGCGACCCCGATCCAGGCCGACCCGCGGCGGGCGCCGAGCGTACCGACGACGGTGAGCACGACACCCACGGCCATGACCAGAAGGGCGACCTCCGCCCCGGCGGTCGCGGTGCTCGAGAGCCACAGGCCGACGACCGCGAGGAAGACCGTGACGCCGACCAGCGGGGTCGCTGCGACGTGCCAGCCGTTGCGGTCCAGGACCGCCGCGGCGACCACGAGCACCAACCCCAGCACGAGGGTGATCGCGCCCGCGTTGGCGAGCACCTCGGTGAACGAGCCCCAGGGGTCGTACAGGTAGGGGTCCGAGGAACCGAAGTACCCGTCGTCGGAGCCATAGGAGTACCAACCCTCGTACCTCGGTGCTCTCGCGATGAGCGTCACCAGGACACCCCACAGTGCGAGGGCCACTGCCGCGATCAGCGCTGGCGCGGCGCGAAGCCCGGGGAGCACGAACATGCCCGCCCAGATGCCCGCGAGCAGGAGGCCAGGGACCACCACAGCCGACTTGCCGTCGAGCTCGCCCCCCAGCCCGGCGAACACCGCGACGATCGGCGCGACGATCCCTGCGACGAGCGCCGCCGGGCGCCCGCCTGGCGGGCCGACCAGAGCCAGCGCGTATGCGGCCACGACCAACACGATCGACATGACGACGGCCGGCGCCGTGCCATCGGTGTCGGCGATCAAGACGTACGCGCCGACCGTGCCGAGCGCCCCCGCAGCTGCGGCGATCGCCGCGCCGATGTCGAGCGGGGGTCGGGGGCGGTGCAGGTGTGCCCGCAGGCCGACCGCGGCTGGGCCGCCGCGCAGCGTGTCGTCTCCTGGATCCGGCGCAGCGGGCGCACCGCCGATGTCCTCGTAGGCTGCCGGCGCGTCGGCCGCGGCCCCCGCTGCCGCGCCCGCGGGCGCGTCGAGCGGGTCGTCCCAGGCGACGAGGCCGTCACGCACTCGCGACGTCCACTGGCCTCCGTCCCAGAACCTCTCAGGTGCCCGACCCATGGGGTCGGGGAACCAGCCCTCCGGTGGGGTATCGGTCATCGCCATCTCCCGTCTCGCCGATCACGCCGCACAGGAGGGTAGGCGACAGGCCTCGCCGCCGTGGTCATTCGTTGGGCCAGTGCTCCACGATCACGTCGTCCATCGGGAAGTCCGCGACGTTGGCGGTCGCCAACGAGGCACCGATGCCGACCGCGGCCGCTGCGATCATGCAGTCGGCCTGGTGCAGCGTCGTGTCCGACTCGGCGAAGGCCCGTCGCCACCGGCCGGCGAGGATGCCCTCGGCCGTCCCCAGCGGCGCGGTGCGCAGCCCGCTGAACAACCGGCGGGCCGCAGGCTCCTC
>CAZBTQ010000165.1:0-6656 GCA_964494405.1 uncultured Iamiaceae bacterium
CCGACGGTCGAGGGCTACTGGCCGGTGGAGCCGAGGAGCCTGCCCGGCCGCTCACCGAGCTCGACGCGCGTCGTGGCGCCCAGGGCGGTGGGTCGGATGCGCATCTGGTCCGGCCGCATCGTGAGGACCACGCCGGCACCCACTGCCGCGGCGCCGATGGCCGCCAACGGACCAGCGGCGACCCAGGCGGCGACGGCACCGACGGCGAGGAGTGCACCGATGGTGACCCGGCGCGACGGCTCTCGTGCCGCCTCGAAGCGGCGGTGGAACTCGACGAGCCGGGACTGGGTGGTGAGGCGCACGCCGAGGAAGATCGCCAGGCCCCGGACCGTTCCGAAGGCGAGGCAGATGCCGAACGCCACGGCGGGACTGCCGGTGAGGGCGGTGGCCGCGACCGTGAGGTAGACCGCTGCGGTCACGATGTAGGTGGCCAGCCCGGCACCGATCTGCCAGCCGAAGCCCAGGCCGTAGACCCAGGACCGGTAGCGGGTGAGCCACGACTCGTTGACCTGGCGTCCGTGGCCGGGAAGGTCGAGGCCGAAGCTGCGGGCGTCGAACGCCGCCGCGATGAGCGCCAGCGCCGCGAGCGCACCGAGGGCGGTGGTCGCCGTGAGATCGAGCGCGGCGGCGCCGACGGCCAGCGTCGCGGCGAGCAGCCCGAGCGTCGCGCCGCCGGCGAGCGCCCCGAGCAGGAACCACGCGACGGTGAAGGGGTAGCGGCGCTGACGGGACGCCTCGGTGACCGGTGTGATGGTCGAGAGCATCGAGACCCCGCACGGCGACCAGGTGGACCGGGCCGCGGCGATGACGGCGACGATGAGCGCCAGTGCGGTCAGTACGTGCATGTGCTGGGTCCTCCGTGTCGGGCGGCCTGCGACCCGCGGTGGACGAGCCTAGGCCGCGCGCCCGTCGGCGATGCAGCGCACGCTGGCGAGGGCCCCGCGGCAGGATGGGGCGGTGCCTCCCCAGCCGGCTCCCCTCGACGACCTCGTGCGCGCCATCCTCACCAGCCGCGTGTACGAGGTCGTGCACGAGACACCGCTGGAGGTGGCCGACCGGCTGTCACGACGACTCGGGGCAGGCGTCCTGTTCAAGCGGGAGGACCTTCCGCCGGTTTTCAGCTTCAAGCTGCGGGGTGCGTACAACAAGGTGTCGAGCCTGAGCCGCGAGCGGCTCGATCGTGGCGTCATCACCGCCAGCGCCGGTAACCACGCCCAGGGCGTTGCCTACTCGGCTCGCCACCTGGGCGCACGGGCGCTGATCGTCATGCCCGAGACCACCCCCTCGATCAAGGTCGATGCCGTGCGGACCCTCGGAGCGGAGGTGGTGCTCGTCGGCGACAGCTACAGCGATGCACAGGCGCACTGCGACGCGATCGTCGAGTCCACCGGGATGACCTTCATCCACCCCTTCGACGACCCTGTGGTCGTCGCGGGTCAGGGCACCATCGCCGACGAGATCGTGCGACGGGCCACGTCGGGCCTCGATGCCGTGTTCGTGCCGGTCGGAGGCGGTGGGCTCATCGGAGGGATCGGGGCGTACCTGAAGGCGGTGGTGCCGCACGTGCGGGTGATCGGCGTCGAGTCGATCGAGGCCGATGCCATGACCAGGTCGCTCGCTGCAGGTCACCCCGTCGAGCTGGACGAGGTCGGGATCTTCGCCGACGGTGTCGCCGTGCGCCGGGTCGGTGACTACACGTTCGAGCTGGCCCGACAGGTCATCGACGAGCTGGTCACGGTGTCCAACGACGAGATCAGCGGGGCGATCAAGGACGTGTTCGAGGACACCCGCACGATCGTCGAGCCCGCGGGAGCGCTGTCGGTGGCCGGGCTCAAGCGGTGGGCCGACCTCCACGACGTCGGGGGCCTCAACCTGGTGGCGGTGCTGAGCGGGGCGAACATGAACTTCGACCGGCTGCGCTTCGTCGCCGAACAGGCCGAGCTCGGCGAAGCGCGCGAGGCGCTGTTCGCCGTACGCATCCCCGAGCGCAAGGGCGCGTTCCGCGAGTTCTGCACCTCGCTCGGTCGGCGGGTCATCACCGAGTTCAACTACCGCCTCGACTCGCGGGACGAGGCGCACATCTTCGTCGGCGTCAGCACCGAGTCACGCCGCGACGCGGTCGAGCTCGCTGACACGCTGCGGGCAAAGGGGTACGACACGGCCGACCTGTCCGACAACGAGGTCGCGAAGCTCCACGTGCGCCACATGGTCGGTGGACACCCGCCCGGGGTGCTCGACGAGCACATCTACCGATTCGAGTTCCCCGAGCGCCCTGGCGCGCTGATGGGTTTCCTCGACACGCTCGGCGGGCGTTGGAACATCAGCCTCTTCCACTACCGCAACCACGGCGCCGACGTGGGCCGTGTGCTCGCGGGCTTCGAGGTGCCACCCGACGATCGCACCGAGTTCCGCACGTTCCTCGACGAGCTCGGCTACCGGGCCACCGTCGAGGATGGCAATCCCGCCTACGAGAGCTTCCTCGCACGGCGACGTCGCGGGTGACCGGGCAGATCAGTCCTCACGGTCGTCGGGATCGTCGTGTGGGTCGACCGTCGGAAGCGTCGAGGCGTCGACCGGCTCGGACGCGGTCGTGAGGATGCCGGCCAGGTTGGCGATGATGCGCTTCAGGTAGCGGTGCAGGATCGCCCGCGGTACCGCGTGGTGGCCCGGCTCGTCGGAGTGCATCAGCCGGCGGATGTGCGCCTCCTCGGCGATGCGGAGCTCATGGGCCTTGGCGCTGAACGCGGCCACGCGATCCAGGTCGGGCTCGGGCTCTGCGAGGAGGCTCGCGACCTCGCCGAACATGGTCGACACCTCGTAGTGGATCGCCAGGAACTCGCCGACGTCGGGCTCACCGGCGAGCGAGGCACCTTCGTCGGCCAGGTCCCACACGTTCTTCGCCTGGTCGCCGATGCGCTCGACCTTCTTGATGAGCAGCGTGTAGCCGAGGACCTCGCCGATGTCGTCGGCACCCGACACGGCGACGTGCACGATCAGCTCGCGGCGCAGCTCCTGTTCGGCGGCGTTGATCCGTGCGTCGGTGGCCCAGAGCTCCTCGGAGACGCTGGCCGGGTCGACACCGGCGAGCACCGCGGAGGTCGCGAGGTCGAACGAGCGGCGTGCGTCGGCGAGCATCTCGACCACCCGTTGGGTGACGTGGTCCAGACCGGACTCGCCTCGACGGAAGAAGGACATGACCATGGGAGAAGCCTTTCAGAGGCCGAGCATCCATACGAGGCCGTGGCCCGAGCGGCCCGCCGCCGAAGGCGGCAAGAGCGGGGGGAACCAGGACGTGCGATCCTCACGGCGCACGTCCCTACCCGAGGACGAAGATGCCCACCAGGGGCACCACGATGAAGGTACCGAACACGTAGGCGATGGCCCACCGAGGTCGGTGCGATGCCAACGCGGCGAGGCGTTCGGCGGCGTGGACGGGCAGGTACCTGGTGAACGGCAGCGTGTAGATGAACAGGATCCCACCGACGTTGAACAGGGTGTGGGCGAACGCGATCGTGAGCGCGTCGCGCGAGCTCGCGGCGAGGGCGGCCAGCAGCGCGGTGATGGTGGTGCCGACGTTGGCGCCGAGCGTCACCGGATAGGCGTTGCGCAGGCTGAGCACGCCGGCGGCGCTGAGCGGGATGAGGATCGACGTGGTGATGCTCGACGACTGCACCGCCATGGTGATGACGAGGCCGAGCATGATGGCCATCACGCCGCCGCCTCGTCCGAGCATGACGTTGAGGGAGCGCTCGACCCGCGCGGCGACCAGTGTGCGCATGTTCTTGGTGATGAGCGTGAGCGACAACAAGATGGCGAGCAGCCCGATGCCCAGGAGGGCCACGCCCAGCGCGGTGCCGGAGAACCACTGGTCGAGGACGTCGGCGAGCGCCTCGACGGGCACCTCGACGGCGGTCGTGATCGGACTGTCGAACTCGGCGCCGCCCGTCCCGACGAACAGGCCGCTGAGCCAGGCCGCGGCGTCGCTGAGGAGTCCGGTCGTGTACTCGAGCGTGAACATGATGCACACGGTGAAGACGTTGAAGAAGTCGTGCACCGTCGCGGCGGCGAACGCGCGGCGGAACTCCTCGCCGCGACGGACGTGGCCGAGCGAGACGAGCGTGTTGGTGACCGTGGTGCCGATGTTGGCGCCCATCACCATGTAGACGGCGGAGTCGATGCCCAAGGCCCCTGATGCCACCAGTCCGACGATGATCGACGTCGTGGCCGACGACGACTGCACGAGCACGGTCGCGAGCATGCCGACGAAGAGCGCGGCGACGGGGTTCGACACCCGGGAGAACAGTTGCTCGTGGACGTCGCCGCTCATCGCGCCGATTCCCTGCTCGAGGCAGGTCACGCCGAGCAGGAAGATGTAGATCAGCGCGAGGACGACCACGGCGCGCAGCGCGGTGGGCATCTGGAACGAGGCCGCGCCGCGGGAGGGTTCGCTGTTGGTGCTCTGGGTGGTCATGTGCTCCGGTCGCGGCCGGTCTGGGTCGAGGCACCCGTCGGGGTCGACGTGCGCATGGGCCTCGGGCCCGCAAGCTACATCAGGGGGAGCGGGTGCTCGTCAGATGCCTCGCGCGGCGGGCCCGGCGGGTGGCGGTGCGCATCGATCGATCGACGGCATCGGGTTCGTCGCCGAAGCCGATCGAGGTGGTCCGCATCGACTCCTCGACGACGCGGACGGCGTCGCGACCGGTGCCGGCGAAGTAGCCCGACAGCTCGATCGCCACGAGCCCATGCATGTGGGTCCAGCTGACCTCGGCGGCCGTCGTGGTGTCCGACACGTTCCAGCGACCGGCCTCCGCGCAGCGCGAGACCCGCAGCTCGAGGGCGCCGAACGTGTCGATGGAGGCGATCGCGTCCTCGGCCGAGACGTGCTGCAGATCCTGGCCGACGGGCCCGAAGATCACCGACCACATGTGCGTCTCGGTGCGAGCGAAGTGGCGGTAGGCCCACCCTTCTGCGCACCAGTCGGCGACCGGGTCGTCGGTGAGCGCCGGCCGAGCGATCGTGTCGCCGAAGCGCCGGAACCCCTCGCGGCGGACCGCGGCGAACAGCTCGTCCATGCCGCCGAAGTGGGTGTAGACGGCCATGGTCGAGGTGCCGAGCTCGCGCGCGAGCCGCCGCGCGGAGACGGCGTCCGGGCCCTCGGTCGACAGCACCCGCGCCGCGCTCTCGACCAGCCGCGCCGCCACCCCGGGGTCCGCAGCCCTGGGGCTCATGCGTGCGTCCACGAACTCATGGTTGACGAGAGTACATCACAGCGTTATACCTAACGATGTTATGGAACCCCGATCGAGGAGTTTGGTCACCATGACCACGACACCCAGCAGTCCGCCCCAGGGCACGACCCAGAACAAGTGGTTGAGCGGCAACCACGCGCCGGTAGCGGTCGAGAGCACCATCACCGAGCTGACGGTGCGGGGCACGCTGCCGGTCGAGCTCAACGGGCGCTACCTGCGAAACGGACCCAATCCGCTGCTCCCGCCGGACCCCGCCTCCTACCACTGGTTCACAGGAGACGGGATGGTGCACGGCATCTCGCTGCGGGAGGGGAGGGCCGAGTGGTACCGCAACCGATTCGTCCGATCGACCTCGGTGTCCGATGCCCTCGGCGAACCCCCCGCCCCTGGCGAGCGCCACGGCGGGATGGAGACCGCCAACACGAACGTGATCGGCCTGGCGGACCGCACCTTCGCCCTCGTCGAGGCGGGCGCGCGGCCCGTCGAGCTGAGCCGGGAACTCGAGACGATCGCCCACTGCGACCTCGGTGGCACGCTGCCCCACGGATACACCGCCCACCCCAAGGTCGATCCCGCCACCGGCGACCTCCACGCCATCGCGTACCACTGGGCGCTGCCGCACCTCGAGTACCTGGTGATCGGCCCCGACGCGACGGTCCGCTCGGTGGAGGCGATCGAGGTCGCCGGCGGCCCCATGGTGCACGACTGCTCGATCACCGAGCGGTGGATGGTGGTGTACGACCTGCCGGTCACGTTCGACATGGAGGCGGTGGCTGCCGGCGCCCGCTTCCCCTACACGTGGCGTGACGGTCGGCCCGCACGCGTCGGGCTCCTGCCCCTCGGCGGCCGGGGCACCGATGTGCGGTGGTTCGAGGTCGAGCCCTGCTACGTCTTCCACCCGCTCAACGCCCATGACGACGGCGATCGCGTCGTCCTCGACGTCGTCCGCTACGACCGGATGTTCGACAGGGAGCGGCTGGGGCCGGACGACTCGTCGCCACTGCTGTGGCGCTGGACGATCGACACGGCGACGGGTGCGGTCTCCGAGCGCCAGCTCTCCGATGTTCCGATGGAGCTGCCTCGGGTCGACGAGCGCAGGGTCGGTCGCAGCCATCGGTTCGGCTACGCGATGGGCATCGACACGAGCGGCTCCGGAAACGGGTTCGGCGGGCGCCTCGTGCGCGTTGACGGATCGACCGGTGATGCCGAGGCCATCGACCTCGGAGTGGGTCGGACGTCGGGCGAGTGGGTCATGGTGCCGCGCGACGAATCGTCCGCCGAGGACGACGGCTGGTTGATGAGCTTCGTCCACGATGCGTCGACCGACCGCAGCGACCTGGTGGTGCTGCCGGCGGCCGATCCCGCGTCGGGCCCGGTCGCAGTCGTCGAGCTGCCGGTGCGCGTTCC
>CAZBTQ010000166.1:0-2607 GCA_964494405.1 uncultured Iamiaceae bacterium
CTGCCCCACGCCCGCGCCGTGCGCCGGCCGCCGTTGGTGGCGCGACGGGTGCCGACGATGGCAACGCGTGGCGAGCTGAGACGGCCCAGATCCCCCTTCGCGAACAGGACCATCGGACGCTCGTGGTCGGCCGCCAGCACCGCGGGGTAGCGATCCGCCCCCAGCGGCACGACGTCGATGCCAGCCTCGGTGTGCGCCTCGAGAAGCGCCGCTGGGTCGGTGCGACGAGCGAACTCGCGCCACCTCGCGTCGATGTCGTCGGCCTTGGCGCCAAGGGTCTGGCGGACGGTGCGGTCCCTGGCCGCGGATCCGTCGGCGACCTTCGCCCACGCGCCGACGAAGCCGAATCGGCGGACGATCGCCGAGAGGCGGATCGGTCCCATGTGCGGGAGCGACGCCAACGCGGCCGCAGCGCCGCGCTCTGCGTCGGAGTCACGCGCCACGGGGCACCACCGCCTCGGCCTCGAACCGGCTGGACACCGAGCGCAGCTGCAATGCGGTTGCGACGTGCTCGAGCTTCAGCGGACCGTCGTGATCGTCGCGATCGGCCAGCGTGCGAGCCACCCGGCGCACCCGGTGCAGTCCCCGCCCGGTGAGCACGCCATCTCGCAAGGCGAACTCGAGGAGCGACTCGGCGGGTGCGCTGAGCGGCACCAGCTCGTCGAGCCTCGCCGCGGGGATCTCGGCGTTGCAGGGCACGCCGCGGTCGGCCGCGCGCCGGCGAACCGCTGCCACCCGAGCGGCGACAGACGCCGTGTCCTCCCCTGGTGCCGCGCTCATCATGTCGACCACCTCCGGTGGCGCGACGTCGATGCGTAGGTCGAACCGGTCGAGGATCGGCCCCGACACGCGTCGGCGGTACCGTGCCCGCGCCGCGTCGCTGCACGTGCAACGGCCGGGCACGTCGCCCTGGCCGCACGGGCACGGGTTCATCGCCGCCACGAGCAGGATCCGCGCGGGGAACGTGACCGTGCCCACGGCACGGCTGACGCGGATCACCCCCTCCTCCAAGGGCTGGCGCAGCGAGTCGATGACGACTGCCTGGAACTCGCCGAGCTCGTCCAAGAACAGGACGCCCCGATGCGCGAGGGAGATCTCGCCCGGTCGCATCTGGGCCGAGCCACCGCCGGTGAGCGCAACCGGTGATGCCCCGTGGTGGGGCGAGCGGAACGGTGGGCGACGCACGAGCGCACCGTCGAGCACGCCCGCCGCGGAGTGCACCTGGGTGGCCTCGACGGCTTCTGAGCGGTCCAGGTCGGGCAACAGGCCTGGCAGCCGGCGAGCGAGCATCGTCTTGCCGGCCCCGGGCGACCCCACCATCAGCATGTGGTGCCCTCCCGCCGCCGCCAGCTCGAGCGCCAACCGGGCGAACGGCTGGCCACGGACGTCGGCCAGATCGGGTTCCAGCGGAGGCGGGTCCGGAGCAGGTGCAGGCGGTGGTTCCGGCCACTCGGCCGCCCCCTCGAGCACCGCGACCAGGTCGCGCAGGTGTCCGACGCCGCGCACCTCGGCGCGACCGACCAAGCCCGCTTCGACGACGTTGCCCTGGGCGACCACCGCAACCGGCTCGACCAGCGCGTCGATCAACGGCACCATGCCGCGCACCGGGCGGATCGACCCATCGAGTCCGAGCTCACCGAGGAACGCCATGCCATCGATGCACCTCCTCGGCAGGTGCTCGTTGGCCACCAGGATCGCGACGGCGAGCGCGAGGTCGAGCTGCGAACCCGCCTTGCGAAGGCCCGTCGGGGCCAAGTTCACCGTCACCCGCTGCATCGGGAACGCGAGACCGGACGACAACAGCGCGGCGCGCACCCGGTCGCGCGCTTCACGACACGACGTGTCGGGCAGCCCGACGATCGTGAAGCTCGGGACACCTCCCGAGATGTGGACCTCGACCGACACCGGTCGGCCCTGGACGCCGAGCAGCGTCGCTGACGGGACGCTGCTCGCTTTCGGTGTGACGGCCACCGGAACCCTCCTGGTGCGTGCTCTTCGTGGGGAAGGGCGCTGCTACTGGAGGGAAGGTGACGTCACCCTATCGATGCGGTGTGACAGCCACCAGGGGTCGCTACAGGACAGTGCGCACGTAGGCGGCGACGGCCTCGATCTGCTCAGGGCTGAGCGATCCTCCGAACGCCGGCATCGCGTTCTTGCCGCCGGTGATCACCGCGTGCATGTCGGCCACGTCGGGATAGAGCTCCTCGGCCCGACCGTCGGACAGCTTCACGCCAGATCCGCCACCCCCAGACGACCCGTGGCAGCGGGCGCAATTGTCCGACCACACCTCCCGTCCCTCGACCAGGACGGGGTCCTTGGTGCCGTCTGCACCCTCGGGAACGTCGGGCGCGCTGCCCCCGCTGCACGCTCCGAGCAGCAACGCCGCGGCGAGCATCGAGCCCACGAGTACGCGACCGCGGAGGTGTCGGGGGGCCATCGGACGCAACATACTGGGCGACATGGGAATGAACCCATTCAGGCCGCACCGCTCCTCCCCCGTCGCCGACGCGCTGTTCGTCGGCGCCGCGCTCGTGGTGTGCGCAGCCCTCGTGCTGTGGGCGTTCCTCGGCTGATCGTGGCCCACGACCCCAGCGCGGGAGAGCCCGG
>CAZBTQ010000166.1:2707-6596 GCA_964494405.1 uncultured Iamiaceae bacterium
TCGCCACGCTCGGCGTCGGGTCGTCGACCGAGGACTGGATGGAGGAGCTCCGCATGCCGGACTGGACCGGCACGCCCTCCGACGAGGTCGACGACCTGTTCCGTCAGGCGGCAGCACGGCCCGCCGAGGAGCACTGGGACGGCATGGCCGGCGGCGAGAGCTTCCGCGACTTCCACGAGCGCGTCACCAAGGGGGTGTCGGCGACGATCGCCAAGCTCGGCGTGACGCCCCACGCCGACCCGCTGCTCTGGGAGGTGGATGCACCCGAGGCCCGGGCGTTGTTCATCGCCCACGCCGGCACCAACGCCACGATCATCAGCCACCTGCTGGGGGTGGAGGCGACGCCGTGGGAATGGGAGCGGTTCGTGATGTTCCACGCGTCGTTCTCGGTGCTGCGGCCGGTGCGGATCGGGCACGGCTTCTCGTTCAGCCTCTACCGGCTGGGCGACAGCGAGCACATGCCCGACGAGCTCCGCACCCGCTGACCGCACCCTCCCCTGGGCGGCATGCCGTCACCGGTCAGAACGCCGCCTCGATCACCTCGAGCTCACCGCCGAGGATCGCCACCACGTCGAAGCGCACCCTCGCCCAGCGTCGGGGCGACTCGCGCAGCCACGCAGCGGCAAGCCCGCGGATGCGGCGCTGCTTGGTGGGCGTCACCGCCTCCGCCGGGACGCCGAATGCGTCCGACGTGCGGGTCTTGACCTCGCAGAACACGACCTCGCTGCCGCGCGACAGCACGAGGTCGATCTCGCCCTCGCGGCGGCGCCAGTTGCGGTCGATCACGGTGTAGCCGTGCTCGACGTACCACTCGGCGGCGAGCGCTTCGCCGGCCGCACCGAGGACCTGCCGATGTCGTGTCATGCCCCGAACCTACGGAGGGGGTGTGACATCTACCGGGGCGAAGCACCCCGGAACCGCGGGCTCAGAGCTCGCGCTTCTCCTTGACCTTGGCGGCCTTGCCGACCCGGTCACGGAGGTAGTACAGCTTCGCCCGACGCACGTCGCCACGGGTGGCGACCTCGATCTTGGCGATGATCGGGGAGTGCACGGGGAACGTGCGCTCGACGCCGACGCCGAAGCTCACCTTGCGGACCGTGAAGGTCTCCTGGATGCCCCCGCCCTGACGGCGGATGACGATGCCCTGGAAGACCTGGACTCGCTCGCGGCTGCCCTCGACGACCCGCACGTGGACCTTGAGGGTGTCGCCAGGGCCGAAGTCCGGGACGTCGTCACGGAGGCTGCTCTGGTCGACGAGATCGGTGGGTTGCATCGGAGGCGCTCCTGCGCGGTGAGGCGGTGGGGAGCAGCCCGTTGGCGCTCACCCCGTTTCTGGCGGACCCTGAAGGATAGGCGATGCCGACCCGGACTCCAAAGCGGGCGTCACGATCAGTCCGCCGGCTCGACGGGTGCGATCTCGTCGACCAGCGCCTGCTCCTCGGCGCTCACGCCGCCCCGTCGCTCGATGAGGTCGGGGCGCTCGCGCAACGTGCGTGCCAGGCCCTGCGCACGCCGCCACCGCTCGATGCGGGCGTGGTCGCCGGATCGCAGCACCTCGGGGACCGCCCAGCCGCGGAACTCGGCCGGGCGGGTGTACTGGGGGTACTCGAGCAGGCCGTCGGAGAACGACTCCTCGGCGCCCGATGCGTCGTTGCCCATCACGCCGGGCACCAAGCGGCCCACCGCTTCGAGCAGGACCATGGCGGCCACCTCACCCCCGGCGAGCACGTAGTCGCCGATCGACACCTCGCCGTCGCACAGGTGCTCGCGGATCCGTTGGTCGACGTCCTCGTAGCGCCCGCACAGGAGCGAGAATCCCGAACCCGACGCCAGCTCCCTCGCCATCGCCTGGTCGAAGCGGCGCCCACCGGGGCCGAGCAGCAGCAGCGGCCGGGGCGCGTCGACGATCGCTTCGACCGCCGCGAACACCGGCTCGGGCTTGAGGACCATCCCGGCGCCGCCGCCGAACGGCGCGTCGTCGACGGTGCGGTGGACGTCGGTGGCCTCGGCCCGCAGGTCGTGGGTCCGCACGTCGAGCAGCCCCCGCTCGCCCGCCTTTCCCAGCAGGCTCTGCATCGCGAACCCCGAGACCATCTCGGGGAAGAGCGTGAACACGTCGATCCGCATCGTCCCAGCCTCGCACGCAACCAGGCGTGCCCGACCAGTCGCGCGCTCGCCGCCCCACACGCCCTGGCCGGGCGCTCCGAACGAGGACGGTCGCGCCGAACCTGGCGTCGAAGTGGTCGCCGGCGAGCCACTTCGACGCCAAGAAGCGGCCGAGGGCAGGTGCAGGACCGGCGACCAGACGCCGTCCAACCGTCGTTGTCACACCCCCTCAGCTCAATGGTGCGATGGAACCCGAGCGGAGGTGGCGCCAGATCGCCGCCGGCCAGCACCAACTCGTGACCCGCCGACAGCTCGCCGCGGCGGGCATGACCCGGTCGATGATCCGTCGGCGTGTCGATGACGGCGTGCTCGCCGTCGTGCACCGCGACGTCCTGCGCCTGGTCGGGGTCCGACCGACCTGGCAACAGCGACTGATGGCAGCGACGCTCGCATCCGGTCCCACGAGCGTCGCGTCGCACAGGGCCGGTGCACTGCTCCAGGGTCTCGACGGGCCGTGGCAGCGGGCCGAGCCCGAGCTCACCGTCGAGCGACCGGCCGTCGGGGCACCGGACCTGGCCACCATCCACCGCACGACACGGCTCGCAGCGGTCGACCGATCGTGCGTCGATGGGATCCCGGTCACCTCGCCGGCGCGCACGTTGATCGACCTCGCCTCGGTGGCCGACGCCCCTGCGGTGGAGGCGGCCCTCGACGCGGCGCTGAGGGACGGCGTGGTGCGAGAAGCGTTCCTGCGGTGGCGACTCGACGAGATCGGGGGACGCGGCGTCAGCGGTTCGGGGGTCCTGCAGGCGCTGCTCGGGCCAGACCGGCAAGGACGCCACCGGCTGGACAGCTGGTTGGAGGCCCGAGCCCTGGAGCTCTTCGCACATCACGGCCTGCCCGAGCCGAGCTGCCAACGCCACATCCGTCCTGGCTCGGGTCGCCTGCTTCGTCTCGACTTCGCGTTCCTCGATGGGTCGGTGGTCGTCGAGGTGAAGGGGCACGCCACGCACTCGACGCGCCGACAGCGCCAGCTCGACCACGAGCGCGCCAACCGCCTCACGCTGGCGGGCATCGTCGTCGTGCAGTTCACCTACGAGGACGTCACCGAACGCCCCGAGCACGTGGTCGCGGTGGTGGCCGCAGCGCTGGCCCGCGCCATGGCCCTCGACCCCGCGCACGGTCCTGTGACGGCGCCTCATGCCCGCGGCATGGCGAACTGATCGTTCTTGGCGTCGAAGTGGTCGCCAGCGAGCCACTTCGACGCCAAGTTCAGAGCACCACGGCCGAGCGGGAGGATGAGCTCGAGCTCGTGGAGACGACTCAGAGGTCGAAGAGGCCGTCGGGGGGTTCGATGACGATGGCGTCGCCGCCGGACTGGTCCACGACGAATGCGAGCGGCACGAGCGCGCCAGTGTCGAGCACCAGCAGGTCGCTCGCCGGGTTCGACTGCACGAGCTCCACCACGCCGCGCTCGGTGCCATCGCGCTCGACGACCCTGCGCCCGATCAGCTCGTGCACCCACAGCACGTCGTCGGCGTCGAGCGGCTCCGCGTGCAGCACCCGACCCCGAAGGGCATCGGCGGCCTCACGCCCGGCCACCCCCTCGAACTCGACGATGAAGCGACCCTGGTGGGGGCGCGACGACACGACCACGAGGTCCTGCTCACCGTCGTGCAGCACCGAGCCAGGCTCGACGCGCTCGTGGCGGTCGGTGATCAGCACCACCACCACCTCGCCGCGCAGCCCGTGCGCCTTCGCGATGCGCCCGACCTCGAGCCGG
>CAZBTQ010000167.1:0-1648 GCA_964494405.1 uncultured Iamiaceae bacterium
TGGATCTCGGCGGCGATGCCGACGGTGAACGCGTCGACGCGCAGGCTCGGCAGCGACACGGACACCTGCCCGCAGTTGCCCGGGTCGTTGACCGTGTCGGCGACGACCTTCTCGATGCCGCTGAAGTCGGCCGTCGACAGCGACGTGAGCGCGACCTCGTCGTAGCCCGTGCGCTTGAGGCCGTTCTGGACCATGGTGCGCACCTGGTCGGCGGGGCGCTCGCGCACGGGCCGGGTGATCATGCCCGCCTGGCAGAAGCGGCACCCCCGGGTGCAGCCGCGGAAGACCTCGACGTTGAGGCGGTCGTGCACCACCTCGGTGAGCGGCACGAGCTGGTTGCGCGGGTACGGCCACTCGCCGAGGTCGGCGATGGTGCGCTTCTCGACCACCTCGGGGACCTCGGGGAACCGCGGCGTGATCGCCACCAGGCGGTCGCCGTCGAACTCGGCGTCGTAGAGCGACGGCACGTAGACGCCAGGCACCTGGGAGAGCGCCCGCAGGACGTGCTCGCGCGAGCCCTCGGTGCGCCCCGAGGCGATCCAGTCGCGGACGACCTCGGTGATCTCGGACACGACCTCTTCGCCGTCGCCCAGCACGACGATGTCGACGAAGTCGGCGAGAGGCTCGGGGTTGTAGGTGCAGTGGCCACCGACCGCGATGATCGGGTGCTCGGGGCGGCGGTCGGCCGTGCGGACGGGCACTCCGGCGAGGTCGATGCAGTTGAGGACGTTGGTGTAGGTGAGCTCGGCCGACAGGTTGAACGCGATGACGTCGAAGTCGCCCGCGGGCCGGTGGGTGTCGACCGAGAAGAGCGGCACCCGATGGCTGCGCAGCAGCGGTTCGAGGTCGGTCCACGGTGCGTAGGACCGCTCGGCGTAGGCGTCGTCGCGCTCGTTGAGGATCTCGTAGAGGATCTGCAGGCCCTGGTTGGGCAGGCCGATCTCGTAGGTGTCGGGGTAGGTCATCAGCCACCCGACCTGGCCCGGACGCGGCTCGGGACGCTGCGCGCCGTCCTCGAGGCCGATGTAGCGCGCGGGCTTCTGCACCATCGGCAGGAGCGGTTCGAGCGCTGTCCAGAGCGAAGCCATTCCGGGGGAGCCTACCTGATGACCCCCGCGCGACCGGCACCCCGTCGACGGCACAGACGGCTCACTTGACCCCTCTGACCTGCGAATTTTCAGCTGAAGCGCCGCATGTGCACGCTGAGGACGAGGCCCGCGAGCACGAACGCCACCAGGATCGACGAGCCGCCGTAGGACATGAACGGCAGGGGGATGCCCGTCACCGGCATGATCCCGAGCGACATCCCGATGTTCTCGAAGAGCTGGAACAGCAGCATGCAGAACACGCCGACGCAGAGCAGCGTTCCGAACGCGTCACGTGAGAGCTGGGCCGCCCGCAGGATGCGCCAGAACAAGAAGCCGTACAGCGCGAGCACGCTGGCGGCACCGACGAACCCGAGCTCCTCGCCGATGGCGGTGAAGATGAAGTCGGTCTGCTGCTCGGGGACGTAGCCGTTCGAGGTCTGGGGCCCTTCGAGGAGGCCGAGGCCAGTGAGGCCTCCCGAGGCGACCGCGATCTGGGACTGCTCGGTGTTGTACCGCTGGTTGGCGGTGAGCGCATCGGGGTTCACGAAGCCGGTGAGCCG
>CAZBTQ010000167.1:1748-6400 GCA_964494405.1 uncultured Iamiaceae bacterium
CGCTGGGTGCCCTTGGCCGAGATGCCGAACAGCATCACGAACACGAGCGAGAGCATCCCGAGCCCGTAGACGAACGGCCACCACTCCCGCCACCGGCGGTAGTCGATCGCCGCGATGCCGAACATCGCCCCGAAGCCGAGGACGACGAAGATCGCCTGGCGCACCATGAAGTAGGTGTCGTTGGTGGTGGTGCGGTAGCCGTGGGTGGCGGCCAGGACCATGACGACGCTGACCACCGAGAGGGCGGCGAGCACGGCGACGACGCTCCAGTCGAGGTGGCTCCAGGGCGAGTTCGTGTGCCGCGAGGACCGGCCCGCAGCGCGCGAGTGCGTGCGCGCGAGACGGGGCGAATCGATGACCGCCATCAGTCCTTCGCCTCGCTCTGTTGGATGATGATCTCGCGCTCACCCTGGACCTCTTGACCAGGCAGCGGCGTGATCGGCAGCGGGATGCCCTGGTTGTCGCGCAGCGCGAGGGGTTCGAGGATGCGCCGGGCGATCGGGGCAGCCACCGCCGAGCCGTAGCCACCCTCCTCGACGATGATCGCCCACGCGTAGCGCGGGTTCTCGGCGGGAGCGAACCCGGCGAACACCGACGACGAGGCCCTCCCGCCCACCTGCGCGGTGCCGGTCTTGGCCGCCACGGTGAAGCCCGAGGAGGGGAAGCCCGAGAAGACCTTGGTGGCCGTGCCGTGGGGATCCGAGGTCACGCCGATGAGGCCGTCCACGAGGATCTGGCGCACGCCCTGGTCGAGCTCGAGCGTGCTCCGCCCGCGTTCGCCGAACGTGCGCTCCGCCTCGCCCGTGGCCGGGTCGATCAGCGCCAGCGCGATGTTCGGAGCCCAGAGCGTGCCGTTGTTGCCCATGGCGGCATAGGCGTTGGCGAGCTGGAGCGGCGTCGCGTCGAAGTCGCCCTGGCCGATCGCGAGGTTGAGGTCGTCGCCGACCTCCCAGCGACCGTACGGGAAGGCGCTGGGGTTGTCGTCGGTTCGTTGTTGCTTGCTCTCGGCGTCGAGGACGAGCCCCTTGTTCTCCTGCGGCAGTGGGATCCCGGTCTCGGTCCCGAAGCCGAACTGCTCCGCGGTGTCCTGGATCGGGCGCGGGCCGTAGAGGTCGTCGTTGTACGCGAACAGCGATCCGATGCCGAAGAAGTACACGTTGCTCGACACGGTGATCGCCTTCGCCATGTTGACGTCGCCGTGCGGCAGGCCACCTGCGTTCTCCCGGCGACAGGCCTTGCCCTCGCAGTTCTCCAGTTCGAAGTAGCCCGGATCGGGGATGTACCGGTTCGGATCGCGGGCGCCAGTGGTGGCCGCGGCGTAGCCGCTGAAGATCTTGAACGTCGACCCCGGCGCGTAGCCGTCCTGGATGGCCCGGTTCCGCATCGCGCAGTACGTCTCGGCGCAGTTCTGTGCGAGCTGCGCGTAGCGCTCCGTGGAGACGCCCTGGGTCAACTCGTTGGGGTCGAAGGTCGGCGACGACGCCATTGCGAGGACCTGGCCGTTCTGCGGATCCTCCACCACCGCTGCGCCGGCTGGCGCGGTGACCCTCCGGTCGTTGGAGTACTCCCCCGACCCGCGGGCCTTGGCCATCTCGGTCTCGAGCGCCCGCTCGGCGATCCCCTGGATGTTGGCGTCGATCGTGAGCTGGAGGTCGAAGCCGGGTTCCGGCTGCACCTCGTCGACGATCGACACGATGCGGTTCAGCGGGTCGATCTCGAAGGTGATCGACCCCGGCGAGCCGCGAAGCTGCGACTCGTACTGCAACTCGACGCCGGCCTTCCCGATCGTGTCACCGAGCTGGTACGGCTTGACCTCGTCGTCGGCGTGCGCCTCGAGCTCGATCGCGTTGATCTCGCCGGTGTAGCCGAGGACGTGAGCGGCGAGCGTGCCGTAGGGGTAGTACCGCTCGAGCCGCATCTCGACCCCGACCCCAGGCATGGACGAGGCCTTCTCACCGAGCGTGTAGTAGAGGTGCTGCGGAACGTCCTCCGCGACCACGATCGGGCGGAAGGGATCACCGTTCCAGCTCGCCACGGTGTCGTGGATCTGTTGCACCGAGCTCTCGACACCGGCCGCGGCCAGCTCGGTGACCAGCTCGTTCAGCACCGCGTCGGCGTCGTCGGTGCGATCGAGCGTGTAGGCGTCGACGGTGACCACGACCGACTCGCGGTTGTCCGCCAGCACGACGCCGTTGCGGTCGAGGACGCGGCCGCGCGGGCCTTCGACGACCACGGTGCGGGTGCGGAGCGCTTCGCCCTCGGCCTGTAGCTCGGGGGCCGCCATCACCTGGAGGAACCACAGCCGCGAGAGCAGCGCGGTGAACAGCGCCAGGGCGACGATGCCGAGGACGCTCAGGCGGAGGGGCTGGGAGTCGTGCATGGAAGGTGCCAGTTCAGCAGATGGACGGCGCGGATCACCGTCGGCGTGCGATGGGGTCGTGGGGGTCGGTGAGGGCCCACCGCATGGCGGGCGCCGCGATGGGAACCATGAGGACGGTCATGAGCGTGCTCACGACCATGATCGGGACGACCGGGGCGGCGAGCAGCTGCTCCTGGCCGAGGATGGCCCCGATCACGACGAATGCGCCGATCGCGAGCGGCGCTGCGATCGCGGCGAAGGCGACCACGGACCACGACGACGACCGCATGAGGTTGCGGCCGGCGACACCGACGGCGAAGCCGGTGATCGTCCACACCAGCGCGGTGAGCCCGAACGGTGTGACGAGGAAGACATCGAAGGCGAGTCCGGTGACGAAGCCGACGAGCGCGCCGCGCTCGGGTCCCCCGACGAGCCCCGCGGCGACGGGGAGCACGATGAGCGCCTGGCCCGACACGGACCAGATCGAGATCGGGTTGACCGCCGCGAGCTGCACCATCAGGGCGACGAAGACGACCAGCCCCGCCCGTCCCCACGCCGGCAGCCTCATGAGGTGGGCCGCCAGACGAGGACGGTGACGAAGTTGAGCTGGTCGAGGCGGGCGAAGGGCTCGACCACGGCTCGCACGGTGCCCACCGGATCGAAGTCGCGGATCACCGTCGAGCCTCCGGTGGTCGTGTTGGTGGTGCCCCCATCGGGCTCGTCGTCCTCGTCGGCGTCGGAACCTGGGATCGAGACGATGCGCCCGATCGGGATGCCTGGCGGGTACTGACTGCCCTCGAGGCCGCTCGTCTGGAGGATCTCGCCCTCCTCGGCACCCTCGTCGGCGAGGAGCTCGACGACCGGCGATCGCTGCGCGCCGCGACCCTTGACCAGGCCGAGGGCCTGGGTCGAGACGAGCCGGGCCGACACGCTCATCTCCGCGTCGGACAGCAGCAGCACGACCGATCGATTCGAGGTGACCCGCTCCACGCGTCCGACGAACCCGGCGCCGGTGACGACGGCCATGCCCTCTTCGATGCCGTGGTCGCTCCCCTTGTCGATGGTCACCGTCGCCTCGAACGACGACGACGGTCCCGTCACCACGCGGGCGGCCACCTGCTCGACGTCGTCGGCGAAGGTGATCTCGGTGGCGGCGAGGAGCTGCTCGAGCACCTGGCGGTCGGTGATCTCGCGGATCTGGTCGCCCTCGACCTCGGCGAGCCTGGCTCGCAGCTCGGCGTTCTCGGCCTCGACGTCGTCGAAGTGGAGGATGCCGTTCCACACGTCGCCGATCGGGTCGACGACCCACTCCGCGGCCGACTGGAACGGCGACAGCACCGACAGGAGGGAGTTGCGCGCCGTGGCGATGGGGCCGGTCCCTCGGGTGTCGAGGGTCATCAACGTCACCGCGGTGAGCACGAGCAGCGCGAGGACGAGGCGGGCGCGGCTGACGCGCGAGAACGGCCCCATCCTCGGCGGTCGGCTAGGTCGGGGTCTGCGACGAGCGCAGCACGCCCTGGAGCGCGCCGAACGCGTCGAGCGACTGCCCGGCGCCGAGCGCCACGGCGTACAACGGGTCGTCGCACACCTTGATCGGCATGCCGGTCTCGTTGGCGAGCCGCTGGTCGAGCCCGTTGAGCAGGGCGCCGCCGCCGGCAAGGGTGATGCCCTCTTCCATGATGTCGGCGGCCAGTTCGGGCGGTGTCTTGTCGAGCGTGGCCTTCACCGCGTCGACGATGGCCGACACGGGCTCCTCGAGCGCCTCGCGCACCTCGTTGGTGGAGGTGACGATGGTCTTCGGCAGGCCGGTGACGAGGTCGCGGCCGCGGATCTCGGCGTAGAGCTCGTCGCGCAGCGGCCACGCCGACCCGAGGGCGATCTTGACGTCCTCGGCGGTGCGGTCGCCGAGGGCGATCGAGTACTCCTTCTTGATGTACTGGATGATCGCCGAGTCGAGCTCGTCGCCGCCGACGCGGACCGACTGGCTGGCGACGATGCCGCCGAGCGAGATGACGGCGACCTCGGTGGTGCCGCCGCCGATGTCGACGATCATGTTGCCGGCGGGCTCCTGCACCGGCAGGCCCGCACCGATGGCGGCGGCCATCGGCTCCTCGATGATGTAGGCGGGCTTGCGGGCACCCGCGTACTCGGCGGCCTCCTGCACGGCGCGCTGTTCGACACCGGTGATGCCGGACGGCACGGCGATGACCATGCGGGGCTTGGAGAACTTGCGCTGGTGCACCTTCTGCAAGAAGTAGCGGAGCATCTTCTCGCAGATCTCGAAGTCGGCGAT
>CAZBTQ010000168.1:0-6361 GCA_964494405.1 uncultured Iamiaceae bacterium
TCACGGGCCCGCTGCGCGACCGCTTCGGCCTCGTCGCCCGGCTCGACTACTACACCGCCGACGACCTCCAGTCGATCGTCGAGCGGGCGGCCGGCATCCTCGACGTGTCGCTCGACAGCGCGGGCGCAGCCGAGATCGCCCGCCGGGCCCGCGGCACGCCCCGCATCGCCAACCGTCTCTTGCGTCGGGTGCGCGACTTCGCCGAGGTCCGCTCCGATGGCATCGTCGACCACGCCACCGCCCAGGCGGGGCTGCGGGTCTTCGGCGTCGACGAGCTCGGACTCGACAAGGTCGACCGCGCCATCCTCGACGCGCTGTGCGTGCGCTTCGGCGGTGGACCGGTCGGCTTGTCCACCCTGTCGATCAGCGTCGGCGAGCCCCCCGAGACGGTCGAGGACGTCTACGAGCCGTTCCTCATCCAGCTCGGGCTCATCATGCGCACCCCCCGCGGTCGCATCCCCACGTCGTCGGCCTGGTCGCACATCGGTGTCGATCCACCCGTCGACCCAGGCGCCGGCCCCGACGAGCCCCCCAGCCTGTTCGCCTGACGGTCCGATCAGGCGGTCACCAGCGTGAGGATCGTCATCAACGTGCCGAGGAAGGCGACCACGGCCACGAAGTTGAGCCGCATGGCTCGCTCCATCGCGCCGCGCAGGTCGGCGATCTCGGCCCGGACGTTGGCCTCCGACACCTCGATGCGTGCGGAGAGTCGGTGGTCCAGCTCGTCGATCTTGGCCGAGAGCCGCTGATCGACCTCACGGATCTGGGCCGTCAGCCTCGTGTCGAGGGCATCGATGCGTGCCCCGGTGAGCGAACCCTGATGTTCGAGGGCCGCCATCGTAGCCACGTCGGCCCAACCGACCGGTGGGAGGTGTTCCATGAGGGTGTCCGCTCCCTCGGTGCCGAGGATCTCTTCGAGGCGTTGGTACAGCCGATGCCGGGCGGGTTCGGTGATGGGCACTGGGCTCCCCTTCTCATGCTGACGTTCATCGAGAGGGAGCGCCGTACTCCGAAGCCTGCGACGGCTCGGCCATGGTAGTACCGCGGCTCGAGGGTGGCGCGACCAGGAAGGCGCCTGCTCTCAGGTCGTCACGTCGAGCCCGCGGTCGGAGGTCGAGTCGACGAGCGGCAGGCGCCCAGCGACGATCGTGCCGGCCCCTGGAGCGGACCTCAGGTCGAGCGTGCCACCGAGTGCGCCGACGCGGTCACGAAGATTGTCGAGACCGGTGCCCGCCGGCGCGCGCTGGTCGAAGCCCCGACCGTCGTCGGCGATGGTGAAGGTGAGCGTCCCTTCTTCGGTGGAGACATCGATCGCCACCCGCACGTCCGAACCGGCGTGCTTGACCACGTTCTGGAGCGCCTCGACGCAGCAGAAGTAGACCGTGGCCTCGATCTCAGGAGCGTGCCGGTCGCCGAAGCGAACGTTCAGGTCGACGGGCACCGGGCAGCGATCAGCCACCGCTGCCAGCGCATCGCCCAGACCGTGCTGGGTGAGCACCGGTGGGTACACGCCCTGGGCCAGATCCCGAAGCTCCCGATGGATCGTTCGGACCTCGTCGCGCAGGACCCCGAGCTCGGTGACGGCGCGGTCCGGATCCGATCGACACACCTCCTGGGCAGCCCGCAACCTCATGCCCAGGGCGACCAGCCGCTGTTGCGCGCCGTCGTGGAGGTCTCGCTCGACCCGACGCCGCTCGCGGTCGGTCGCGGTCACCAGGCGAACGCGTGAGGCCTGGAGTGCCTGGTTCGCGGTGGTCGTCGCCGCAAGCGCCGCGCTGAGCCGGCCGCTGTGCTGGAGCGCTGAGACCAGGACCATCCCTGCCAAGAACGGCGTGAAGAACATGCACACGGCCGGGGGGAGCCAGCCGGGGAGCGCGTCGGTGAACCCCGACACGTCCTGGAAGATGCCGAGCGCGACCACGCCGACCGACACGGCGAGGCACACCGCGACATAGACCCGCAGGAGCGACTGGGCGACGTAGGGCGCAGCGAACACGGCCGGGAGGAGGGCCGCGAGGACCATCAGCGGCCATGCGAACGTGGCGATCGCGGTGGAGGCGAGTGCGATCGACCAGTTGGCCGCTGCGAGCCAGGCGACCGCCCCCGAGAGGTCCCCGTGAAGGAGCGGGCGCAATCCGGCTGCCATCGTCACTCCGGACGCAGCGACCAGCACGCAGAGCAACAGCAACCACGCGTTGCGGACGACGGCGAGGTAGGTGAGGCTCATCACCGCCACTGCGGTGCATGCGGTGGCGACATCGAACCAGATCAGCTGGCGAAGACGGATCCGCTCCTCCGCGGTGAGCTCGGGGAGCGGCACGCTCACGAGCTGCGGTCCGACAAGAAGAGCAGCACCGCCGCCACCCGCCGGTTCAGGTCGCTGTCTTCGGTGAGCCCGAGCTTGGAGAAGATGGCGGAGCAGTGCTTCTCGACCGAGTGCTCGGAGATGCACAGGGTGCGGGCGATGGCCGCGTTGCTCGACCCCGTCGCCAGCGTCGCCAGCACCTCGCGCTCCCGGCCCGACAACCACTCGAGAGGTGATCCGTCCCGGCGCGACCGCCCGCGGATCAGCGCGTCGACGACCTCGTCATCGACATATGAGCCGCCGGCGGCGACGGTGTGGATCGCGACGACCAGACGGTCGATGTCGTCGACGTGTTCCTTCAACAAGTACCCCCGCCCTCTCGTACCTGCTGCGAGCAGGTCGAGGGCGTACGCCGGCTCGACGAACTGGGACAGCACGAGCACGCCGATCTCCGGGGCCCGCGCTCGCAACTCGGCAGCAGCGCGGATGCCTTCGTCGGTGTGGGTCGGTGGCATCCGGATGTCGGTCACGAGCAGGTCGGGTTCGTGCATGTCGACCGCTTCCAAGAGCCCGTCGAGATCCCGGCACGTGGCGACGACATCCACGTCGGCGACCCCGGCGAGGAGGCTGACCACCCCTTCCAGCACCAACAGGTTGTCCTCGGCGAGCACGACCCGCACCCCCATGAGGGTCACGATACGACGCGAGATCTCGACGCGAGGTCCGTCAGCCGTGGGCGCGCCGCGCCCTACCGACCGCGACCACCGCGGCGGCGATCGCTGCGACGCTGATCCCGGCCGCCACGACCAGCCCGCCGGTCGGGCCGCCGCTGCTCGACCTGAAGCCGCTGAGGTCGAGCGTGCCGTCCACCACAGCGACGAGGGCCTCGGTCGCCCCGGGGTCGCCGATCAGGTCGTCACCGGCGACGTCGACCTCGACCGTGCCCTCGCTGGTGCCGCCGTGGGAGTCGACCGCGGTGACGGTGAGGACGTGCCGTCCCGCGGGGAGGCCGCTGACGTCGACGCGACCGTCGGAAGTGGACCCGAGTGCACCGACCACGTCGCTCGCGACCGAGAAGGTGCGAACGGTCCGGTCGGTGGCATCGGCTGCTTGGGCCTCCACCGTGAAGCTCTGGAAGGGACGGACCTGGGCACCGTCGAGCGGAGCCAGGATCATCGGAGGCGATGGCGGCTGATCGGCGACGCTCAGTCCGCCGATGGTCGCCAGCGTCGTGTGGAAGCCGTCGTGCGCCCGCACCCTGAGCACGCCGTCGACGGTCGCCGGCAACAACCCGGGAGCGATCTGCACAGAGGTCCCGGCGACTCCGGTTGCCAGCGCGACCCAGTGGTCGCCGCCATCGGGGCTGAACCCGACGTCGACCGTCACCGGATCGCCATCGGCGTCGGCCGCCGTCCAGCTCACCAGCTGGCCATCGGCGAGCGATGGGCCTTCCAGCGTGGCCAGCGCGACCTCCGGAGGGGTGGGTGAGGCGACGACGCGATCGACCTCGACCCCGTTCACGAGCAGCCGAACCGCCGCAGGGGCGCTGGCGACGCCGATCCGTCCGTTCACCACGACGGCCGCCGTCTCGCCGGTCTCCATCAGCTCGTGCGGCAGGCGGAGGTCGCCACCGGCGTTCGCCGTTCCCAGGACGGAACCTGCGGCATCGAGCACCTCGATCAGCACCTCGCCCCTGCGAGGCTCGGTCGCGGGCCCGGGGACGTCCGGCTCGTCCTTCACCAGCCGCAGCGACCCTGTTCCGGCTGCGGGGTCGACCACCGCGGCCCACGACACCGACATGAGCTCGATCTCGCCCTTGTGGTCACCCTTGCCAGCGTGGTGGCTCCCGCCGACGTCGCCGGACTGGCCGGCACCGATCGACTGGGGTTGTGCCGACCCAGGAGCGCCAGATGAAGCCGACGGGGGGTAGGCGGAGCACGGAACCTGGAACTGGGGGAGCACCCTGCAGTACGCGTAGGGGTCGAGCCACTCCGGCTTCTCGTAGCCCATCAGGGGCCAGCCGCGGTTCGGCGCCGACACCGTCGGATCGTTGCTGATGACGGTGTAGTGCCCCGACGACGCGATGACGGGACCGTAGACGTCGAGGCCGTACCAGCCCCCGGGATCGACCGGAGCGATCGAGCAGTCCGGTGCCGGGGTCGGGAAGTCCGCGTCGACGTCCCCACCGTCGGCCTCGGTTCCCTTGCAGTCGACGTGGCCGAGGCCGTAGTTGTGGCCGAGCTCGTGACCGATCAGGAGGCTGCCCCGGATCCGCCAGGGCGAACCGGCCCAGGTCTCGGTCGACATCCTCCCGATCGACACCCCAGAGCTCGCGAGGCCGCCCCAGTTGACCACCTTCTCGGCCGAGGTCGACCACAGCGAGAACGTGATCCCGGTCGGCAGGGTTCCGTACCAGCGATGATCGTCGAAGTAGGTGGACCCGTCGCGCATCTGGACGATCTGGACGTGTGGTTCAGATGCCAGACCGGCGTCGTCCTCGTCCTGCTCGGCGAGATCGAACTCGTTGGCGATCAGGTGGTTCGCTGGCATCACCTCGGTCGGCCAGATGTGGGCGTCGATGGACGAGATCGGCAGGTAGCGCATGGACCCCTGCAAGATCTCGACCGTGTCGTCCAGGTTGTCCATCGGGTCCCAGGTGACCTCGGGCATCGTCGGGTCGAAGTTGGTGTGGAGGTGCACCGGCGCCAGGACGACCTGCAGCGGTGCGGACGGGTGGAAGTGCGTCGTCACGCTCATGAAGTTGTCGGATGGGTCGTCGTCGTTGTCCAACGTGTGCTGGGCGCTCACCTCGTAGACGAAGAACCAGAGCGTGGCATCGCCTGCGGTGGTCCACGCTGCCGGCAGCGTGAACTGCAAGGTTGAGTCGAGGTCGATCCGGTCGCTGCCCTCAGCCGTGGCGTGCACCGGTTGGTTGTCGGCGTCGAGGCTGGCGACCAGGGCGCCGTTGCGGAACAGCCCGGCGCGACCGCGGACCAGCGCGTCGTCGCCGTCGGTCTCCACGAGCACCCTCGCAACGGTGCGCCGGCCCACGACCAACGGCATCTCGTTCGCCAGGTTCTGCATCCCCTGGGTGACCTCGACCGCGGTGATCGCCAGGCTGGCGTTCGCGAGTGGCTCCGGGGGGACGTAGGTGGTCGGCAGGCTCGTGGTGGTGGTGGCGAGCAGGTGGCCGGGGTTCGGATCGGCCGGCGGGTCGGGGATGCTCGTCGTGGTGGCCGCGAGCTCCCCCGGGCCCGGCGGAACCGTCACCGGGGGAACGATGCCGACGTCGGGCGGACCAGGTGGGATCGGCGGCGAGGTCGTAGGCGGCGTCGTGGCGGGCGGGGACGTCGTGGGCGACTGCGAGGGAAGGACGAGGATCGAGGTGGCGGCGCGCTGGGCACAGGGGCCGTCGCGGTTCTCGGCGCACGCGATGAGCAGGTGATCGCCCGGCGCGACCCCACCGAGCGACACGGTGAGCTCGATCAGCCTGCCGGCCAACACGTTGCCGGTCGCCAGGGCTGCGGACGACGGTGTGTCGAGGTGGATGCGAACCTCGAGACCTGCGGTGAAGCCACGGCCGCGCACCAGGGTCGATCCTCCGGACGACACGGTCGCCGGGTCGGCCTCGATGACGCGCTCGGCCGCCTGGGATGCGGCCGGCGGGATCGAGGTCGTGGTGAGGACCGCCACGGCCAGGAGGGCGAGGCGCCGGCGCACGACCGATGACCGATGAGGGCACGACGACGACATGAGCACGGTGTACCGCGACGCCGAGTGGTGCCACAGGGAGGTAGCCGTAGTCTTCGTGTCCTGGCCGTGCCGTTAGCCTCGCGGGGCCCATGGACCTCGACGCCGTCGACTACGACCTTCCGCCCGATCGCATCGCCCAGCACCCCGTCGAACCCCGCGACTCGGCGCGGCTGCTCGTCGACTCGGGCCCGGGCCTGGCACCCACCCACCGCACCGTCGCCGACCTGCCCGACCTCGTCGGCCCGGGCGACCTCCTGGTGGTCAACGACACCCGGGTCCTCAACGCCAGGTTGTTGCTGCGCA
>CAZBTQ010000169.1:0-1901 GCA_964494405.1 uncultured Iamiaceae bacterium
GGCGGCTCGAACACGACGGGATCGACGAGCTGGACCTGCAGCGCCAGCCCCGCCGCGCCGCCGGTGAGGTCGTGGGCGTCGGACCCAGCGGGCGCCGGTCCGATCGAGGTCACGGCGCCGCGTGGGATGAGCTGGGGCGCCACCGCGGTCGGGTCGTGCACGACGAGACCGGCGGGCACGAACACGAGCCACCGCCGGGCGAGCTGGTGGAGGGAGCGAGCGGCCAGGGCGGCGACGGGCAGGCCCACGACGGTGGCGATCGCTCCGGCGATCCACTGCTCGGCGGCGAGCAGGAGCGGGCCTGCAGAGATGCCGGCGACCACCAGCACCCAGACCAGCAGCGCCGGACCGAGCAGGATCGGGATCGGTGTGCGGAGGGCGAAGCGGCTCTCGGGTCCGTAGGCCGACCCGTTGACGAACGCGTCGGTGACCGCAGGTGCGAGCACGACGACGACAGCGATCGCGGCGAGCAGCACCGCGGCGACTCCTGCGACGACCGACGCGCCGCCCGACGCCGCCCAGATCGCGAGGACCAGCGCGGCGGGCGCGGTGATGCGGAGGTAGGTGAGGCCCAGCGTGCGCGGGGCGAGCACGGCGACGATCCCACCCGTCCAGCCGATCCACCCTGCCATCGAGACGAGGACCGAGATCGCTGCCGAACTGCCGGCGAGCGCGCCCTCCAGGGCAGGCACCAGCCCGAGGGGCAGGACCAGCCAGACCACGCGGGCGATCATCAGCGGGGTGGGCTTCACGACGCTGAGATTTGCCCTTGGTGCCCCGTCGTGGCTAATCCAGGGGGCGGGGGAGCGCTTCGTTCGCACATCCAGAGAGGACGCCAGGAGGCGTAGGTGGCACAGGGGGCAACGGACGCACGGGTCGTGGGGTTCTCCCCTGGCGTCTTCACCAGCATCGGGAGCCTTCCCCACACCGATCCCGTGGCCGCGGCCGAGTTCGTCCTGGCCAGCCAACGCCGTCTGCCGGCAGCGCCGTCGCTGCCGCAGCGCTCGCCGCTCGAAGGCATGGTCGCCCAGGCGGCGTGGGGCATCCCCGGCGTGTCGGTCCTCGCCGACGGGTCGCTCGACCTCGATCTCGCCCAGCTCGATCCCGAGGCGCCGATCGCCGACGCCGAGCTGGCCGGCGAGCCGTTCGTCGGCCTGCGCACCTTCCTTGACGCGGTGTCCGACCGCACCGAGCCGATGAAGCTCCAGCTCACCGGCCCGGTCACCCTGGGGCTCGCCCTCCATGCTGCGGGCGCCGATGCCGACGTCGCGTTCGCCGTGGCATCGCACGCGGTGCGGTCGCGAGCCGCGTCGCTGCTCGACGTCGCGCAGGCGACGGCGCCTGCGTGCGACCTGGTGGTCATGCTCGACGAGCCGGGTCTGGTCGGCCTGATCGCACCCGACTTCCCGCTCGATCGCGAGGCGGCGGTCGACCTCACGTCAGGCGCCCTCGCGGTGCTCGAACAGGTCGCCACGACCGGACTGCACTGCTGCGGCCCGACCGACTGGAAGCTCGCCCTCCAGACCGGTCCCGACATCTTGTCGGTGCCGGTCGGCCAGGGCATCGAGCAGGCCGGTGGCGCGCTCGAGCGGTTCCTCGACGACGGTGGCTGGGTGGCGTGGGGCGCAGTGCCCACCGACGAGCCGATCGGATCGAGCCCGGGCCGGCTGTTCCGCCAACTGTCGGCATCGTGGTGTGAGCTGGTCCAGGCAGGATGCGACCCGATCGTCCTGCGCACCCAGGCCATGGTCACTCCGGCCTGTGGCCTGGCCCTGCACGGCGAGTCGCAGGCCGAGCGGGTGCTCGGCCTCACCCGCCAGGTGGGTGCCCGCCTGCACGACCAGGCGATCGGCGTCCGCCTGGCCGTCGGCGCCTGATCCGCCCCGAGCCCATCGCCCGTC
>CAZBTQ010000169.1:2001-6269 GCA_964494405.1 uncultured Iamiaceae bacterium
GCGGCTCGATCGGGCGCAGTTCGCCCGTCTGGAGCAGGTGCTCGAAGGCGGTCTCGTCGAGGATCGGCACGCCCAGGTCGGTGGCCTTGGTGAGCTTGGACGCACCCGGTCCTTCGCCAACCACCACCGCGGTGGTCTTCTTCGACACGCTGCCCGGTGACTTGCCGCCCCGCTCGGTGATGGCGGCCTCGATCTCGTCGCGGGTGAACCCGTCGAGGGTCCCCGTCACGACGATGGACATCCCGGCGAGGACCTGCGGCACCTCCGGAGCGGCCGGCCCCTGGAAGTTGAGCCCGGCGGCACGCAGCTTGGCGACCACGGCTCGGTTGCGGTCAGACGCGAACCACTCGGCCACGCTCTGGGCGATGGTCGGGCCGATGCCGTCGATCGCGGCCATCTCCTCGGCCGATGCCGCTTCGATGGCGTCGAGGTGACCGAAGTGCGCCGCCAAGAGCCGAGCGCCGGTGGGTCCGAGGTGGGCGATGTTGAGCCCCACCAGCAGGTTCGCGAGCGGCCGCGCCTTCGATGCCTCGATGGCGGCCCGCAGGTTCTCGATCGACGTCTCGCCGAACCCGTCCTCGCCCCGCAACCGGTCGAAGTCGAACGTGTAGAGGTCGCCGACGTCGGTGAGCAGGCCCATCTGGACGAACAGGTGGACGCGCTGCTCGCCCAGGCCCTCGATGTCCATGGCGCCGCGGGACGCGAAGTGCTCGATGCCACCGGTGTGACGGGCGGGACAGTCGATGTTGGTGCAGTAGTGGTGACCCTCGCCCTCGACCCGGACGAGCGGCTGGCCACAACGTGGGCAGTCGGACGGGAAGGTCCACTCGGCGAGGCCCTTCGGCCGCTCTGACAGCACGGGCCCGACGACCTCGGGGATGACGTCGCCCGCCTTGCGGACGATGACCGTGTCGCCGGGACGGACGTCCTTCAGCGCGACCTGGATCTGGTTGTGCAGGGTCGCGAGGCCGACGGTGGAACCCGCGACCACCACCGGCTTGAGCCGGGCGAACGGCGTCGCCTTGCCGGTGCGCCCGATCGACACCTCGATGTCGAGCAGCCGAGTCGTGCGCTCCTCGGGCGGGAACTTGTAGGCGATCGCCCACCGTGGCGCCTTCGACGTGAAGCCCAAGGCGCTGCGACGGGCCAGGTCGTCGACCTTCACGACCACGCCGTCGATCTCGTAGGGCAGGTCGTGGCGGTTGGCCTGCCAGCCGAGGCAGAACGCACCGACGTCGTCGAGCCCGGTGACGGTGCGGATCTCGGGGTTGACCGGCAGCCCGAGCGACGTGAGGTACTCGAGGGTCTCGGCGTGGCGGGAGAAGGTCGGCCCGCCCTGCACCTCGCCCAGCTGGTATGTCCACAGGTGCAGGCCCCGCGACGCGGTGATCGACGGGTCCTTCTGCCGCAACGAGCCCGCCGCCGTGTTGCGCGGGTTCATGTAGCGGCGCTGGCCGGCTGCCTCCTGCGCCTCGTTGAGCGCGTCGAACGTGGCGATCGGCATGTAGACCTCGCCGCGCACCTCGAGGAGGGCGGGGGCGTCGCCGCTGAGGACCTCGGGCACGTTCGCCAGCGTGCGGACGTTGGCGGTGACGTCCTCCCCGACGCGACCGTCGCCGCGGGTGGCGGCCTGCACCATGCGCCCGTCGCGATAGGTGATCGAGATCGCGACGCCGTCGATCTTGAGCTCGCACACGAACGGAACGGGCGGGTGGTCGGCACCCTCCTCTTCGACGATGCGGCGTTCGAGCCGCTCACCCCACGCCGCCAGCTCGGCGGCATCCATGGCGTTGTCGAGCGAGGTCATCGGCGTGCGGTGCTCGACCGGAGCGAAGGTGGCCGAGCGCGGACCGCCGACCGTCTGGGTGGGCGAGTCGGGGGTGACCAGCGACGGGTGCAGCGCCTCGATCTCGTTGAGGCGACGTACCAGCGCGTCGTACTCGGCGTCGGGGATCTCGGGTGCGTCGAGCTGGTGGTAGAGCTGGTTGTGATGGTGGATCTGCTCGCGGAGCACGGCGACCTCGGCCGCCGCGTCCTCGGGCACCTCGTCGGGCACGGTCACATCTCGAAGGGTACGCGCAGGGTGTGACGCTGAACGACGTGCCAGCGCTCAGGCGGCGTTGAAGCACCAGGTGTAGGTGGTGCTGAGACCGCGACCGGACGCCGACGGCCAGTAGGTGGCGGTCATGCAGTTCTGCCCGGTGTGCCAGGTCTCGATGACCTTGCCCTCGCCCGGCGTGAACGCGTAGCGAGCAAGCGCGGGCTGGCGGTCGCCGGTGGGGATGCCGGTGATCTGGTCCAGCGGGATGGCGATGCCGTTGGCCACCAGGTCAGCCTGGTACCCCTCGACCAGATCGATGCCCGCCTCGGCCTGGCGGAGGATGTCGCTGCCGTCGGTGGGGAACACGGCCTCGATGACCGGGTCACGAGTCGGGCCGTCTCGGCCGGACGGTCGGGTGTCCTGGGTGGCCCACCACAACAGGGCGGCGGCCCCGACGAGCAACACGGCGAAGACGACGCGGCGCGGGAGGTCGCGCTCGAAGATCGCGAGGGGAGAGCCAGGCACGGGACCATGATGGTGGACCCCGGCGCCAGGTCCCATTCGGGGCCTCGCGCGGTCCCGATCGCGGTGGCGGCGCCGCCCCTGGGTGTCACCAGTTCTCGGCGGGCACCGTCTAGCCTCCGACCGTGGCCCTTTCGCGCATGAGCGACCAGATCGGGCGGGTTTTCGACGACCGCTACCGGCTGGTCGCACCGATCGGCACCGGCGCGTCCGGCCAGGTGTTCCTGGCCGACGACGTGCGGTTGCGCCGTCGCGTCGCGGTGAAGGTCCTCCACCCCTCGCTGGCCGACGACGAGTCGTTCCTGCGGCGCTTCCAGGCCGAGGCGCACGCCGCCGCGGCGCTCAACCACCCCCACGTCATGGCCGTCTACGACTGGGGCCGCGACGAGGTCCCGTACCTGGTCACCGAGTACCTCGGCGGCGGGAGCCTGCGGGGGCTCCTCGACAAGGGGCATCGCCTCACCCAGTCCCAGGCCCTCCTCGTCGGCCTGGAGGCCACCAGAGGGCTCGACTACGCCCACCGGCGGGGGTTCGTCCACCGCGACATCAAGCCCGCCAACCTGCTGTTCGGTGAGGACGGCCGGCTGCGCATCGCCGACTTCGGCCTCGCCCGGGCGCTCGCCGAGGCCGGCTGGACCGAGCCGTCGGGCGCCGTGCTCGGCACCGCCCGCTACGCATCGCCGGAGCAGGCCAAGGGCGAGTCGGTCGACGGGCGATCCGACGTCTATGCCCTGGGCCTCACGCTGGTCGAGTCGCTGAGCGGCTCGGTCCCGTTCGCCGCCGACACCACGATCGCGACGCTGATGGCGCGCATCGACAAGCAGCTCGAGCTCGACGAGTCCTTCGGCGTGCTCGGCCCGATCCTCGAGCGGGCCTGCGAGCCCGATCCGGCTGCTCGCCCCGATGCCAGGTCGTTCGCCACGGCGCTGATGGCGGCGGCCGACGGGATGCCGCGGCCCCAGCCCCTGCCGCTGGCGGGCGCGATTTCCGACGACGCCGCGCCGCTCGAGACGTCCGATCCGACGGTGCTCGGCGGTGCGGCTGCGGTGGCGACCGCTGCCGGTACCGTCACCGCGGCAGCTGCTGCACGCGGCGCCGAGGACGTGGCCCCCACGGTGGCCCGCCCCGAGGCAGACGTGCCCACCAGCGCGGCAACAGCTGACGCCACGACAGGCGCGGAGACGGGGGCAGCCGCCGCTGCTGACATCGACCTCACCGTCACCGACCTGCCGGCGGTCGAGGGCGACGAGGGCCACCCGTCGGACGGTGACGGCGACCGCGAGGGCGACGAGGAGCCCACCGGCCGCGCCGCGCGACGCGCCGCGAAGGCCCAGCGCAAGGACGAGAAGCGCGCGTCGAAGCAGGCCGCGGCGATCGCGCGGGCCAACGGCGACGAGCCCCGACGTCGGAGGTGGCCGTGGGTGCTCCTGGCGCTCCTGCTGGTCGCAGTCGTCGGCGCCGGGGTCGCGTTCGCCATCGACCGCCTGACCACACCCCCGAGCTACGAGGTGCAGGACTTCACCGGCGTCGTCGCCACCGAGGTCCCCGGCCTCGTCGAGGAGTACGGCTGGACCGTCGAGGTCCAGGAGGTCCAGCGCACAGGCGTCGACCACGGCACGGTCCTGGAGCAGGACCCTGCCCCTGGCGAGGAGATGCAGGAGGGGGCCGACAGCATCCTCACCATCGTGGTGTCGACGGGCAACGC
>CAZBTQ010000170.1:0-6247 GCA_964494405.1 uncultured Iamiaceae bacterium
CGAGCGCGACGAACCCGCGAGATTTCGGGTGGTGGGTGCGTTGGCGGGAGCGGTGTGGGTCAGCGGGTGTCGATGTCGCGGCGGCGGAAGCCGACCAGGCCGATTGCGATCAGCACGGCCGTGGTTCCGAGCAGGACCATGATCGGTGTCCAGCTCATCGGCTCGGCGGGGAAGGCGGGGAGGTGCGTGAAGGGGGAGAGCTGCTGGGCCCACTCGGGGAGCTGGAGGAGGTCGCCGAGGAAGCCGACGATGAACACCACGGCCAGTGCACCCCATGCCGCCGCGGTCGCGGGTGACCGCCAGCCGAACAGCGCCACGCCGATCGCCATCAGGACGAGGATCGCCGGTACGGTCACGAGCGCGGCGCCGACCAGCCGGCCGATCTGGTCGACATCGCCGGAGGCCGCCGCGAAGGCGAGGCCGGTGCCGAGCCCGGTGGCGCCCATGACGAGCACGGTGCCGATCGCGCCCACCGCGACGTGGCCCGCGACCCAACTGGTGCGGCCCGTACCGGTCGCGAGGATCGACTCGACGCGTCCGGCCGACTCCTCCACTCGCAATCGCTGCACCGCGGCGAGCGAGAAGCCGGCCGAGATCATTCCCATCATCACCATGGTCGTGGCGAAGAACGAGTCGGTGAGCGCGTCAGAGCCAGCCTGGAGCATGAGCTCCTCCCAGATGGGGTTCTCGTCGATCAGGTCGCCGATGTCCTCGCCCATCGAGCCGAGCGCGATGCCCATCAGGAACATGCCCGCGACCCAGCCGACCACCATCCCCAACTGGAGGCGGACCGCGAGGCCGAGCGGCCTCCGGAGCGCCGCACGCGCGTGCACCGGGCCCAGCCGTTGGGGGAGGAGTCCCGAGCCCAGGTCGCGGTGCGACAGCAGCCAGAACCCGGCGACGACCAGGACGATCGTGAGCCCGAGGCACAGCCCGAGCGTCCACCACTGCTCGCCGGCGAACGCCCGCACGCTCTGCGCCCAGCCGATGGGGGAGAGCCAGCGCAGGAGGTTGTCGCCCACGTCGCCAACCGCCCGCAGCACGAACGACGCGAGCAGCACCGCCGAGGCGACGCCGATCGCGCCGCGGCCGCTGCTCGACACCTGGGTGGTGACGGCGGCGACCCCCAGGAAGACCCAGCCGACGGCCAGGAGCGATGCGCCGAGGGCGATCGAGCCTGTGGTCGGGTAGTCGAGCGCGATGAACCCCGCCGTGCAGATCGCGGCAACCAGCAGGTTGGCGATCGCCACGACGGCCACCGCCGCCGCGGGCGCGGCGTGGCGGCCGACCACGTTGGAGCGCAACAGCTCGGCCCGCTCGACGTCCTCCTCTGCCCGGGTGTGGCGGTTGAGCAGGAAGATGCTCATGAAGGCCATGGCGATCATCGTGTAGAGCTGGATCTCGGTCACGAGGATGATGCCGATGTTCGGGTCGTCGAAGCCGTAGCCGGGGCCGGTGAACGCGACGAGCGCCAGGTTGCCGCCGACGAGCGCGGCATAGGCGTCGATGGCGGCCTGGTCTGCGTACACCTCCGGGAGCGACGCGGCCGATGCGACGACGACGATCGCGATGCCACCGATCCACAGTGGGAGCCGGAGCCGGTCGCGGCGGAGCACCAGGCGGACCATCCGGCCGGTGCCGGTCAGCGTCATGGTTCGACGGCGACGCCGGCGTGGTTCAGCTCGTCGCCGTAGTGGCGGAGGAAGAGCTCCTCGAGCGTGGGCGGGTGGGCGACCAACGACTCGACGCCGAGCTCAGCGAGGTACCGCACGACCGGGTCGAGGTGGTGGCTGTCGACGTCGAGCTCGACGTGGCGGCCGTCGATCCTGACGTTGTGGACGCCCTCGATCTGGTCGAGCCCGGCAGTCGGTTCGCGGGTGGTGACGACGATCGTCGTCCGGGTGAGGTGGCGCAGGTCGTCGAGCGTGCCGCTCTGGACTGCGCGCCCCTGGCGGATGATCGTGAGACGGTCGCAGAGCCGTTCGACCTGGGCGAGGATGTGGCTCGACAGGAACACGGTGCGTCCCTCGTCGCGGGCTTCGAGGATGCACTCCTGGAAGACGGCTTCCATGAGGGGGTCGAGCCCGGCGGTTGGCTCGTCGAGGATCAACAGCTCGGCCTGCGACGCGAGCGCGGCGACCAGGGCCACCTTCTGGCGGTTGCCCTTCGAATAGGTCCTCGCCTTCTTGCGGGGGTCGAGGTCGAACCGCTCGATCAGCGAGTTCCGGCGGGTCTCGTCGAGGCCCCCTCGGAAGCCGCCGAGCATGTCGATGATCTCGCCGCCGCTGAGGTTGGGCCACAGGTTCGTGTCGCCTGGTACGTAGGCGAGACGGCGATGGAGCTCGACGGCGTCGGTCCACGGGTCGGCGTCGAACAATGTGATCGTGCCGCTGTCGGCTCGCAGGAGGCCGAGGACGGTGCGCATCGTCACCGACTTGCCGGCACCGTTCGGCCCGAGGAAGCCGTGGACCTCGCCGGTGGCGACCTCGAGGTCGAGCCCGTCGAGGGCCCGCACCTCGCCGAAGGTCTTGACCAGGTCCCTGCACGAGATGGTGAGCGACATGGTCGGACCGTACCGGCATCGACCCCGGCAGGGTCGGGTCGTCAGGACCAGCGCTGCGCGAGGAGCTCCAGGCTGCGCACCCGGTCCTCGACCGCGAACGTCGAGGTGCTCAGCATGATCTCATCGGCGTGGGTGCGCGCGACGAGGTCGTCGAGCCCCGCGACGACGGCGTCGGTGTCGCCGACGAGCCGTTCGGTCCGGAGCTGTGCGGCGGTGGGGAGGTCGGGGTGCTCGTTGGCCTCGTCTGGCGGCACGAGGGGCTGGAACCGACCGGTGCGCCGGGCGAGCATCGACAGCCGACCCGGGGCCGCGAGGTACTGGGCGCGCTCGTCGGTGTCGGCGCACAGCACGCTGGCGGTCACCAGGACGAGCGGCGCGTCGAGGATCGCCGACGGCTCGAACATCGAGCGGTACAGGTCGACGGCTTCGGTGGTGCCACCCATGTCGAAGTGGTGCGCAAATGCGAACGGCAACCCGAGGATCGCCGCGAGCTGGGCGCTGTAGTCGCTGGAGCCGAGCAGGAAGATCTGGGGTGTGCCCGACCCGACCGGCGTGGCCGAGAAGTGGTCCCACATGCCTCGATCGCCTCGGCGGTCGCCGAGCAGGCCCATCAGGTCGACGAGGTGCCGCGGGAAGTCCTCGGCGCCGAGGCCGTCAGGCGAGCGACGCAACGCTGCCGCGGTGCGCTGGTCGGTGCCGGGCGCCCGACCGATGCCGAGGTCGATGCGCCCTGGGTGCAACGCCTCCAGCATGGCGAACTGCTCGGCGACGACGAGCGGAGGGTGGTTGGGGAGCATGACGCCACCCGAGCCGACCTTGATGTGCCTGGTGTTCGCCGCGACGTGGGCGATCAGCACCGGCGGCGACGTGCTGGCGACGCTCGACATGTTGTGGTGCTCGGCGACCCAGAACCGGGCGTAGCCGAGCTCGTCGGCGCGGCGCGCGAGGGTCGTGGTGTCGGCGAGTGCCTCAGCGCTCGTCCGTCCCCGCGACACGATCGCGAGGTCGAGCACCGACAGCGGTGGGCGCGGGTCGGTCACGCGCGGCACAACCTGGCCGGTGCCCCGTTCATTCCGACCCACCCGTGAGGTCGCGAACCACCGGAGGGATTGTCCTCAGCTGCTGGCGGCGATGACCTGGTCGCCGTAGGTGGCCAGCGCCGCCTCGGTGTCGCCGTAGAAGAAGAACGACGGGACGACGACGCGGTCGATGCCGGCCTCGGCCAGTCGCCCGACGGTGTCGACGGCCTCGGGTCCTGCCGCGGCGATCATCGTGCTGATCTCGAGCGCGTCGGGATCGCGCCCGCTCTCGGCGGCGGTCGTGCGGGCGATGTCGACCAGGTGGGCCAGGTCCCCTGGGTTGGCGCTGGCCGGGAAGAAGCCGTCGCCGAGACGCCCCGCCCGCCGCGCCGCCGCCTCGCTGTGCCCGCCGACGTGGATCGGCACCGCGCCGCTCGTGGGTGCGGGCTGCGCGAAGCACCGGTCGAAGGTGGTGAACGGTCCGTCGAAGCTCGCTGCCTCGCCCGACCACAGTGCACGCATGGCTGCGACGTGGTCGTCGGTGCGCGCGCCGCGTTCGTTGAATGGGATGCCGATGGCCTCGAACTCCTCGGCCAACCAGCCGACACCGATGCCGAGCAGCAGGCGGCCACCGCTGAGCACGTCGAGCGTGGCGGCCTCCTTGGCCAGCACGACGGGATTGCGCTGGGGGAGGATCAAGATGCCGGTGCCGAGGTTGATCGTCGAGGTGGCCCCGGCCAGGAACGACAGCCAGACGAGAGGATCGGGGATGGGCGAGTTCTCGGGACCGGGCATCCGCCCGTCCGCCGAGTACGGGTACGGCGACTCGTAGCCGGCGGGCACGACGGTGTGCTCGACGGTCCACAACGACTCGAAGCCGGCCGCTTCGGCGGCGACCGCCATCGATCGAGCACCGTCGGGCGCGGTGAACGGACCTGTGTTGGCAAAGCCGATCCCGAACTTCATCGCGTGACCCTACCGGAGGCCAGGACCAGCAGATCGGGGCCGCGGTGGGTCCGGCAGAGCCCGACGGCAAGATGCCCTGCATGACCGCCCGCCGCCGCTCGTCGCTCGTCGGCGCGTCGCGTCGGGTCGCGCGCGCGGGTGCGATGTCGGCGTTGGTCGCGTTGTCGACCTTGCTCACGATCGAGCTGTTGCGGGCGTTCCCAGCCCTGGTCACGACTCGGATCGACGTCGGTGGGTCCTACGAGGAGTGGGTGCACGCGGCGGTCCTCGTGGCCCCGTTCCTCGCAGCGTCGGTCGTCACCGCCGCGTGGGCGCACCGCGATCCCTGGCGGGCGTTGCTGTGGTCGGGCATGGTGCTCGGCTTGGCACGCATCGGCGTGCAGGTCCTCCACGGCGACCTCGGCGCGGTCGTCGCCGGGGCAGGGCTGACCGGCGCCCTCGTCGTCGTGGGGCTCCTGAGCCTCATCGGGCTGCCGCTGTTCGGCGGCGGCGTCCTCGCGGGAGCGGGGTTGGCGGCGGCCCTGCGGATCGCCTTGGGGTCGCGCGACCTGGTGTGGATGGACGCCACGCCTGCGACCGTCGCGGTCGTCGTGGTGGTGGCCTGGTTCCTGGCACTGCTGCGACGCCGCACCCGGCGCGACCTCGTCCTCCGCGGTCGAGACCTGCGCGCCGCCATCCCCCTGCTGGCGCTCGGCCCGGTGCTGCTCATCGAGTCGTTCGTGTTCACGAACCTCGGGTGGGTTGCCCCCGTCCTGGGACGCGGGTGGCTCGCGGCCTCGACGGTGATCGGTCTCGCCGCAGGTGCGGGCGTGGCGGCCGCGGCTGCAGGAGCCGCGAGGCCGCGAGGACCCGTCCAGCACCTGTCGTTGATCGGATCGGCATGCGTGGTGGTGGCGGCCGCGGCCATGACAGCGCCTGGGTGGTGGTGGGCGCCGGTCGTGATCGTGGGTCAGGCCGGCATCGGAGTGCTCCTGACCTCAGCGTCCTCCCGCGGCGGGGGCACTGGCACGGTGCGAGGCGCGCTGGTCGCGGTCGCTGTCACGCCGCTCGTGCTCCTCGCCGCGGTGATCGCCCTCGACGGCCGCGGCGTGCTCGGCGTCCAGCTGCGGCCGTCGGCTGCCGTCGCGGCGGCGGGGGCGGTGTTGCTGGTCGCGGCGTTGGCGACGCGGCGACTGGCACCCGCCGAGGTGCACAACCCCGGTTGGCGCCACGTCCCCTCGCTCGCAGGGCTCTTCATCCTACCTGCGGTGCTCCTGCTGGCCGGCCTGCCGCTGCTCGTGCGAGTGGGCAGCGACGGCCACGTCGGCGACAGCCGCGAGTTGCGGGTCGTCACCTACAACGTCGCGCTCGGGTTCGACGGTGACGGCTCGCTCAACGTCGACCAGGTGCTCGACGTGCTCGACGCCGCCGACCCCGACATCGTCGCCTTGCAGGAGGTCCCGCGCGGCTACCTGCCTGCAGCGGGCGTCGACGTGCTCGGCTACCTCCAACAGGCCCTCGGCTTGCCGTACCTCGCGTTCCAGCCGTCGGCGCCGGGCGCCCTCCACGGCAACGCAGTGCTGTCCCGCTACCCCGTCCGCACGGTGCAGGTGCGTTCGTTCGACCGCCATGGGACGGCACTCCCACGAGGTGTCGTCGCCGCCACGATCGACGTCCCGGTGGGCGACGACGTCGTGGTGATGGCGGCGCACCTGCCGCC
>CAZBTQ010000171.1:0-2740 GCA_964494405.1 uncultured Iamiaceae bacterium
GGGTCAGGTCCAGACGCGGTCGGCGATGGCGACGACGTGGGCGAGCTTGGCCCACTGTTGGTCCTCGGTCATCTCGTTGCCCTCGACCGTGCTGGCGAAGCCGCACTGGGGGCTGAGGCAGAGCTGGTCGAGCGGTACGTAGGCCGATGCCTGCTCGATGCGAGCGGCGATGTCGTCGGTGTCCTCGAGCTCGGGGCGCTTCGACGTGATGAGTCCGAGCACGACGGTCTTGTCGGCGGGGACGTGGCGCAGGGGGGCGAAGTCGCCCGAGCGCTCGTCGTCGTACTCGAGGAAGTAGGCGTCCACGTTCAGCTCGTTGAACAGCACCTCGGCCACGGGCTCGTAGCCGCCCGCCGCGAACCACGTCGAGCGGTAGTTGCCGCGGCACAGGTGGATCGCGGTGGTGAGGTCGTCTGGCGCGTCGGCGATCGCCTTGTTGATCAGCTCGGCGTACGAGCGCGGGAGCGCATCGGGGTCGTCTCCCCGCTCGACGGCGCCCGCCCGCATCTCGGGGTCGCACAGGTAGGCGAGGTTCGTGTCGTCCATCTGGATGTAGCGGGCGCCCGCGGCGTACAGGGCAGCGATCTCGGCTCGGTAACAGGCCGCCAGGTCGTCGAAGAACAGCTCGAGGTCGGGGTACGTGTCGATGTCGATGGCCGCCCGCCCGCCCCGGAAGTGGACCATGGTCGGCGAGGGGATCGACACCTTCAGGGTTTGGGTCGTGACCGACGCGAGGTACTCGAAGTCGCGCACCTGGATGTCGCGGGCGTGGCGTAGGGGACCGACGACCGACAGCTTGGGCGGCGTCATGTGCACGGTGTCGGCCGAGTCCGAGCTGGAGGCGATGTTGCCGGTGACCGCCACCCCGTCGAGCTGCTGGAGGAAGTCGAGGTGGAACCACGCCCGTCGGAGCTCGCCGTCGGTGATGCTGCGCATGCCGAGCGACTCGACCCGGGCGACTGCGGCCGCGATCTCACGGTCCTCGACCTCGCGGAGCGCCTCGGTGCTGATGTCACCAGAGGCTGCTGTGGCACGGGCCTCGTGCACCGACGCGGGACGCAGGAGGCTGCCGACGTGGTCAGCTCGGAACGGCGGATCGATGGTGGACATGACGGCCTCCTGAGGGGAGTGGTCGGGTGGGCGGGAACGTCCGCTCAGGTGAGCGGGTAGAGACGGCGGGGGTTGTCGACGAGGATCCGGCGCAGGGTCTCGTCGTCGGGCGCGTACGAGGCGAGCAGGTCGACCAGGTCGCCGTCGTCAGGCATGTGGCGCACGTTGGGGTGCGGCCAGTCCGTGCCCCACAGCACCCGGTCGGGCGCGGCGTCGATGAGCGCCCGGGCGAAGGGCACGACGTCGTCGTAAGGGGGCGGACCGTTCGCGGTCAGGCGCTCGGCGCCGGAGATCTTCACCCAGCAACGGTCGTCGGCCATCAGGTCGAGCAGCGCACGGAACGGGGCCTGATCGAGTCCGGCGGACGCATCGACCCTCGCCATGTGATCGATGATGTACGGCACGGGCATCCGGTCGAGCAGCTCGGCGTGCTGGGGCAGGTCCTTGGCGTCGAAGTGAAGGACGATGTGCCAGCCGAACCCGGCGACCCGCTCCACGATGCGCCAGAACACGTCGAGGTCGGGAGCGCCGCCGAGGTGGGCGACGAAGTTGAAGCGGGTGGCGCGCACGCCGGCGTCGTGCAGCTCGCGGATCTGTGCGTCGGTGAACGACTCGTCGATCATCGCCACGCCCGCGTACCGGCCCTCGCCGCGCCGTAGGGCGTCGAGCATCGCGGCGTTGTCGGTGCCGTGGCAGCTCGCCTGCACGAACACCGCGTGGGACAGGCCCAGCCGCGACTGGAGCGCCTCGAAGTCATCGATGCCGGAGTCGGGCGGGGTGTACGAGCGTTCGGGCGCGTAGGGGAACCGGTCGCCAGGGCCGAAGATGTGACAGTGCGCGTCGGTGGCACCTGCGGGGAGCGTGACGAGCCGCGGCGCGTGCGGATCGGGGTGCGGTGGCGCGATCGTGCGATCGGTCATCGGTCGAGCTCCTCTCGGGGGAAGACGCGACCGTCCATGAGCTTGCGGGCGGTGCGGATGATGCCGGAGCGGCCGACGGTCACGTTCCCGTCGTCGGCCACGTTCACCTCGACGGCGGCGTCGAACGTGCCGGTGGGGTGCTCGACGACCACCACGCCGTCGGCGACCGGGCCGAGCACCGACGCGGCCGGGGTGCCAGGCACCAGCGCGGCGGTGGCGACGCTGACCGCGCCGAGGACGCCGATGGCGTCGTGGCAGCGGTGGGGGATGAACGTTCGGGTGCCGATCGACCCGCCGGCGACCGGCGGCGACACCATCGTCAGCTTCGGGACGGTGAGCGACGTGACGTCACCGAGGTTCATGAGCGGGCCGGCGGCGAGTCGGATCTCCTCGAGCCGGCGGCGCAACTCGTCGTTGGCCTCCAGCTCGGCCGGCGTCTCCTGCCCGGTGATGCCGAGGTCGGCGGCGCGCATCACGACGACCGGCATGCCGTTGTCGACGAGGGTGACCTCGACGCCGCACACCTGGTCGACGGCGTGGCCGGTGGGGAACAGCGCGCCGCAGCTCGCGCCGGCGGTGTCGGCGAAGTCGATGCGCACCGGCGCTGCGGTGCCCGGCACCCCGGCGATGGCGATGTCGCCGGCGTAGACGGGCCGTCCGCCCGACACGGGGAACGTCGCCGTGGCGATCCCCCCGGTGTTCACCATGTG
>CAZBTQ010000171.1:2840-4177 GCA_964494405.1 uncultured Iamiaceae bacterium
GTCGACCGCGACGAGACCTCGCTCGACGGCGAACGGGCCCACCCCGGCGAGGATGTTGCCGCAGTTCTGGCGGTCGGTGACGGTGGCCTGGTCGACGACGACCTGGAGGAAGAGGTAGTCGACGTCGGCCCCTTCGATGCTCGGCGGACCGACGACGCCCACCTTGCTCGTGAGCGGGTGGGCACCGCCCATCCCGTCGATCTGGCGCGGGTCGGGCGAGCCCATGACCGACAGCAGCAGCGCGTCGCGCGCCGCGATGTCCGACGGCAGGTCGCCCGCGAGGAAGTAGAGGCCCTTGGAGGTGCCGCCTCGCATGACGAGGCAGGGCACGCCGTCGCTGTGTTCGCTCATGGGCTCACTGTGCCCCTCGTGGGTCGGATGTGGAAGGGCCGGCCCCGGCACCCCACCAGCAGGGCGTCGGGGCCGGTCCACGGACTCGCTGGTGGAGAGGTCAGGGAGTCCAGATGAGCGCGTCGATGTCGGGCTCCTCGTCGAGCACCCCGAACTCGGTGGCGAGTCGACCGACCTCGACGAGCGAGTCGACGTTGATCTCCGGCCCCCACGACGCCAGCGCGATGACGTCGAGGACCGCGGGTGGCGATTGCGAGTAGGTCGAGATGATCGCCCTGGCGGCGTCGGGGTCATCGGCCGCGGCCTCGAGGGACCGGTTGATCGCCCGCTGGAACCGCTCGGCGATGTCGGCGTTGTCGGCCAGCCACTCCTCGGAGGCGAAGAACAAGGCGATGCTCTGGCCCGGGTACGTCTCGTACATCGGGTCGGCGAGGCTGGTGAAGCCCAGGTCCTTGCCCATCGTGATGAACGGCTCGGCGAGCCACGCCGCGTCGACGGCCTCGCTCTCGACGGCGGCGTTCATGTCCGGGAACGGCATCTCGACGAACTGGACCGTCGAGCTGTCGATGCCGTTGTTCTCGAGCGTTGCCCGCACGGTCACGTCGCCCAGGTTGTTGAGCGTCGTGATCGCCACGGTCTTGCCGGCCAGGTCCTCGAGCGAGGTGATGCCGCTGTCGGGGCTGACCATGATCGCGTTCGGCGCGTCCTGGCCGAGGTCCTCGTCGGCCGCGTACACGGCGTTGGCGACCACCTGGATGGGCACGCCGTTCTGGCGGGCGAGCATCAGCGACACGTTGTTGCTGAACCCGATCTGGAACTCGTCGTTCAGCACGGCCGGGACGATGGCGGCGCCGCCTTGCGCGAACTCGGGCTCGATGATGAGCCCCTCGTCCTCGAAGTAGCCGAGGTCCATGCCGAGGTAGAGCGGCGCCATGTCGGCGATCGGCAGGATGCCGACCTTCAACGTGACCGTCTCCACTGGCTCG
>CAZBTQ010000171.1:4277-6152 GCA_964494405.1 uncultured Iamiaceae bacterium
CGTCGTCGCCGTCGTCACCGCAGGCCGCCGCGACGAGAGCCAGCGCTGCGAGCAGCGCGATGAGTGTCTTCCAGGTTCGTGACATGTCTCTCTTCCTGATGTGGATTCTTAGGGGAGCTGCTGGTTGGGGGTTCTCGGGGACTGCACGCGCGGGGTCCTCGTCAGGAGGACGCGTGCGCGCTCTCTGCCTTGATGGAGGCGAAGATCTGGGCCCGCATGTGCGCGAAGGCGGGAAGCTCCTTGGTGGCGATCTGGTCCCGCGGGCGGGGCAGATCGACGGTGAGGGTGTCCTTCACGTGGGTGGGCGACTTGGACAGGACGACCACGCGGTCCGCGAGGTAGACGGCCTCGTCGATGTCGTGGGTGACGAGCAGCACGGTGAGGTCGCGGCGCGACCACACGTCGAGCAGGAGGTCCTCGAGCTCGGCGCGGGTCTGCGCGTCGACCGACGCGAACGGCTCGTCCATCAGCAGGATCTCGGGTTGGTAGGCGAGCGCCCTCGCGATCGCTGTGCGCTGCTGCATGCCGCCGGAGAGCTGCCACGGGTACTTGTGACCGTGCCCGTCGAGGCCGACTGACGCCAACGCCTCGGTTGCCAGCCGGTCGCGCTCGGCGCGGCCGACGCCGCGCGACCGCAGTGGCAACGTGACGTTGTGGTGCAGGTCGAGCCAGGGGAGCAGCGACCGGCTGTAGTCCTGGAACACGACCGCCATCTCGCGAGGGGTTCGGGTGACGACCTTGTCGCCGACCCGGACCTGGCCCGAGGTGGGCGCGAGGAGTCCGGCGACGCAGCGCAACAGGGTGGTCTTGCCACAGCCCGACGGTCCGACGATGCACACCAGCTCGCCGGGTGCCGCCGCCACCGACACCTGGTGGATGGCCTCGACGGCGTCGGGTCCGTCGCCGTAGCTCTTGGCGATCGAGTCGAGCTCGAGCACGGACATGTCAGGCCTCCCTGGGACGGAGATCGGGGCGCGCCACCCGGGCCGGCGCCGAGCCGATGGATGCGGCGACGGGTGCGGACGCGGAGGTCGTGGTCGTGGGCGCGGTGGCGGCCGCCGGTGAGGTGGCGGCGGTCGGGGCGCGCCGGTTGAGTCGGCCGACCTCTGCCTCGTCGAGCAGTCCGCGTGCGCCGCGGTACCAGCGCATGATGCGCCGCTCGGCGAGGACGAAGCCGAGGTTCACGGCCAGGCCGACGAGCCCGATGACGATGATCCCGGCGAACATGCTCGCGGTGTCGAACGAGCGCTGCGCGGCGAGCACCTGGTAGCCGAGGCCGTTGGTGCTGCCCTGCATCTCGCTGATGATCATCATGATCAGCCCGACCGCGATGCCGGTGCGCATGCCGACGGCGATCTGCGGGCTGGCGGCCGGCAGGACGATGCGCCACACGGTGCGGCGGCGTGGGAGGCCGTAGCTGGCGGCCGTGTCGAGCAGCACCGGGTCGACGCTGCGCACTCCGTCGACGGCGTTGAGCAGGATCACCCACACCGAACCGAGCGCGATGACCGCGATCTTCGAACCGTTGCCGATGCCGAAGGTGACGATGACGAAGGGGAGCAGCAGCGGTGGCGGGATCGCGCGCAGGAACTCGGTGACCGGCTCGGCGGCGCGGCGGACCCGCGGCATCAGGCCCAGGACCAGGCCGCCGGCGATGCCGGCCACGACCGCGAGCGCGTAGCCGGCCGAGAAGCGGGCGAGGCTCGGCACGAGATCGGTGCTCACCTGGTCGAACATCCAGTCCTCGCGCAGGCTCTCGACCACGTCGGAGAGCGGTGGGTACACGTAGGACGTGCTGTTCTCCGACGTCACCCACCACAGCCACACCAAGAACGCGGGCAGGGCGAGCTGGAGGGCGATGCGCCCCAGGCGCCT
>CAZBTQ010000172.1:0-6150 GCA_964494405.1 uncultured Iamiaceae bacterium
GCCTCAGGTGTGGCCGTCGACGATGCGGATGTCGCGGACCGCGCCGTCGCCGAGCACCGCGAGCGCCTCCTGGTAGCCGGCGCTCTCGTAGGCCGCGATGGCAGCAGCGACATCAGGGAACTCGATGACGACGGTGCGCTCCTCGAGGCCTGACTCGTAGGCCCGTGCAGCGGTGCCCCGCGCGAGGAACCGTCCGCCGTGCCGCGCCATGACCTCCCCCGCGACCTCGGCGTATGCGGCTTGCTTCGCAGGATCGCTCACCGATCGATAGGTGTTCACCCAGTAGGCCGGCATCGGCAGCTCCCCGTGGTCGTCCAGCAGCCAGCATCTCGGCGTGCGGGGCGGTCGACAACCCACAGCTCAGCGGCTCGCCGCCAGGACAGCGGACGATGCAGGGAGCGACGGCCACCCTCGGATCGCGTCCCACTCGGCCTTGAGAGCGAGGCCGGCCGCGAGGTGCGCGCGGCGCAGCGCCGCCAGGTCGTTGGTCTGGCGCGTCATGTGCGAGATCGGCCCCAACATGTGGCGCGCGAGGCGCATGCGCTCGGTCGAGTACTCGGTCCACGCCGTCCGCTCGTCGTCGGCGTCAGCGGCGAGGACCGCCCGCGCGGCGAGCTCGGCGTTCAGGAGCGCCTTGGTCATCCCGTGAGCGCCGATGGGGTCCTCCATCGAGGCAGCATCGCCGACGAGGAGCCACCCCGGACCGTGCGCCCGGCGGGTCTGGCCGACCTGACCGGCGAACAGCCGGATCCCCGCGAGATGGCGGCCGTCGAGGACGTCCTCGGCCAACGAAGGGGCGGCCTGGCGCAGCACGCGTGCGAAGAACCCAGGCACGTCGTGGCGTTCGCAGCGACCCAGGTCCTCCATGGCGACGCCCGCCCAGACGTTGGCCATGCCGTCGTTGGTGGGGATCAGCCCAGCAGACGCCCCGGCGGCGAAGTGGTTGTGGTACGCCGAGTCGGTCAGCCCTGGCACGAACGCGTACGCGGTCGCGGTCGACCCCGCCGCCTGGTGCACCACCGGAGCCGCTACCTCTCGAGCGACTCGCGAGCGCGCTCCATCGGCGCCGACCAGCCAACGGCAACGCACCAGCCGATCCTGCCTGCCGTGTCGCAGGTGGGCACCGACGACCCGACCCGCGCCGTCGCGGACGATGCCGCGCAGCGATGTGCGATGGCTGACCTCGGCTCCGGCCTCGATGGCGGCCGAGACGAGGATGGCGTCGAGGACCGTCCGCCGCGGCGCGTAGAGCGCGTCGACGTCGGCACGCGGCGGCACCGGGATCGTGACCGTCTCCGGTCCGTAGTGGTAGACGACCTCGTTCACCGGGGGAGTGCCCGCGGCGCGGACCTGGTCGAGCACGCCCCACCGGGCGAGCATGGCCACACCGGGTCGCATCAGGGCGTGGGTCGACAACGTGTCGGCGCCAGCCTCGGCTCGATCGACGACGAGCACCGACAGACCGGCACGAGCGAGCAGCATCGCCGTGGGCGCCCCGGCGCAACGAGCACCGACGACGAGGACGTCGACCTCGTCGGTCCGCAAGCTCATCCGACCGGCTCCATGGTCAGCCTCGCGGCACGAACCTCCTCGGGACGTGGGAGGCGGAACGCCTCGGTGCCGATCCAGTCGCGGTACCGGTCCTCGCCCATGGCGGCGACGAGGGGCTCGGTCTGGGTGGCGTGCGCCGCAAGGCAACGTCGCTTGGTGTCGAGCTCGTCCGGCGTCAGCGCGATCCAGTGCACCACCTCATCGTCTGGCACGTACAGGGTCGGGTCGACCGAGAACCCGAGCCTCTCGTACATCTCCCCGAAGCGGTCGAGGTCCGATCGTGGAGCCGCGGCGTAGAGCAGGGCTCCGATCCCGCACTCGACCCATGCACGAGTCGTCCAGCGTGAGACCGCCCTGTGGTCCGCGTGACCGGTCATCCCGTCGGATCCGAACGTCACGATGACGTCGGGCGCGAGGCGGGTGATCGCCCCGGCGATCCACCGGACTGCGTCGTCGGGCGACGAGGTAGCGCAGCCGCCGTCGGGCAGCCCGAGGATCTCGTGATCGGCGATGCCGACGACCGCGTGAGACTCGGCGAGCTCCTGGGTGCGATGCCTCGCGAGGCGTTCGGGCGGCCACCGAACGGGATCGGCCGTGCCCAGCTCCCCACGAGTGAGGTGGCGGTTCGCAACCCGACCACCAGAGGAGATGGCACGCAGGGCCAGACCGGTCGACAGGTAGGCCTCGTCGTCGGGATGGGCCCAGACGCCGAGCACGGTGGGGTTCGAGGTGGTGTGCATGGGGACAGCGTCCGCCTGCCTGGATCTGGGCGCTTGGAGATCGGGTGGAGATCACGTGGAGATCACCTCCACGTGATCTCCCCCTCTTCTCCAAGCACGTCGTCGCCGCCTCCTTCAACGTGGTCGACATCACACCAACAACCCTCCACGAGGAGCGACATGACCACCACCGAATCCACATTCCAGCTGAACGGGATCGACCTCGAGGCAACCCTCGGGGCACGCGAAGCGTTGACCGAGGCCCCCGCGGCCGCGGCGTTCACCTGGAAGGCGACGAGCGAATGGGTCGACGGAACCCACACTCGCACCAGCTTCGAGGACTTCTTCGGCCTCGGAGCCGACCATTCGCACCGACAGACGTACCGCCTCGACACCGACCACCCTGAGGTGTTCGCCGCGCAGGACAACGGCGTCACGCCGATCGAGATGTTGCTCTCCGGCCTGGCCGGGTGCCTCACGGCGGGCATCGCATCGGTCGCCGCCAACCGAGGCGTGCAGCTCCACTCGGTGCGCGCCACGCTCACCGGCGACATGGACATGCGCGGGATCCTCGGCATCGACCCCGAGGTGCGCAACGGCTTCGACGCGATCCATGTCACCTACGAGATCGACGCCGACGCCACGCGCGAGGAGATCGAGGGGATCGTCGCCCAGTCCCAGAAGCGTTCGGCCGTGTTCGACGCGCTCGCCAACCCGACCACGATCGAGGTCACCGTCGCCTGAGGCGACGGCGAGGCAGAAAGGGAGCAGTCCTGTGCGTTCTACCGTCGTCATCGTCGGGGCCGGCCAAGCCGGTCTCGCCATGAGCCGCTGCCTCACGGATCGGGGCATCGATCACGTCGTGCTCGAGCGGGGCGAGGTCGCGAGCTCGTGGCGGCGCGAACGCTGGGACTCGCTCCGACTCCTCACCCCCAACTGGTTGAGCCGATTGCCGTCGTGGCACTACGCGGGCGACGACCCCGACGGCTTCATGGCGGCATCGGAGTTCGCTGACCACCTCGAGGCGTACTCGGCCAGCTTCGACTCGCCGGTGCGAGCCGGGGTGGCGGTGTCGGGACTGCACGCCCTCGGCGACGGCCTCGAGGTCGCCACGTCCGAGGGCCCGTGGAGCTGTCGTGCCGTCGTCGTGGCGACCGGTCCCGCAGCGGTCGCCAAGGTGCCGCCGTCGGCATCGCTCGTGCCCAGGCACATCCACCAGCTCACCTCGCTCGAGTACCGCAACCCCCTGACCGTGCCCGGAGACGGCACCGTCGTCGTGTCAGGTGCATCGGCATCCGGGGTGCAGATCGCCGATGAGCTGCGTCGGGCAGGGCGTCCGGTGGTGCTCGCGGTCGGTGAGCACACCCGGGTGCCGCGCCGGTACCGGGGGATGGACATCCACTGGTGGATGGATGCCATCGGGTTGCTCGACGAACGACCCCACGAGATCCCGGACCTCGACCGGGCACGCCGGCTTCCAGCGCTGCAACTCGTCGGCAGCGAGGACCGACGCAACCTCGATCTCGGCACCCTCGTCGCCGGCGGCGTGGAGCTGGCTGGTCGGCTGGTCAACATCGACGACCGCCACCTCTACTTCTCGGGTTCGCTCCCCAACGTGGTCGCCTCCGCTGACCTCAAGCTCGCGCGCCTGCTCGATCGGATCGATGGGTTCGCGCTCGCAGAGGGTCTCGTCGACGAGCTCGAGGCTCCCGACCGGCCCGACCGCATCCGCGTGGGTCGCGCCCCGACGCGCCGAAGGATCGACGACATCGATGCGATCGTGTGGGCGACCGGCGTCCGGGCCGATCACCGTTGGCTCGACCCGTCGCTCCTCGACCGCGATGGCGTCCTGCGCCACGACGGGGGACGCACCGATCTTCCAGGGCTCTACGTGCTGGGGTTGCCCTTCCTGCGGCGGAGGAAGTCGGTCTTCATCGACGGAGCCGGCGTCGATGCCGCCGAGATCGCGGTCGATGTCGCGCAACACGTGGGGGTGGGTGCACCCTCGTGATCAGCCGCTCGAGAGGTCGGCGCGGGTACGGCGGGCAGCGGCGATCGCGTCGATGACGTCGGCCAGGATGAGGTCGGGCTCGGCGACGCCGCCCTCGTCGGCCAGCGCGGTGAACCGCTCTGATCCGAGCGTCGAGGAGAGCTGCTCGGACAGCTGATCGAGGAGCACGTCGTCGGACCCGTAGGGCCGCGCGCCGGTCGGGGGGTTGCGGACGGCGCCGAGCAGTCGGGCGGCCTCGGTCGGATGTCCGATCTCGATCAACAGGCCCACCACGTGCCGCAGGGTCGTCCACTGGTGGGTCCAGTCACCCCAACGGCGCCAGTTCGTGACCGTCTCTGCGAAGGTGGCGAGCGCGTCGTCGACACGTCCGAGCCGGATCTGGTTCGATCCGATCGCCACCGAGACCACACCCACGATGAACTTGGCATCGAGCGAGATCGCGAGGTCCCGCGCCACTGCGAGGTGGGTCAACGCGGCGACTCGATCGTCGACGAGGCACTCGGCCAGGATGAAGTGCGTCCACGCCAGATAGGTGGGGCTGCCCCGATCCTCGGCCATCGCCAGGAGCTCGCGAGCGATGGCCTCGGCCTCGGCGGGGCGGCCCGCGTACGCCGTGCCCAGCACCTCGATGACCCCAGCGTTGATCTCGGCCCTGCGCAGATCGGCACCGGGGAGCCCGCGCTCGAGACCGGCGAACCGGACGGCCTCGTCGAGCCGTCCCTCGTAGAGGCTGATGTTGCTCAGCGCCCGGAGGGCCCAACTCGATCGCAGATCGTGCTCGCCGCTGATCTCCACCGCCTGCTCGGCCATGGCGCGAGCGTCGACGAGCTCGCCTCTGTAGGCCAGACCTTGGGCCGCGCAACCGAGCACCTCCGCACGTCGGGGGTGATCAACCATCGCCGGATCGTCGAGCGTCGCGAAGCCCCAGGCGACGGTCTCGTCGCGGAGCCGGTACAGGGCGTACTCCTCGGCGTCGACCACCAGTGCGATCGCGGTGTCGAGGTCGCCCGACTCGAGGGCGTGCGCGTGCGCGCCGCGCAGCTCCGCGAAGTGTCGGTCGAACTCGACGACCGCCCTCACCTCGTCGGTGCCGAAGAGCTCGTCGTCCAAGAGGGCGACGAGGTCGCGCACCCACGCGGCGTGGGCGTCGTGCAGCGCGGCGAGGGCGTCGTCCCCCGCCAGGTCGTGAGCGAAGTGGCGGAGGGTCTCGAGGAGCCGGTATCGGATGCGATCGCCCGAGTGATCCGCCACGACCATGGAGTGGTCGACCAGGTCCGCCAGGTGGTCCGGGACTCGCTCGGTGCTCCGGCCGAGCCGTGTGAGCAGGCCGGACACGTCATCGACGTCGAACGAGCCGGCGAACGCTGAGAGCTGGATGAAGAGCTCCTGCGATGGCTCGTCGAGCAGCTCGTAGGACCAGGCGATCGCCTCGGACAAGGTCTGGTGACGGTCGACGCGGCCGCGCAGGCGCCGCCCCGCCGCATCGGCGTGGCGCAGTGCTCCCGCGGCGACCTCCTCCAAGGTGGCGCGACGCAGCGCGGCAGCCGCGAGCTCGAGCGCCAATGGCAGGCCGTCGAGCGACTGGCACAGCGACTCGACCAGCTCGCGTCGGCCGTCCACGTCGATCCCCGCGCGCGCCGCGCCGGCCCGCTCGACGAACAGCTGCGCCGCGGGGCTCCACTCCTCGCTGCCACCATCGGCGACACAGGCCAGCGGGTCGACCACGCACAGGACCTCGCCGGGTACCGCCAGCGGCGCGCGGCTCGTCGCGACCACCGTGAGGCGGGGGCAGCTGGCGACGAGCTCGTCGAGGAGGTCCGCTGCCTCGTCGAGGATGTGCTCGCAGTTGTCGGTGACGACGAGCATCCG
>CAZBTQ010000173.1:0-6124 GCA_964494405.1 uncultured Iamiaceae bacterium
AGCATCTGACTACGGATCAGAAGGTTGGGGGTTCGAGTCCCTCCGAGCGCGCTGCATCTGACCAGGTCAGCGCCCTAGACCACACATCTAGGGACTGACCGGGCAGGGCAGGACAGCTACCGGGACAGCAACGGTGTCTCCCCTAACGAGGGAGAACCCACGATGGACGCAACAAAGGACGCGAGGATCACCAGGGCGAGCGAGCGGCTCGACCGCATCGAGGTCCTGCTCGAACAATGCGAGAAGCGAGTCGCTGAACTCGTTGATCCCGCAACAGGTGACATCGCGTCCCCGGCAGCAGAGAGCGACGACCAGTGATCATCCGTCGCGCTATCGGGTGCGTGCTCATCGCCGCCGGCCTCGCCCTGGCCGGAGCCTCGGTCTTGGTCGACACTCAGGGCAACGGCGCCCTGGACGGGTGGGCGGCGCAGGTTGGCATGGATCCTGGGTGGTTCGACCGGATAGCGGGCGCCGCCGGCATCCTCACCGTGGCCGGTGGCGTGTCGCTCGTGGGCTCGGGGCGCCGGTAGGCGACCCTCTCGGTAAAGTCGAACGTGGCCCCCATCCGCCATGGGGTGCCCTTCACCGGTTCGCCGGTGGGTCTCGGAGCCCCTCCCGCCAGGGGCTTCGAGACGCGCACGGCGTCTCGCGGTCGCCGCACACCTCATCTCCCCTGGGAGAACGCCGACAGGGACGCGATGCTGCGCAGAACTGGCGCGATGCTTCTCCTGGCGGTGACGTTGGTCAGCTGTGCGGGCAAGGACTCCAATGATGCTGAGGACCGGTTCGACTGCGTCGCCGAACAGATCGAGAACCCCAACGCGAACGACTGCTGAGGGGAGAGGGGCGGCATGAATATCGACATGACCCAGCTGCTTGTGTTCGCAGGCATCTTCGGGGTCCTCGGGATGCTGATCGGATCCGGCCGCAAGATCGGGGCCTGGAGGAGGCTTCTTCTTTGGTTTCCTCCTCGGCCCGATCGGGCTCCTCATCGCCGCCCTGTCTGGCACTCCCTCCCCACTCGAACGGGTCGAAGCTCGCCCGGACACCGCCGGGTGGCACAGTGACCCGCTCGGCAGGTTCGACGCCCGCTACTTCGACGGGAAGAGATGGACCCAACACGTCGGCCGCGTCGAAGCCGACGGAACCCGCCGCCAGTTCGAGGACCCGCTGTAGCCCCGGCGAGCCATCGGGTGCAACCACTCTGCAATCGAACAGGTGTTCGTCTAGAGTGCCGACGTGGGCCCCACCCCGGTTGAGCGGATCGAACAGGTACGACGGTCGATCGCCATGCTGCCAGTGGGGGCCGCCGCGATGAACCGCGAGGAAGCACTCGAGATCCTTGGGGCACTCATCGATGCTCGCCGGGCACTCGAACGGGTGCAGAGATGAGGTCTCGGTCTCAAAGCCGAGCGCAACGAGCCGAAGGGGACGGATGAGACTGCGCCTGCCGATGGTGGCGATCCTCGCCATTGCGCTGCTCGCAGCGGTTGCCTCCTGCTCGAGCGACAGCGGCGGCGATGACCAGGCAACGGAGGAATCTACGACCACGACGGCTGCGCAGACGACGACCAGTGCAGAGGTTCCCTCCACTGCTGCAACATCGACGACCGCCCCTGCGTCAGGCGGCTGGACGACGACATGTACCGACCCAGCCGGCGACCTCACCGTCGACGAGCAACCGACGAGCGAGCGCCCCGGGCTCGACGTTGAGAGCATTGGCGTGGCCCGTGATCCCGACGGCGGCCTGACGGTCACCTGGCGCCTCGCCAGCCTCCCATCGAGCGCGAACGTCGCCTCAGGTGACGCCGCGCTCTGGTACGTCCAGATCGGCAACACCAGCCCCTTCGACGGGTACATGGTGCAGTTCGATCTCATCGACGGGGACGAGTTTCCTTCGGTCTACGACCTCGAGAAGTACGTCCAGGTGGACGCCGACGGGTCGGTCGCAGGCAACGAGATCACGGTTCAGGTCACCTCGGCACAGGTCGACCGGCTCGGCGACAGCGTCGTTTGGGTCGGTGGATCCGAGGGCGGTGGGATCACCACTGGGATCTTCGCCGATCAGTGTCCCCGGGGGGACGAGTTGGTGTCGGCGCCGTAGTGTCGACGAGGTGCCGTCTGGAAGATCAAGAGGCAGGTGGGTAGGCCCTATGAGGGCGGTCGTAGCTCAACGCTTCGAATCCGGAATTCGCCGGTGGGTATCTCAGTCGGCGTGATTCGGTAGGACTTTGTTCGGCGGGTCCCTGATAGCCCGTGGCTGGCGGCCACCGCTAGTCGGACATCGGCCCGAAGCTCCTCGCGCTCAAGCGCTGACATCAAGCCGATGAGGTCGCCGGAGCGGACCTCCGCTAGAGCAACTGATGGCAGGAGACGAAACTGCTTCCCTCTCAGTTCGTCAATCCTGAGACGGTAGACCCGCTCCATCTCGGTGCTGCGCTTGACCTTGCGCATCCAGGGCACTCCCGCTTTGGCGATCGTGGGAAATGGCGCTCCCTCTGAGATCGGCAGATGGAAGTGCGTCCAATGGGTCGGGTGGTCGGGATCAAGTCCCCTCACGACGAGGCGGGCGTCGATCATCAAGTCGCCCAGGGGCCAGAACCAACCTCGGTTCATGACCTTGATCCGATAGCGCCATCCGCAAGGCGCATGACCGTCGCTTCTCCGAGTAACCGGAGACACCTTGAACCGCGGCGCCAATGCAAGCGTCACGGCAAACCAAGCCGCGAGCGATGCCGCCATCCCAAGAACGAACTCCACGGAGGTCTCCTAGCTCTCGCAACCGATGCCGTCGTTGTCGCCGTCGAATCCATGCGGGTCGGCGCCGATCACCTGGAAGCGCCGATGGGGCACCTGACCGCAGTCCAGATCGGGCGGGTACCGCGGAATGCAGACACTGGGATAGGACGGATCGCAGTTGCCCGAAGGCGCCGGTGGCTGAGTCGGAGGAGGAGCCGGGGGTGCAGTGGTTGGCGGTGGGGGTGGGGTGGTCGTCGTGACGACAGGCGCTGGCGCGACCGTCGTCGAGGACACGGTGCATCCCTCGAGCATCTCGCGCAGGGCGTCGACCTCAGATGGCTGCGCGGTGAGCCTGTAGCGGATCTTCATCTGAACCCACGTCGTGGCGTAGGTGCACCAGGCGTCGCGGTTCGGTGGGCGCCACGTAGACGGATCGCTGTCCGCCTTCGCCTGGTTTACATCGCCGGTAACCATGATCAGTCCGCGTTGGTCGTTGGCGAAGTCTCGTCGAGTCGCGTCGTTCCACGCCCAGGCGCCCGAGCGCCACGCCTCGGCCAGCGCGACGACGTGGTCCATCTGGAGGGCGTCGGGATCGGCGCTCACCTGACCGTCATAGGCGCTGAGCCATCCTCCATTGGCGAGGCTGTCGAGGTTGGCGAGCCGTGTCGCCTCGAGGACCTCGCAACGCGTGCGGCATCCGTCCCCGTCCTCGTCGATGCCCTCCTCGAACGAGTCGCGGTCGTAGCCGATCGCTGCGTACTCGTCGAACACGACCAGCTCGTCTAGGAGGGCACCGGCGGGGGCGCCAGAGGTCGTAGTCGTCGGCGGCTCTGTCGTCGTCGTGCTCGAGGAGCTGGACGTTGGCTCCTCGGTGGTCGTGGCTGCCGACCCCTCCGCGCTCACCTGCTCGTCGTCGGGGTCCTCGCCGAAGATCGCCGCCCACACGAAGAAGGCGACGAATAGCCACACGACCACCTGCACCGAGGTGGGCCAACTTCTGAACCTCTGCCACCAACGTTGGACCATCAGCCGCCCCCTTCGGACGACTACTCGCGTCGGCACGTTCCTGGCCGAACTGAGACCTGCAGTCACATGCATGTCAACGGGGGCAACGCAATCCTCAAAATTGGTGAGCTTTCGGAGGGCCGGGGGATCCCTATACGCGCAGGGGGGTGCACGAGGGGGTGTTGGGGGGTCCCGCCGGAGCTCCCTCCGCCCTGTCCCACCTCGAGGGCCTGAGGCACGCCATCGTCTGAACAGAACTCACGAGGGGCGGGGGCGGGTGCACTCGCTCAACTCGAGGGGCGCTCATCCGACGAATGTGTGATGGAGCTCGCGCGCCGAGGGTGGACCGGACGCACCGTACGAATCGCGCTCGCGGTCGCTCTCGTTGCCTTTGCGGCTGCCGGTGGAGCTATCGCCGGGGCGTCGGGAATGGTGGCGCCTCTCACCGGAGAGGTCTACGACGAGCGCGCGCTTGATGGTGCGTACTCGGAAGGCGAGGACGACGGCTATGCCGATGGTCACCGCACAGGCGAGGACGAGGGCTACGCCTCCGGCGTCGAAGTGGGAGGCAACGAGGGCTACGACCTCGGTGTGCTGGCTGGCTACGACACTGGTTGGAGCGACGGCTACAACGAAGCCACCGACGAGCTCATCGCAGCGGCCCAGGACAGCAGGAGCGCCGCCTACGCCGAGGGCTACCTCGCTGGATGCTGGGGCGTGTTCGACGCCCTTGGCACGACCAAGGTCATGGACTACTACGACCACGCCTTCAGCGCCTCCTACGTCTCAACTCTCACCGGCTGCTAGCCCGAGCCATCACCGACAAGCACCAACCACTGCACGCACCGTCGATGCGTACCACCGGGCACCCCCCTGGGCAGTCGGCACATCGTCGGCCGTGAGTCCATCGGCAATCGCCCGTAGCGAGGCACCGGCCTCACGCTCGAGGCGGATGCGCTCGACGATCTCGTCATCCATGGTGCGGGGGCGCCCGAGCCGGACACCCTGCGACTTACGAACGGCAAGGGCGCTCTTGGTGCGCTCCCCGATCAGCCGGCGCTCGAACTGAGCAAAGGTCGCCATCACGTTTGCCACCATCTCCCCCGCCGGCGTGGTCGTGTCAACGCCAAGATCCAGAGCCACGAGCGCCCACCTCTGGCGGCGTGACTGCTCCATGAGCGATGCGAAGTCCAACAGGGAGCGCGACAGGCGGTCGAGCTTGGCGACAACGAGGGCTCCGGCGTCGCCACCCTGCACGGCCTCGAGGGCCTCGGCGAGGGCCGGACGGTTCTCCATGCTCTTGCCGCTGGCGCCGGCGTCCTCGTGGATGGCGACGAGCTCCCAGCCGCGTCGCGCCGCCTCCTCGGCGATGGCGGTGCGTTGTGCGCCAAGCCCGAGCCCGGTGCCCGCCTGCTCCTCGGTAGAGACCCTCACGTAGCCGACGACTCTCGTTGTCATGGTGGTGAGTGTACATCAAACGGACGTTTTGTGTACAGACGCTATCGTCCAAGGATGGCAAGGACCTCGTCTGCAACATAGATTCGGCCGTAGTTTGAGCCCGTCATCTCACGCACGACACCGAGATCGGCCAGTCGCGTGATCGCGTTGTTGGCGGTTGGATAGGAAACGTCATACATCTCTGCCGTGGCAGTCGGCGAGAGGTAGGGCTGTCCGATGAGGCCCGCGGCGACGTCGACGGCCGTGCCGCGGAGGTTGGCCTCTCGGACTTCCTCAGTGACCCGCTCCCGAAACGCGAGCATCTCGTTGATGCGCCGCGTGGTCGTCAGCGCTTGGTCGAGAAGGCCCTCGCAGAAGAACCGAACCCATTCGTCCCACTCACCATAGGCACTGACGCCAAAGAGACGATCCTGGTACTCGCGTCGCCGGCGTTCGAACCAGCTCGACACCTCGAACAGCGCCTCGCTGAGCTCTCCGGCCGCCATCAGCTGGAGCAGCACCACCAATCGTCCGATGCGCCCGTTGCCGTCATGAAAGGGGTGAAGCGCTTCGAACTGGTAGTGAGCCATCGCCAGAACCACCGGCAACGGTAGTTCGTGGGGGGCGTTCACCCACCGGAGCCACTCGTCGAAGCCGGCCTGCAAGCGATCCCCCGGTGGAGGCGGCACGAATCGAGCGTCAACGACTGGCGTTCCCTCAGGTCCGATCACGACAATCGAATCGCGGAGCTTCCCCGTGTGACCACGGTCTGAAGCGGTACCGCTGAGGAGCAGGTCGTGAGCGGTGTAGAGCACCTGTGCCGATAGAGGCCGGTCCTTCTGGATCCAGGCAATCGCGTGCTCGGCAGCTTCGACGTAGTTGAGCACCTGTATGAGTCCCCTGGCGTGGTGGGGTTTGGGTCCACCGTGAGGTGAGCCACCGG
>CAZBTQ010000174.1:0-6120 GCA_964494405.1 uncultured Iamiaceae bacterium
GGCGGGCCTAGGGTGCCGCCATGACCGCCGTCTTCGTCCACGGCGTCCCCGAGGTCGCTGCCATCTGGGACCCCCTCATCGCTGCCGTGGGCCGCGCCGACTCGGTCGCGCTGGCGTTGCCGGGCTTTGGGTCACCGTTGCCTGCGGGCTTCGAGCCCACCAAGGAGCGCTACGCCGACTGGCTGGCCGACGAGCTCGAGCGGTTCGACGAGGTCGACCTCGTCGCCCACGACTGGGGCGCCCTCATGTCGGTGAAGGTCCTCGCCGACCGCCCAGGTCCCGTGCGCAGCTGGGCGCTCGACATCGGCGACCTCACCGACGACTTCCGTTGGCACGACACGGCACGCATCTGGCAGACGCCAGGCGACGGCGAGGCGTTCGTCGAGGCGTGGCTGGCCATGGAGCCCGAAGGACGTGCGGCGTCCCTCGTCGCCGCGGGAGCGCCACCGGACGCCGCCCGCACGATGGGCGACGCGATCGACCCGACGATGTGCACGGCGATCCTGGGGCTGTACCGCTCGGCGATCGACATCGGGCGGGAGTGGGGCCCGTGCATCGACCGCTGGGAGGCACCGGGCCTGGTGGTGGCGGCACAGGACGATCCGTTCCGCAAGCCGGCGCTCGCCACCGCGCTCGCCGAGCGGACCGGCGCGACGTTGCTCGAGCTCCCCGGCGCGGGCCACTGGTGGATGGACCAGGTCCCCGAAGTGGTCGCGGCAGCGCTCACCACGCTGTGGGCCTCGGTGTGAGCGCAGCGCGCCGTGCGGCGAGCCTCGCCGACTTCGAGGGCGAGCGGGTCGAGCTCCTCGGCACGACCCGCGACGTCTACCGCGCGGGGAGCGGACCCGCCGTGATCGTGCTCGCCGAGATGCCCGGCGTGACGCCCCACGTGCTCGGCTTCGCGACCCGCCTCGTCGACATGGGGTGCACCGCCGTCGTGCCCCACCTGTTCGGCAAGTCGGGGGTCGAACCCGGTCGCGGCGGACGTCGGACGTTCCTCTTCGACGCGGTGCAGGCGATGGCGCCCATCTGCATCAGCAAGGAGTTCACCGTCCTCGCCACCGGGCGCACCTCTCCTGTCGTCGAGTGGTTGCGGGCGCTCGCCCGGCGCGAGCACGAGCGCTGCGGCGGTCCCGGCGTCGGCGCGGTCGGCATGTGCTTCACCGGTGGGTTCGCGCTGGCGATGGCGACGATCCCCGAGGTGGTCGCGCCGGTGATGGCCCAGCCGTCGCTCCCGTTTCCGATCGGTGCCGGACGCCGTCGCCGGATCGATCTGTCAGACGCCGATCTGGCGGTCGTCGAACAGCGCTGCGCGAGCGGCGAGCTCGCGGTGGTCGGTCTGAGGTTCTGCGGTGACTCGGCCGTGCCGGCGGAGCGCTTCGCGATGCTGCGTGAGCGGTTGGGCGACGCGTTCGTCGCCGTCGAGCTCCCTGACGAGTCGGCACACCCCGACGCGTCGCTCAAGCCTCACTCGACCCTGACGACCCACCTGGTCGACGAGCCCGGCGAACCGACCCACGACGGCCTCGAGGTCGTCCTCGACCACCTCCGTCGGCGTCTGCTCGACGGCGTCAGCGAGAACTGAGGACCGCGAGGTCGACCTCACCGGGGTGGCGACCGTCGAGGATCCTGGCGCCCGCCACGAGCACCCGCGCGTCATGGTTGTAGGTGAGCCGGTCGACCGCGTCACGGGTCAGGCGGATCCAGAGGATCTCGTCGACCTCGTCGTTCGGAGCGAAGGCGCCGTCGACGGGCTCCATCAGCCAGTAGCGGACGCGCTTGGAGCGGCCCTTGCGGTCGTCGTAGCGGACCTCGGGGAGCTCGACGTCGGTGCGGCAGTCGTAGCCGGTCTCCTCGGCGACCTCCCGCACCGCCGCGGCGAGGTGCGACTCACCGGGGTCGAGCTTGCCCTTCGGGAACGACCAGTCGTCGTAGCGGGGCCGATGGACCAACAGGACCTTGAGCGCGCCCTTGGGGCTGCGCCGCCAGACGAGACCACCGGCCGCTTCGATCACGAGGTCGAGAGTACGACGTGAGGACACCGCGCGGGTGCGCCACGAACCGCCAGCCCCGGGTTAGCCTGACGCGTCGATCGAGGCGACGGGGACGTGCACGTGACCACCACCTTCATCCATGCCAGCCTCGACGCGGCACAGGCGGCGGCGGTGCTGCGCAAGGCCGGCTTCGAGGTCGACGAGCCGGCGCGAGTCCGGCGGGTCGTCCTCGACACCTTCGATGGCCGGCTGCACCGCGCCGGGCTGTGCCTCGCAGCGCTCTCCGGTGAGGAGCGTGCGCTCGAGCTGTCGTCGACCGGAGCGTCGCCCACGGTCCGGCTGCCCTGGAACCGTGCGCTGCCTGGCACCGCCGCCGACCTTCCCGCTGGCCCCTTCGGCGGTCGCATCGCGCCGCTGATCGCCGAGCGTGCACTGCTGCCGGTGCTCGACGTGTCGGCCGACGAACGGGTCGCTCGCCGCCGTGATCAGCGTGGCAAGACGGTCGTCGCGGCGGTGCTGCGCCAGGGGTTCGACGTCGAAGGGTCCGAGGTGGCCGACATCGGCGAGGCTGCGCTGCCGGAGTGGATGCTCTCGATCGACGGGGTCGCCGGGCATGCGGCCGACCTCGAACGGGCGGTGACACGCCTGTCGGCCGCAGGGATGGAGGGCGAGCACGCGACGGCGCACGAGGTGCTGGCACGCGCCGCGGGGCGATCGCTCGCCGGTCGCGAGAGCTCGCCGACGATCCCGCTCGATGCGGGCGAGGACGCGCTCGTCGCGGTCCGTGCCGTGCTCGCCAACCTGGCGCACGCGATCGTGGACAACCTTCCCGGCACCCTCGCCGACCTCGACCCAGAGTTCCTGCACGAACTTCGGGTCGCCATCCGGCGCACCCGATCGGTGCTCGCCCAAGCCAAGGGCGTGGTGCCCCCCGAGGTTCGCCGCCACTACCGGGCTGCGTTCAAGGACCTCGGCACGATCACCGGACGCACCCGCGACCTCGACGTCTACGTCATGGGTTGGGACGACCTGGTCGCCCCGCTCCAGCTCGACGACGACTCCGCGGTCGCGCCGGTCTTCGACGCGCTCGAGCGGCATCGCCGGCGCGCGCACCGCGAGATGGCCCGAGCGCTCGACGCACCGGCGACGCGCGAGCTGCTCGCGGCGTGGCAGGCGTGGCTGGCCGATCCTGGCGAGGTCGATCACGTCGGGCCGATCGGCCCGGTGGTCGCCGAGCGGACGGCCGCGGCGCAGCAGGTGCTGCTCGAAGGGGGTCGGGCCATCGACGCCGACTCGCCGGCCGAGGCGCTCCACGACCTCCGCAAGGACGCCAAGGTCCTGCGCTACCTGCTCGAGTGCTTCGGTGGCCTGTTCCCCGCCAAGCACCGCAAGGCGTTCGTCGGCCAGCTCAAGGACCTACAGGACAACCTCGGCGAGTACCAGGACACCGAGGTGCAGCTCGACGAGCTGCGGTCGGTCGCCCACGAGCTCCACGCGTCGGCCGCCGCCGACACCGACGCACTGCTCACCGTCGGCCGGATCATCGACCACCTCGAGCGACGCCGCCAGGCGGCGCGCGACGAGTTCAAGCTTCGGTTCGCCGCCTACGACACCAAGCCCAACCGGGCGATGCTCACCGCGCTCCTCGATCGGGTGGCCACGACGTGAAGATCCTCGCCACCTACAGCATCAAGGGCGGGGTCGGAAAGACCAGCACCGCGGTGAACCTGGCCTACGAGGCGTCACGCGCGGGGGCCAGGGTGTTGGTGTGGGACCTCGACCCCCAGGGCGCAGCCACCTTCTTGTTCCGGGTCCGCCCGAAGGTGCGCGGCGGCAGCAAGAAGCTCGTCAAGGGCAGCGGCGCGCTCGAACCGCACATCCGCGGGTCCGAGCTGAGCGCGGTGCACGTGGTCCCCGCCGACTTCTCGTTGCGCCACCTCGACCTGCACCTCGAGGCCACGAAGCGTCCCACCCGTCGACTGGCACGGCTGCTGGAGCCGCTCGCCGACGACTACGACCTGGCCCTGCTCGACTGCCCACCGAGCATCTCGCTCGCGAGCGAGAGCGTGTTCGGTGCTGCCGACGCACTGCTCGTCCCCGTCGTGCCCGCCACCTTGGCGAGTCGGACGCTCACCCAGCTCGTCGACTTCCTCGACGACCAGGTCGACGCGCCCGACGTGCTGCCGCTGCTGTCGATGGTCGACCGACGGCGCAGCCTGCACCGCGAGCTGTCCGAGTCGCTCGCCGCCGAGTGGCCCGAGCTGCTCGAGACACCGATCCCCGCCGCTGCGGTCATCGAGCGGATGGGCGTCGAGCGTGCACCGGTCGGGATGTTCGCGCCCCGCTCACGGGCTGCGGCCGCGTACCGCGCGCTGTGGGCCGAGGTGTCCGAGCGCCTCTGGCCACGAGGCTGACGAGAGGCGCTCGGGGCTCGCGGGTCGCATCGGCAGGAGCAGGTCACGCGAGGCCGAGTCGTGGGGTGCTCGCCTCGGCTTCGAGCCCGAGCAGGTACCGCTTGCGGTCGAGTCCGCCGCCGTAGCCGACGAGCGAGCCCGACGCTCCGATCACCCGGTGGCAGGGCACGATGATCGCGATCGGGTTCCGGCCGTTCGCCGTCCCGACGGCGCGCGCGGCGCCGGGAGACCCGATGTGCTGGGCGAGCTCGCCGTAGCTCCACGTCTCGCCGTAGGGGATGTCGCGCAGGGCGTTCCACACGCGCACGTGGAACTCGCTGCCGTGCAGGTCGAGCTGGACGTCGAACTCGGTGAGCGAGCCGTCGAAGTAGGCGTCGAGCTGCTCGACGACGTCGGCGAACGCGCTGTCGTCGCGCACCCACGACGAACGCCCGTGCGGGGGGTGGGTCTGGTCGTCCATCCGCAGGTGGGCGAGGCGGTCCGCACCGGCCAGGGTCAGCGGGCCGATCGGGCTGTCGATCACGCGTGCGCGGGTGGTGGTCATCAGGTGGCTCCGATCGTAGGACGGGAGACGCGGTCGGCCGCGGCCCACAGGTGTTGGGTGGCGTAGGACCGCCAGGGGCTCCAGCGCATGGCGTGGGCGGCGAGGCCGTCGGGCTCGAGGCCGAGCGCGCGTGCGCCGGCGCGCACCCCTGCATCGGTCACAGGGAACGCGTCGGGATCGCCGAGGGCGCGCATGGCGACGACCTCGACGGTCCACGGACCGATCCCTGGGATCCGCAGCAGGTCGCGACGTGCCACGTCGCGGTCGGCGCCGGGACCGAGGTCGAGGTCCTCGTCGGCGATCGCTCGTGCCAGTGTGCTGACGGTGCGCTGGCGCGCACCGGTGAGCCCGAGACCCGAGAGGTCTGCCTCCGCGATCTGCGCCGGTCGCGGGAACAGGTGGGTCAGGCCCTCGACGGCTGTGTCGAACGGATCACCGCACCGTTCGACGAGGCGGGCGGTTGCCGCCCGTGCCGAGGCGCGGCTGACGTGCTGGCCGATGACGACCCGCAGCGCGGTCTCGGCTGCGTCGACCGATCGGGGGATGCGGACGCCTGGTCGGTCGAGGACCGACGGTGCGAGCACCGGATCCTGCGCGAGCGCAGCGTCGACCGCCTCGGGATCGGCGTCGAGGTCGAGGAGGCGTCGAGAGCGGGCGACGGCCGCTTGGAGGTCGCGGACGTCGGCGAGGTGGAGCCGACATGCCACGTGGTCGCGAGCCGCCGAGAGCTGCACGAGGCCGGGCCCGTGCGGCAGGCGGAGCGTGCGGCTGATGCCGCCGTCGTCGCCGACCTCGCACCCGGGCACGGCGGTCGATGAGAGGTGGTGGAACAGGGGAGCGGCGGAGAAGGGCCTGCGGTGGGGGAGCCGGAGGGACAGGCCGGTGTGGCCCGTCGGCGCGTGGTGGCGGGAGCGGCGGGTCCGCATCTCCGATGGGGTGGTGGCGAACACGTCGCGCACGGTGTCGTTGAACTGGCGGATGCTCCCGAAGCCCGCGGCGAACGCCACCTCGGTGAATGGGATGGTGCTCGTCTCGATCAGCAGGCGAGCGGTGTGGGCGCGTTGGGCCCGGGCGAGTGCCAGCGGGCCGACGCCGAGCTCTGCGGTGACGAGTCGTTCGATCTGGCGTTCGCTGTAGCCGAGGCGGCGAGCGAGGCCGCCGACCCCTT
>CAZBTQ010000175.1:0-3311 GCA_964494405.1 uncultured Iamiaceae bacterium
TTCTCGTCGAACGACATGCGTTGGACCGACTCAGAAGCCATAGGTCATCCTACGCATGATCGGCAGGGCTCACACGCCGATCCCGGTGACCATGAGGTCGGCCTTCTGGAACTCCTTGAGGTTGTCGTAGCCACACGACGCCATGGCCCCGCGGAGGGCGCCGACGAGGTTCGTCCGACCCGATAGGTCGGTGGCGGGACCGAGCAGGACCTCGCGCAGCGAACCGAGCGCGCCGACCTCGACGCGGGTGCCCTTCGGCAGCGTCGCGTGGGGTGCGGACATCCCCCAGTGGAAGCCGCGGCCGGGCGCGTCGGACGCCGCGGCGAGCGGGGCGCCGAGCATCACCGCGTCGGCTCCGCACACGATGGCCTTGGCGATGTCGCCGCCCGTGGACATGCCGCCGTCGGCGATGACGTGGACGTAGACGCCGGTCTCGTCGAGGTGACGCATCCGCGCCGCGCGCGCGTCGGCGATCGCGGTGGCCTGGGGCATGCCGATGCCCACCACGTCGAAGGTGTTGCAGGTGGAACCCGCCCCGACGCCGACCAGGACCGCGGCGGCGCCGGTTCGCATCAGGTGGAGTGCCGCCTGGTAGCTGGCGCACCCCCCGACGATGACCGGGATGTCGAGCTGGCGGATGTAGGTCTTGAGGTTGAGGGGCTCCTCATGGGTGGAGACGTGCTCGGCGGACAGCACCGAACCCTGGATCACCAACAGGTCGAGCTCGGCCTCGCGGATCGCCGGCATCAGCGCCTCGGTGCGCTGGGGCGTGACCGCAGCGCAGGCGAGGACACCGGCGTCCTTGATCTCGCCGATGCGCTCCACCACGAGCTCGGGGCGGACCGGCGCGGCGTACACCTCGCGCAGCCGCCGGGTGGCAGCCTCCTCGTCGAGCGACGCCAGCTCGTCGAGCAGCTCGGCCGGGTCGTCGTGGCGGGTCCACACGCCCTCGAGGTGCAGGACGCCGGCCGCTCCCATCCCGCCGAGCGCGATGGCGGTGGCGGGGCTGACGACGCTGTCCATCGCCGACGCGAGGATCGGCAGCTCGAAGCGGTAGGCATCGAGCTCCCAGCCGGTGTCGACCAGCTCGGCGTCGCGGGTGCGGCGGGTGGGCACGATGGTCACCTCGTCCAGCCGATAGGCGCGACGTCCCGACTTGCCCAACCCGATCTCGATCTCTGGCATCGCTCCTCCCGGGACGAAGGAGCGATGCTACCGCGGCCGCGGTAGGGCTCCGACGGCCGAAGCGGGGAGCGACGAGGACGCGCGAACCTGTCGGCTCACGTCCTCAGCCCTACCGCTTCGGGGTGATCTGGAACGCGACGAACCGCCATGTGCCGTCCTCCCGGTGGAGGACCTGCGTGACGAACGCCTCGATGAGACGGGAGCCGCCGTCGGGCGTGCTCATGTGGTTGTCCAACGGCCCCTGGATGACGGCCACATCGCCGAAGCACCGGACGGAGAGGTCGTGGCGGACGTGGACTCGAGTCGTCTCGCCCACCCACTCGATGTACTGGTCGCGGCCCATGGTGCTGCCGCCGCCGGTCACGTGGAGGTAGTCGTCGGCCAGCAGTGCGCGCATGGCATCGGCGTCGGCGTGGGCCACCGCGTCGCACCGCGACGCCTCGGCCGCCAGCACCTCCTGCTCGGTGGTCGTGTCGGTCATCGTGCTGCGCTCTCCTCGGGGATGCGGGTGAGGATGTAGGAGACGAACCGCCAGGTGCCGTCGGTGCGGATCGCGACCTGGGTGCAGAACGCCGGGATCACGCGCCGCACGTCGTCGGCGGCGCCGATCCGGTTCTCCAGCTCACCGGTGAGCACGGCCGCGTCGCCGTAGCAGCGCACCGTCAGACCTGACCGCACGGGACGTCGTGGACCGTTGCGGATCATCTCGACGTACCCGGCCTTGTCGACGACCCTGCCGGGCGCCAGCACGTGCAGGTAGTCGTCGGCGAGCACCTCGGCGAGCGCGGCCAGATCCCCCGTCCCGATGGCGTCGCCGCGGCGGGCTTCGAGGGCGATCACTTCGTCGACATCGGACGCCATGCAGCGACCTCCTACCGGGCCGTCAGCGGGGTGAGCTGGATCGACACGAACCGCCAGGTGCCGTCGGTGCGCACCGCGACCTCGTGGCAGTAGGCGTGCACCTCCCGCGTCTCGCCGTCTGGCACCGTCATGTGGTTGGTGAGCTCCCCGGTGATCACGGCGAGGTCGTCCCAGGTCCGGATCGTCAGGTCGCCCCGAGTCGTGCGCCGCGGACGCGACGCGACGGCGCCGATGTGCCCGGCACGGTCGTCGACACGACCGGTCATGTGCACGTGCACGTAGTCGTCGGACAACATCGCGGTCAGCGCGTCCACGTCGCCGGAGCTGATGGCCTCGCACCGCCGCAGCTCGAGGTTCCGCAGCTCGTCGTGCGCGTCGGTCATCGGGCGGTCACGCCGTGGGCTGTGGCGCAGCCACCATGCGGTTGGACACCGTGCCCACCTTGTCGATCGCGACCTCGACCGCGTCGCCGGGTTCCAGGAACACGGGAGGACGTCGCGCCGCACCGACACCGGCCGGGGTCCCGGTGACGATGAGGTCGCCCGGGTTGAGCTGCATGACCTGGGTGATGTACTCGACCAGCACACCGACGGGGAAGATCAGGTCCTTGGTGTTGTCGTCCTGCATGACCTCGCCGTTGACCCGGGTGACGAGGTGCAGCCCGTCGCCGGGGTCGCCCACCTCGTCGGCGGTGGTGATCGGGCTCATCGGGCCGCTCCGCTCGCCGTTCTTGCCCATCGTCCACTGGGGCGTCGCCCGCTGGAACGTGCGGGCGCTCAGGTCGTTGAACGCGCAGTACCCGAAGATGCCGGCCAGACCGGCGGCGGCATCGACCCGGAACATCGGCCGGCCGACGACCGCGCCGAGCTCTCCCTCCCAGTCGTAGCGGTCCTCGACGACGGGACACTCGTCGCCGTCGCACACGAGGCTCGCGGTCCAACGGCCGAAGATGACCGGTGTCGTGGGGATGGCCTCCTCGCCGCGGCCGCCTTCCATCGCGTGGTTGCGGTAGTTGAGGCCCACGCAGATCACCCGAGCTCCGGCCGGCACGACCGGGACCTGGCGGACGTCGGCGAGACGTATCGGGGCACCGGTGGCCGCACCCACCGCCGCGACGCCGGGGTCACGCCAGAACGCATCCCGTTCGCCGAGGGGCGTGATGGTGTCGTCGGCCCCGAGGCGTCCGACCAGCACCGAGTTGTCGGACTCGTAGGCGAGCAGCCTCATCGTGATCCTCCATGTCCCTGCGCCGACGAGTCGGCGTG
>CAZBTQ010000175.1:3411-6104 GCA_964494405.1 uncultured Iamiaceae bacterium
ATGTCCCTGCGCCGACGAGTCGGCGTGATGTCCCTGCGCCGACGAGTCGGCGTGTGCCGGGGCCGCGGGGACCCCGTGCACCTCTTCGTAGTGTTGACGGAGCAGATCCTTGCCGTAGTCGTTCCCGTTGGGTGCGCGCACGATCGTGTGGATGTGGCACTTCGCCGGCTCGGTGTTGGTGAGGAACACACCGGAGTGGTGGTCGAACTCGCACATGATGACCGGGCTCTGCACCCGGAAGTAGTACGGATCGTCGTCGCCGTAGCGACCGATCCAGCAGAAGTGCGTCTGGTCGATGTGGCGCTCGATCTCGGCGAGGCGGGCCGCCAGCGCCGCGTCCGGCAGGTACTCGACGAAGTGCGAGCACAGCTCGACGAGGGCCGAGCGCTGGTCGGCGGTCATCTCCGCACCCGGCACCCCCTCGTAGGGGATCACGCGGTTGTCGTGGTAGGCCCCGCCGAGGTGGCGCTGATCGGCGAAGTGGAATCGACCCTCGGGCATGGCCGGGTCGTGCATGAGCTCGTAGATCTGCGCCTGGTCGCGCTGGTGCGCCGGCAACGACCGCATCAGCGCCAGCCCTCCGCGCTCCTCGCCGTCGAAGATGGTGAGCCCTGCGTGGGGCCCCTCGTCGATGAGGTTGGGCTCGGCGCCCATGAACGTGGGCGAGATGGCGATCTGCCCGCCGATGAGGACGACGTTGAGCGCCAGGTGGTGGCCGTGGAGCTGCCAACCCCACGGTTCGGTCAGCGACGGCTCGCCGAAGAGCGAGAAGTTGTAGCTGTACTCGTTCATCACCCTCGGCCCGCCGACGAGCTGGCCGAGGAAGTCGTTGGTCAGCATGCAGGCGCGCGCCTTGTCGTACCCGCGGGGCGACAGGCTCGCCCGGACGACACCGAGGATCGCGTCGCGCACGGGCTCGGCGAGCTCGTCGAGCCGGAGGCCGTGCCGGTTGATGTAGAGCTCGGGGTTGGCCCACTTGCGCCACTCGACCGCATCGATCGGGTGGCGGACCTTGGCCCGTTCGTCGTCGGAGCACTCGCGCAGGACCGCGGCCGCCGCCGTGACCATGGCCGCGCCCGGGGCGTCGTTGTCGGCGAGCGAGTAGAGGTCGAGGATCGGGGTGCCATCGGTCGTCACCCCGACGAACGGCTTCGAGACCCGAGCGTCGATGCCGTCGACCAGGCCCGCGCCGAACTCGGACTGGAGCAGACGATCGGCGTGGCTGTAGGCGTCCCGCTCGGCGATGCCCGCGCTCTGCCGGTGATCGGGCCCGGGGAGGATGTCGCGGAAGTCGTTGTTGGACATCAGGACCCGCCCCCCGCCGGAGCCGCCACCCTGGAGCCCTCGGGCTGCAGGGCCGGCATCACCTCGGCGACGAAGCGCTCCATCGACCGGCGCGCCTCGTCGTGGGTCATGTCGCCCCACTGGAACGAGGGCGCGAAGTAGGTGTGGTTCGGACCGAGTTGGTCAGCGAGGGCGAGGAGCCGCTCCCTGACGGTCTCGACCGAGCCGTACACCGCCCCGCTGCGTTCGACGGGGACCGAGGTGAAGTCGACCGGCCCTGGGCGGCCACCCACTCGCAGCGACGTCGCGCCGAAGTTCACGTGGTGGGCGCTCCACGCACGAGCGGCGATCGCTTCGGCCTCGGCGTCGGTGTCGGCGATCAGGACCCGGCGGGTCGAACCCGCGATGGGCTCGGCGCCCTGGAAGTCGGCATCGCCCGCGTCGCGGCGCGCCGCCCAGGTCTCGGCGTAGGTGTCGTAGTCCTCACGTCGGCCGACGCCGATCACGTTCATGGCGCCGTCGGCCGCCGACTTCATGTTGCCGGCGTACCAGAACCGCATCGGCTTCTGGACCGTCGTGAAGTTGGTCGGCACGTCGGCGCCGTCGAGGTGGGCGACATCGGTGGACAGCGCCGACCGCAGGAACGAGAGGCACTCCGCGAAGCGTGTGCGGGCGTCATCGGCGGTGTGTCCGAACCACTCGTGCTCGACGTCGCGCACCCCGCGCCCGACCCCGGGCATCAGTCGGCCGTGGCTCAGGTTGTCGAGCATGTAGATGTCCTGGAGCAGCCGGGCCGGGTTGTAGAGCGGGAGCACCAACACCAGCGTCCCCAGCCGGATCGACGTCGTCGCGCGAGACGCGGCCGCGAGGAACACCAGCGGCGACGGCGCCATGTCGAGCGGTGTGAGGTGGTGTTCGGCCACGTGGTAGCCGTAGAAGCCGCTGGCATCGGCGAACCGGAGCAGCTCCAGGCGTTCGTCGTACTGCTCGGCGAGGGAGACCCCTCGGATCTGCTCAAAGTGGTCCCACCAGCCGATCTTCACGGAGTCCCCCAGTCGTTGGTCGTCTGCGACGAGCGGCGTGCCGGAGGTGCCGAGGGCGAGCCGCCGTGGCCGAGATGGCGGCATCCTATGTAAACGTTTACATGGCTGTCCAGCCGAGCGCAGGCCGCACAGGACCCTGCGGAGTGCCTCTGGGACTACCGCGGAGCGATCGCGCGCCCGTCGGCCGCCTCGACGAGCAGCTCCCACAGCGCGTCGACGTGCCGCTGCTCGGTGTGGGTCTGGCCGATCGACACGCGGATGACGAACCGTCCGTCGACCCGCGTGTGGCTCAACAGCGCACGACCCGACCTGTTGACGGCGTCCATCACCTGCTCGGTGCGCGCGTCGCCCGCCTCGCCGGTCGTG
>CAZBTQ010000176.1:0-1366 GCA_964494405.1 uncultured Iamiaceae bacterium
GTGTGCCACACCGACCTCCACTACCGCGAGGGCGGCATCAACGACGACTTCCCGTTCCTGCTCGGACACGAGGCGGCCGGGGTGGTCGACGCGGTGGGCGATGGCGTCACCGAGGTGGCGCCAGGCGACTTCGTCGTCCTCAACTGGCGGGCGGTCTGCGGCACCTGCCGAGCCTGCCGTCGGGGCCGCCCCCAGTACTGCTTCTCGACGTTCAACGCCGAGCAACCGATGACGCTGCTCGACGGCACGCCGCTCTCCCCCGCGCTCGGCATCGGCGCGTTCGCCGACAAGACGCTCGTGGCAGCAGGCCAGTGCACGAAGGTCTCACCAGAGGCGTCAGCCGAGGTCGCGGGGCTGCTCGGCTGTGGGGTCATGGCCGGCCTCGGCGCCGCGCTGCACACCGGGGAGGTCGGGCCGGGCGACTCGGTCGCTGTGTTCGGCTGCGGCGGCGTCGGCGACGCGGCCATCGCCGGCGCGGTGCTCGCCGGTGCGACGACGATCATCGCGGTCGACCTCGACGACCGGAAGCTCGAGTGGGCGCGCGGCTTCGGTGCCACGCACACGGTGAACCCGTCGAACCAGGACCCGATCGAGGCGATCCAGTCCGTGACCGGTGGCGTCGGCGCGGACGTGTGCATCGAGGCGGTCGGCCATCCCGAGGTGCTGCGCCAGGCCTTCTACGCCCGCGACCTCGCGGGCACCGTCGTCCAGGTGGGTGTGCCGACGCCCGACATGGTGTTCCCGAACATCGCGATGATCGACTTCTTCGGCCGTGGCGGGGCGCTCAAGCCCTCCTGGTACGGCGACTGCCTGCCGAGCCGCGACTTCCCTCTGCTGATCGACCTGCACCTCCAGGGCCGCCTCGACCTCCAGCGCTTCGTGTCGGAGACGATCGGCCTCGGCGACGTCGAGGAGGCGTTCGCCAAGATGCAGCGCGGCGAGGTCCTGCGCAGCGTCGTGGTGCTCTGATGATCGAGCTCGTCACGACCGACGGGATCTTCGCCCTCGACGGCGGTGAGTGGGAGGTCACCAACAACATCTGGCTCATCGGCGACGACCGCGAGGTGCTGGTGGTCGATGCGGCGCACGATGCGACGCCGATCGTCGAGGCCGTGGCAGGCCGGCGGGTGACGGCGATCGCGCTGACCCACGGACACAACGACCACATCAACGCGGCTGTGGCGCTCCAGGACGCGGTCGACGCGCCGATCCTGCTCCATCCCGCGGACCGGATGCTCTGGGACGTCGTGTACCCCGGACGTGCGCCTGACGCCGACCTGGCCGACGGCGGGGTGCTGCGGGCAGGCGGCATCGAGCTGGCCGTCATCCACACGCCCGGCCACTCCCCCGGAGGGTGCTGCTTCCA
>CAZBTQ010000176.1:1466-6102 GCA_964494405.1 uncultured Iamiaceae bacterium
CTCTTCTGCGGTGGGCCAGGTGCGACCGGGCGCAGCCACAGCGACTTCCCCACCATCGTCGAGTCGATCCGCACCCGGTTGCTGACCCTGCCGCCCGAGACCGTCGTGCACACCGGCCACGGCGACAGCACGACGATCGGCGCCGAGGCGGCCGACGTCGAGGAGTGGCTCCGCCGCGGCCACTAGGGCGTGCGAAGAACAGCGTCGAACGCCCTACTCCTCTCCCGCCGATGTCGCCTCCGGCGGCGGGGCCGCTCGGGCCCCACTGTCACTGCAGCGCGAGCACCTCGTCGCCGAGCAGCCGGCGCATGCCCTCGATGCCGGGCAGGAAGAAGTACGCACCGCCGCGGGTGGTCGTGAAGCTCGGCAGCCCGGTGAGGCGATCGCGCACGGGGCGCTGCGGAATGGAGAAGCTCCCTCCGTCGGCAGGCTGCTCGACGGTGATCGGGTCGAGCTCGCCGGACAGGCCGGCGAAGACCGGGTTGCCCAGCCAGGTGTGCTGCACGAACTCGAACTGGCGCTCGATGTCGGCGTTGAACGCGAGGAAGAGCAGGCCGCGGGGCTCGTCACCCGTCAGCGTCTCGTCGGTGGGCCCGTAGGGTCGTCCTCGCCGGAGCAGGCGATGGCGGTTGGCCGAGGCCCGCGCGATCTCGCGGGCCGCAGGGGAAGCCTCGCGCGTGCTGTCACGAGGGTTGGCACGCCGGACGTGGGAGCCGAGCGGGCAGCCGACGCCGAGGGGGTCCTGCTCGTAGCCGAAGTCGTTGCGCTGACCCAGCTCGGTCGGCGCACCGGTGGCGAGCGAGGCACCGTCGCGACGCCGACCCACCAGCTCCGCGGCCAGGTCGTCGGCGTCGATCCCTCGTGCGGCCGCTTCGTCCCCCACGTGGGTGTGGAACCGCTCGACGTGCTGTTCGATCTGGCGCACCACGAGGTATGAGCCGTGACGGCCGACGTCGATCCCGTCCACGCACGGGGAGTCGGCCACGAGGCCCAGCTCGTCGACGAGACCGAGGACGAACTCCCCGGGGGCGATCGTCTCCCAGCGCGGCGCCCCGGCGCGCTCGGCCCACTCCGTCCCGGCCATGACCGGCTGGGAGATGCCGTCAGCGAAGCCGAAGTGCTCGATCCCGTCGGGGAGCAGCATCGTGTCGATCGGCTCGTCGGCGACCAGGCCGACTCCGGCCGCTGCTTCCACGATGGCGCCGGCCTCCTCCACGAGCTGCGCCGCGGTCCGAGCGAACACGGCGATGAGCACGTGAACCGCCTGGCCGGGGCCTCCCCACGCCCAGCGCTCTGGGGCACTGTCGCCCGTGTCGCCCAGCAGCCGGGAGCGGTACTCGCTGACCATCCCCTGGCTGAACGCGCGGGGGAACTCGGCCATCAGCCTGGCCGGCGTGCCGAGCGCAGCGAGACCCTCCGCGGTGAAGGCGACCGCGAGGCCCCGCTCCTCGTCGCGCACCGCCGCGGAGGGGAGCCGGTCGGCCAACGACGCGAGCCAGGGCCGGGCCGCGGCGACATCGGCACCCGGCTCGAGCCGCATGAGGTGGTATCGGGCCCACGGCAGGTGCGCGAAGGCGCTCACCACCAGTCGCTGCACGTCGCCGAGCGCGGCCTCGACGTCGGGCACGGCTTCGTTGTTCACAGTCGACTCAGCCATGCCCATGCCTGCTCCTCGTCCATCGTTCCGATGAGACCGCGCCGCAACCGTCGATTGTCCAAGACGTTGGTGACCGACAGCGCCGGATACGCGCAGTAGTGGATGGTGGTCGGTGACTGGCTGTTGCGGGCCACGCGCTTGAACGCCGGTCCGTGCCGTGCCCCACCGGAGTCAGGGAGGATGCCGAGCCAACGGGCACGCGGGAAGTTCACCGTGTTGCTCCACACGGCCGACAGCCCCGAGGCCGCCTTCTCGATGAAGTCGTCGAGGTAGCTCTCCCAGCTTCCGTCGTAGTTGCTGACGAACAACAGCCGGCGGCCGCCGTCCACCACCGACCAGTGTGCGAAGTGGATGCTGGGGATCCCACCGAGCTGGCCCTTCGTGTAGGTGATCCTGGCCGCGACGTCGATCACGAACAACACCGCTCGTAGCAGGATCCGCCGACCAGGCTTCACGTCGACCAGGCTCGACAGGTGGTTGGTGACCTGGGCGGGGCGATCCTCGGCCTCCTCGACGCCGTCGAGCAGCGCATCGGGCACGGCTCGGTCCTCGGCGGCCTCCCGGGACTCACGCCACCGGAACAGCCCGGCGAGCAGACCCAGCACGACGATGGTGCTGAGCAGCGTCCTGATCGGCCACCGCCAGACCCCCCACAGGACGACGGCGACGACGACGACCGTCGGCAGCACGATCCGGCGGTCCGATGACCGGGCGAGGAAGACCACTCTGCGCAGACGAGTGCCCATGCCCTCCTTCCTCGGTGGCCGAAGGGCCCACGCGAGGTCGTCGCGTCCATCGAGGTGGTCGACGATGGCCTGGCGCACCTCGACGGACGAGACCGGCAGGGCTCCGGCCGCCCTCTGCTCGTCGACGAATGCCGCGATCGCGTCGTGAAGCGCCGCCTCCGCGGCGATCTGCCCGGTGCTGAGCCCCGTGGTGCCGACGTGATAGGCACCCGGCAGCACGACGTGATCCCGGAGGTATCCGACGCGCCGGTCGAGGTCGGCGCCAGCCGTCGGATACCCCACGCAGTTCGACCAGAGGGCGCCGACACCGTCGCCGGCACGCTCGACGAGGCGGCGCAACAGCCCGTCGATCGTGCCATCGACGTTCGCTTCGAAGACGAGGAGCGGCCGCTCGACGTCGTTGGCGTGGAGCACGAGGCTCGCGTAGTGCAACCCGGCAACCTGTCCGAGCGGCAGCAGTTCGTTCCGTGCCGGATCGGCGGCGACCGTGGCCAGCAGTTCGCGGACGGCGTCCACCCGTGCCGGCTGGACACGATCGACGACGGTGAAGACCGCTTGAGCCGTGTGGCCATCGAGACCCGCATCCCTACCCATCACCCGCAGGTTAGGACTCTTGTCACAACCATGCCGAGGTGTCACTCCGGCCCAGGTGCACTCGGGGCTCGCACCCCCGTCGCAGCGCTTCGCCGCCCCCTGCCCGGGCGGCCGCAAACGCGCTGCGGTACCTCAGGATGTGACGCTGAGGTCGACCAGCAGGTGGTCGGGGAACGACCCGTCCCAGGCCATGCGTCCCGCCCTGCGGGGACGGCGTGCTGCCACCGGTCCGACCAGGGCCGGCAGCGTCGCCTCGTTGACCCGCCGGCCGAAGCACTCGTGGAGTCCGGCGCCGAAGGGTCGGACGAGATCGGGATCGCGGTCGAGGCGGTAGTCGCGCGGTTCGTCGACCGCGGCGCGATCGAACGCCGCCGACGCGGTGACGACGAGCAGCGACGTACCGGCCTCGACGGTCCTGCTGCCGAGGGACGTCGCGTTCGGGGCATGGCGGGCGAGAAGCGGCTGGTGCGGGTTCCACCGGAGGCACTCGACCACATGGCACCACACCCGGTCGGTGTCGCCTGCGAGGTGGGCAGCGCCGGCGTCGGCAAGCTGGTCGGAACGGCGCATCAGCTCGTCGAGGACGAGCGCGGTGGCCTTGGAGGTGGTGTCGACCGCGCCGACGGCGAGCCCGGCGATGTTGCGTCTGATGGCGTCGTCGTCGACCCAGTCCCACTCGGGTTCGGCCGCAAGGGCCACCATGCGACCGAGGACCGTATCGGTGTCGGGGCCGCTCGTGCGCGCCTGGTCGATGAGCGACCGAAGGTGGTCGCCGAACTCGGGGGCCACGCGGGCCGTCACGTCACGGGCCCGGCCATCGCTCGTGACGAAACAACTGTCGAACAGCGCGCGGAGCCAGTGGGCGAGGGTGAGCGGATCGGGATGGGTGACGCCGAGCCAGCGCTGGACGACCTCGACGGCGATCGGCCGGGCGTAGCCGGCCACCACATCGATGCGGCCGACACCCGCGAGCTGAGCGTCGGCGAGGTCGGTCGTCAGCGCGGAGATGCGTGCCATGTCGCTCGGGTGTACCGATGCCCGGAGGAAGGCGGCCTCTCGTACGTAGTCGGGCCCCGCGTCCCACCCGAGTACGAACGGTCCCGAGGCCTCCTCGATCCGTGCGCCGTTCACCTCTGCGATGGTGAAGTCCTCGTCACGGGCGAGGATCTCGGCGACATCGTCTGCGTGGACCGCGATGCGCAGCGGGCCGGGTAGCCGGAGCATCCGGGCGACGCGCCCCGACACCGACAGGCGCACGGGGAGCCGGCGAGCGACGCCGAACACTGCGCGCCCGAGCCGCGGGTCGACCGCGAGCCGCCGCGCGGTGTCCGCCCAGGTCCTGTCTGGCGGCGGTCCTCCGGCGATGGGCGCCAAGGTCACAGCCGCCAAGGTATCGAAGCCGCCGTGCGAGTGCCCGGCGCACGCTTCCTCCGCACGTCCTGAGGCCGAGCGGCTCGCGAGGCCGTGGCCCGAGCGGCCCGTCGCCGAAGGCGACAGGAGCGGACGAGGACGAGGACGTGCGAGCCTCTTCTGCGCACGTCCTATGCGCGGACGACGACCTTGCCGAGCGCCCGGCCCTCGCCGACGCGAGCCAGCGCCTCGGGTACCTCGTCGAGCGAGTACGTGCGGTCGACGTGGA
>CAZBTQ010000177.1:0-2972 GCA_964494405.1 uncultured Iamiaceae bacterium
AGGGGTTCGGTGGCGGTCACGTCGAGCGCAGCTCGCGCCAGCTGACCGGCGTCGAGGGCACCCAGGAGGGCTGCCTCGTCGACGAGTGCGCCGCGACCGATGTTGACCAGCAGCGCGGTGCTGCGCATCCGGGCGAGGAAGGCATCGTCGACGAGGTTGGTCGTCCCGGCGTTGGCTGGGGTGGCGAGCACGATGACATCGGACTCGGGCAACAGCCCCATGACGTCGTCCGGCCCGACCATGGCATCGACCGGCTCGTCACCGGCCGGCGAACGGCGCACCCCGGTCACGTGGGCGCCGAAGGCCCTGGCACGCACCGCGATCTCCGTGCCGATGGCGCCGAGGCCGATGACCAGCCAGCGGGTGGAGCCCATCTCGACGAACTCGTGGGTCTCCCACTCGTGGCGGGCCGCGGCCGTCCGCCAGGCATTGGCATCTTGGAGGTGGTCGAGCGCGGCACGCAGCACGAAGTCGGCGATCGGCGGCCCGGCGATGTGCGACGAGGTCAGCCTGACCCCGCGCCGCACCAGGTCGCCGAAGATCGGCGCATCGAACCCGGCAGCGGACGACTGGAGCCATCGCAGGCTCTCGCTGCGGGTGACCGAGCCGAAGAACTGCCGGATCGGCCCGCCCTGGAACAGGTCGGTGGTGAGCCACGCCACCTCCGGCGTGGCCTCCCGCACGTCGAGCGCGTCATCGGTGCCGTCGACGCGCAGCGTCCCGTCGGCGTCGAGGCACAACCAGCGAACCCCGGGTGGCGCGGCTGGCGTCACGACGTCGCGGTGGCGGTCGAGCGCGGTCGCGGTGAGGAGGATGTCCATGGGTCAGAGTCTGGCCGGGCTGGCGCATGGCAGACTCCACCGGTGGGTTGGGCGGTCATGGGGCTCGTCGCCGCGTCGTTCGCGGTGCTCGTCGGTGGAGGGTTCGGTCGCGCGATGTGGCGGCGTCGTTGGACGATCGCCGACACGCCGACATCCGACGCCGCACACGTCTTCGTCGGCACCAACGAGGTCACTGGACGCGCCCGGCCGATCAATCGTCCGATCGTCGCGCCGTACTCGGGTGTCGAAGCCGTCTGGTACCGCAGCCTCCTCGAGAAGGAGGTGAAGAACAACAAGGGGTCGAGCTGGCGCAACGTGGGGGAGGAGACCTCGTCGGCGCCGTTCTGGATCGAGGACGACACCGGGCGCGTGCTCATCCGCCCCGACGGTGCGTCGGTGTACGCCACCGACCGCCGCCGCACCTCACACGTGGGCAAGCCCGACCGCTACGACGGGTTCTCTCTCATGCGCCAGCTCGCGGCGAGCGAGTCGGGTGCGGCGACGTCGTTCCTGCCCAAGCTCGACGTCGTGCGGTACCGCAGCACCGAGTGGATCCTCAAGCCAGGCGACGCGATCTACGTGCTCGGCGACGCCAGCATCCGTGACGACGTCGTGGCGCTGGAGTTCGCGCCTGGACGCGGACCCGACGGCAGGCGCCGCAGGTTGCTCGTCGCCGCGGGGGACGAGCGGCGTGCCGCACGCGTGGCCCTGTGGCAGAGCCTGTTCCTCCTGTGCGTGCTCGTTGCCGGTGCGGTCGCCTTGCCCGCCGCGGTGCACGCGGTGGCGACAGCGGCCGACGGAGGACCGCAACCGAGCGACCCGTCGACGCTCCACGCGGTGCGCGGCTGGATGATCGTCGCAGCGATCGTGGTGATCGCCCTCCTCCCGGTCACCTACGTGGGGCGGCTCTACAACCGGCTCGTCGACGTGCGCCAGCGCGTCGAGGTGGCGTGGTCGTTGATCGAGGTGCAGCTGCGGCGACGCCACGACCTGATCCCCGCGCTGGCACGACTCGTGGCCGCGGCGGCCGAGTACGAGCAGACGACCCAGGTGGCTCTGGCGTCGACGCGCTCTGGGCTTCCGGATGCGGCGACGTTGTCAGCCCGCACCGAGGTCGACGAGGCAGATCGTGCCGCGGCACGCACCCTCGTCGCTCGGGTCGAGGCGCACCCCGAACTGCTCGTCGACGAGAACCACCGACGTCTCGCGTCGGAGCTCGTCGCCACCGAGGATGCCGTCGCCTTCGCCCGGACCTTCTACAACGATGCCGTCACCGTCATGCGAGACCGACGGGAACGCCTTCCGGGGTCGCTGCTGGCGTGGGCCGTGCCGGTGTCCGGCGTGGGCCTCTGGCAGCCCGACGAGCCCGAGGCGCACCCGTCGGACGCGCCGCCGCCGGTCGAGTCCGGCCTGGACGTGTCGCCGGCGTGACCTGATCGCCCCCTCAGGTGGGCGGCGCGGGGACGGCAGACATGCTGCCCAGGTGGCCCGTGTCGTTGTAGCGGCGGATCATCCACCGCCGCTCGGTGACCACCAGGTGGTGGATCGACCCGTTGTCGGCCCCGACGAACGCGAACCCCCGGTCGGCTCGTGCAGCGTGCCCGACGAGGGCCCCGATCACCCCACCGTGGACGACAGCGACGATCATCTGGTCGGGGTGGTCGGCGTGCAGCTTCGCGACGGCGCCGACCGTGCGTGTGGCGAGGGCGTCGTTCGACTCCGCACCCGGGATCGCATCCCAGCGCTCCTCCCGGAACATCACCTCGGCGGCCGGGTCGCCCGCGGCGACCTTCTCCCGGTAGAGGCCGCCCTCCCACTCGCCGAGGTGCACCTCCCGCAGGTCGGGGACGATCACCGGCTCGATCCCGAGGCGCGTGGCGAGCGGCGAAGCGGTCTGGTGGGTGCGCTGGAGCGTCGACACGTAGATCGCGGCGATCTCCTCGCCTTCGAGACGATCGGCGACCCGGTCGGCCTGCCAGCGCCCGAGCTCGGACAGCGCCGGGTCGGCGTGGCCGTCGACGAGGTCGAACGGGCGGCCGGGCACGTAGGGCGCGGACTCGCCGTGGCGGACGAGCAGCACCTGGGTCGCACCCGGGGGAGGGGCGAACCGGTGCTGGCGGATGCCCTTGGCGGTCTCGGCTGGCTCGTCGG
>CAZBTQ010000177.1:3072-6083 GCA_964494405.1 uncultured Iamiaceae bacterium
CGGCTGGCTCGTCGGTGGTCGCGTGATCGGTGGACATCGTGGCTCCCTGGCTCGCCGGGTCGATCCCGGTCCCCGCCGACGGTACCAACCGCCGATGAACCAGCGGCGGGCATGCGATGGTGTGCGGATGAACGACTCGGTGGTGGTTGGCGACGACGGAAGGCCGCGCTGCGTCTGGGGCGCGTCGTCGCCGATCTACATCGAGTACCACGACGTCGAGTGGGGTCGGCCCGTGGTCGACGACGACCGCCTCTACGAGAAGATGTGCCTCGAGGGGTTCCAGTCGGGCTTGTCGTGGTTGACGATCCTCAACAAGCGGGAGAACTTCCGGGCCGCGTTCGCCGGCTTCCACATCCCGACCGTCGCGACGTTCGACGAGGGTGACGTGGAGCGACTGCTCGGCGACGCGGGCATCGTGCGGCACCGGGGCAAGATCGAGGCGGCCATCGGCAACGCTCGGGCCGCGCTGGCGTTGCAGGAGTCGGGCACGACGCTCACCGACCTCGTGTGGTCGTTCGAACCGGAGTCCTGGCCCGCGCCATCCGCGGTCGGCGACGTCGCCGCGTCCACCGAGGCGTCGGTCGCGATGTCGAAGGAGCTGAAGCGCCGGGGGTTCCGCTTCGTGGGACCCACGACCATGTACGCGCTGATGCAGGCGATGGGGCTGGTCAACGACCACATGGCCGGCTGTTGGGTGCGCGACGAGGTCGAGGCCGAGCGCGTGGAGGCACCTCGGCCCGAGCGCTGACGCCTCCGATCAGCGGGCCTGGTGGAGCGGCGCGTTCGCCCCTTCGCCGGCGAGGAGGTAGCCACCGTCTGGGAGCAGAGCGATGGCCTCCCCGAGGGGGTCGATCACCGACGGGAGCGTGCAGGGTTCGCTGCTGGTGAGCGTGTCGGCGATCGTCTGCGACGGGTCCCGTGGCCACCACAGCACCCGCGTCGGGGTGCGCAACGCGAGGGCCGAGCCGTCGGGTGCGACGTCACCGGCGATCACGGCCGACAGGAGGCCGAGGCCGAGGTTCCCTGCGCTGGTCATGTCGTGCGTCGACTCGTCGGGGGCTCCCGCGGCACCGTCGGCGACCAGGACCTGAGCGGTGCCATCGACCGCCTTCGTCACGATGACGATGTCGCCGGTGAGCGGATCGACCAGGAGCGCCTCGGCGTTCGCAGGTGCCGGCAGGCGCAGGTGCAACACGTCGGGATCTGCAGTGGTGGGAGGGCCGTGCGGGTCGGGCTCGTCGACGCGCAGCACGGTGATGTCGTTGCGGGTCGCCTGGTTGTCGCCGATGTCGCCGACGAAGATCGTGCCGGCTCCATCTCGGTGCACGATCGACATGTCCTCCCAGTCGGTGTTGGGCGCGGTCAACGACATCGTCGATGTGGTGGCGCCGGTGGGGGAGAGGGCCGTGAGCACCGCTGGGTTGCCGGAGTCCTCCATCACCCAGAGGCTCTGGGGGTCGCGAGCGCTGACCGCGGCGCCGGACACCTCGTCGAGGTCGGGGTCGGCGATGCGCACGTCGCGGGAGCGGTCGAGCGTCGGATCGGGGCAGGCCGGAGGGGACCACGTGGTGGACGGGGCGACGGTGGTGTCGGTCGCCGAGCGGTCCTCCGTCGTCGTGGTGGACGGCGCCGCGTCGCCATCGGTGTCCGAGGAGCAGCCGACCAGCGTCAAGGCGCCCACGACGACGACGCAGAGCCAGCCGGGACGTGCCCGGGACCGCGCCGCCGGTGTCACCTGAGCAGCGAGGTCAGCCGAAGCGGCTGAGGTCGACCACGGCGCGCTGGTGGGTGCCTGTGGACAGGGTCCGGTCGCCGCAGGTGACGGTGGTCTCGAAGGTGAGGCGGCGACGATCGATCTCGGACAGCCGGCACGCCACGTCGACCGTCTCGCCGACGAACGCGCCCGCGTCGTGGCTGACGCACACATGGGTGCCAACGGTGGTCTGGCCCTCGTCGAGGTGCGGCTGCACCGTGGTCAGGCAGGTGGCCTCGATGAGCTGGATCATGGCCGGCGTGGACAACACCGGTGCGGGGAGGTGCGCCGGCGACATGTCGGCGGCGATCTCGTAGCTGGCGATGCCGTCGAGTCCCACAGCGAGCGAATCGGTCATGCGCCGATGCTAGACCTGGCCATCCAAGCGACGAGGGGGAGACATGGAGAACCGGGTCACCGAACTGTTGGGCGTCGAGGTGCCGATCGTGCAGGCGCCGATGGGGTGGATCGCCCGCGCGCAGCTCGCGTCGGCGGTGTCCAACGCCGGTGGGATGGGCATCATCGAGACCTCGTCGGGCGAGCTCGATGTCGTCCGCGAGGAGATCGCCAAGATGCGCGACCTCACCGACAAGCCGTTCGGCGTCAACGTCGCCCAGGCGTTCGTGCGCGACCCCGCGATCGTCGACTTCGTGATCGACCAGGGCGTGACGTTCGTGACCACGTCGGCCGGCGACCCCACCCGCTACACGGCCCAGCTCAAGGACGCGGGGCTCACGGTCTTCCACGTGGTCCCGACGCTGAAGGGCGCGCTCAAGGCTGTCGATGCCGGCGTCGACGGGCTGATCGTCGAAGGGGGAGAGGGCGGCGGGTTCAAGAACCCTCGCGACGTGGCCCTCATGGTCCTCTTGCCGCTGGTGCGCTCGCAGGTCGGCGTGCCGATCATCGCCGCCGGCGGCATCGTCGACGGCCCGACCATGGCCGCGGCGTTCGCGCTCGGTGCCGAGGGCGTGCAGATGGGCACCCGCATGGTGTCGGCTGCCGAGTCGCCGGTGCACGAGAACTGGAAGCAGGCCATCGTCGACGCGGCCGAGACCGACACCGTCTTCTTGAACCGGTTCTCCAGCCCCGGCCTGCGGGCCCTGCGCACCGAGCGCACCACCCGCCTCGAGCGGGAGGAGAAGGTGAGCATGGGCGAGTTCGCCACGGTCGCCGACCTCTACTTCGGTGGTGACATGGAGGCGTCGATCGCCCTGAGCGGCCAGGTCGCCGGTCGCATCGACGAGGTCAAGCCGGTGGC
>CAZBTQ010000178.1:0-6083 GCA_964494405.1 uncultured Iamiaceae bacterium
TGACCGACAGCGCCGCACCACCGCGGGCGTCGCCGTCGAGCTTGGTGAGGATGACACCGTCGAGCTCGAGCGCAGCGTGGAAGGCCTCGGCGACTGCGACCGCGTCCTGGCCGGTCATCGCGTCGACGACGAGGAAGGTGTAGTGCGGCTCGACGACCTGGGAGATCTCCCGGACCTGCTCCATCATCTCGGTGTCGATGGCGAGGCGGCCGGCGGTGTCGACGATGACGACGTCGCGCCCGAGGCGCTTGGCCTCGGCGAGGCCCGAGCGGGCGACGGCGACGGGGTCGGTGGGCTCGGACCAGACCGGGACGTCGACCTGGCCGGCCAGCGTGCGCAGCTGCTCGACCGCAGCGGGACGCTGGAGGTCGGCGCCGACCAGGAGCGGGTTGCGACCCTGCGCCTTGAACCAGCGGGCGAGCTTGGCCGTGGTGGTGGTCTTACCGGCGCCCTGGAGGCCTGCCATCAGCACGACGGTGGGCGGCTTCGATGCGTAGGTGACCCGCATCGTCTCGCCGCCGAGCGTGGCGATCAGCTCCTCGTGGACGATCTTGATGACCTGCTGGGCCGGCGAGAGGCTCTTCGACAGGTCCTCGCCGACGCACCGCTCGCGGATGCGGCCGACGAGGTTGCGCGCCACGGCGATGTTGACGTCGGCCTCGAGGAGGGCGACGCGGATCTCGCGCAAGACCTCGTCGACCTCGGCGTCGCCGAGTCGTCCGCGGCTGCGCAGCCGGGTGAAGATGCCGTCGAATCGGTCTGAGAGTGCGTCGAACATGCGGTGGACGAGCCTAGCTTCCGGGCTCGGCTCTCAGACCTGCACGCCCGCGGCAGGATCGGTGAGGTCGAGGACGTCGACCACCGACGCCACCCCGGGGACCCCAGCGGCCACCAACAGCAGCGACTCTCGTCCCTCGGCGTGGGGCACGGCCCCGCGGAGGGTGACGTGGCCGGCAGCGACGACGACCTCGGGCTGGGGCAGGTGCCACGTCGACGAGTCGGCGGCCAGTGCGCTGCGCACGGCCGCGGCCAGCGCCTCATCGTCGAGCGGTGCGACCGGAGGCGACAGGAGCGCGTCGCGGACCGACGCCAGGAGGTACCGACCGGTCGGCGTGGTGAGGAACCATCCGACCCCGAGGCCCGCCACGAAGCTCAGGATCGAGCTGCGTGCCGCGAAGCGCATCGACCGCCACCACGTGCGGATCGAGCCTCTGACGAGTCGAGCCGTGATGCGGGTGGGCATGAGGATGACGCGTCCCGCAAGTCGCAGGCGTTGCGTGGACGGGGCTCTGGACATGTGCGGCCTCTCAGCTCTGGTCGATCAGGTCGTGGCGAAGAGCGCGTCGATGAACTCGTCCGGGTCGAACTCGACGAGGTCGCCGATGGTCTCACCGAGGCCGACCAGCTTGACCGGGATGTCGAGGTCGTCCTGGATCGCCAGGACGATGCCGCCCTTGGCCGAGCCGTCGAGCTTGGTGAGCACGACGCCGGTGACGTCGGCCGCCTCGGCGAACTGCCGGGCCTGGGTGAGGCCGTTCTGGCCGGTGGTGGCGTCGATCACGAGGAGGACCTCGCGCACCTGGCCCGGCTCGCGGTCGGCGACCCTGCGCACCTTGGCCAGCTCCTCCATGAGGTTGACCTTGGTGTGGAGACGGCCCGCGGTGTCGGCGAGCACGAGCGCGTGGCCCTTGCTCGCGGCCCGCTGGACGCCGTCGAAGATGACCGAGCTGGGGTCGCCGCCCTCGGCGCCACGCACGAAGTCGGCACCGGAGCGCTCGGCCCACGTCTGGAGCTGCTCGGCGGCGGCGGCACGGAAGGTGTCGCCAGCGGCCAGCAGGACCCCGTGGCCCTCGCCGGAGAGTCGAGCCGCCACCTTGCCGATGGTGGTGGTCTTGCCGACGCCGTTGACGCCGACGAAGAGCCAGACGGGCGTCCTGCCGTCGTCGGCATCGAGGTCGAGCGAGCGGTCACGGCCGCCGAGGCGCGCCTTCAGGTCGTCCTTGAGCGCGTCGAGGAGGACCGCTGGGTCGTCGATCTTCTCGACGGAGACCCGCTCCCGCAGGCGGTCGAGCAGCTCGGTGGTGGGCCTGATGCCGACATCGGCGAGCAGCAGCGCCTCTTCGAGCTCGTCCCAGGTCTGCTGGTCGATGCTCGATCGGCCGAGGACCGTTCCGACGTAGCCCGCCAGCGTGGCGCGTGCCGTGCCGAGGCGATCGCGCAACCGGGGGACGACGGGAACCTCGGGCTCGACCTCGGCGGGTGGCCCTGCGGGTTCGCCTGGGGCCTCGACGGGAGGTGCCTCGGGCCGCTCGAGGGTGGCGACGCCCCCCCGAGCATCGTCGGGAGGCGGCTCGAGCTCGGGCCCCTTCGACGGACGACGGGAGATGACGTAGCCGGCGGTGAGGCCGGCGACGAGCAACAGGACGACGACGAACAGGAGGATCTCAGGCATGTGGCCGCCAGCCTACCGACGCACCCAGGTCCGGCTTCCCAGGCGAGTCGTCAGGACGGCTCAGTCGGTGGCGCTGCCGAGCGTGATCTCCACCTGGACCTCGTCGCCCTCGCGCAGCACGTCGAGCACCACGGTGTCGCCCGGCTCCCTGGCGAGCACCTGCGCCCGCAGGTCCTGCATCTGCGAGACCGCCCTGCCGTCGATGCCGACGATCAGATCGCCCACCTCGAGTCCGGAGCCCTCGGCCGGGCCACCTTCGGTGACCTCGCCGACGAGCGCGCCCGCCGGGCCGTCGGTGGGGTCGCTGACCATGACGCCGAGCAGGCCGGCGCGGATCTCCTCGCCGGAGATGATCTGGTCGGCGATGCGCACCGCCAGGTCGATCGGGATGGCGAAGCCGACACCCTCGTTGCCGCCGCCTGCTGTACGGATCGCGTCGTTGATGCCGATGATCCGACCGTTGCGATCGGCGAGCGCTCCGCCCGAGTTGCCCGGGTTGATCGAGGCGTCGGTCTGGATCATGCCGACGATCGCCGATCCCTCGGTCTCGACCGGGCGGTCGAGCGCCGACACGATGCCGGAGGTGACGGTCTGCTCGAGCCCGAACGGGCTGCCGACGGCGACGGCGAGCTGCCCGACGTTCACCTCGGCGTCGACGCCGAGCGTCGCGGGGACGAGGTCGTCGCGAGCATCGATCTTCACCACGCCCACGTCGGTGGAGGCGTTGGTGCCGACGACCTCGGCGGCCACGAGCGTGCCGTCGGCGAGGCGGACGCGGAGTTGTGTCGCGCCGTCGAGGACGTGCGCCGCGGTGAGGATGTGGCCGGCGTCGTCGTAGACGATCCCGGAGCCGAGGCCGGTGTTGGTCTCGATCTGCACGACCGATGGGGACACCGCCTGGGCGACTGCCGCGACCGGCTCGGCCACGTCGTCGGCCACCGGGCCCGAGACCGGCGTCGTCGTGCCGTCGGCCTGCTCGGTGGCCGCAGATGGCACGCCATCGGTGTCGTCGCGCTCGGCGACGGCCCAGCCGGCGAGCGCCCCGCCTGCGAACAGGGCCAGCGCGGCGAGGAGCACCAGCGGCGTGACCCACCGCGGTGCGCGGTTGTGCGTGGCGGTCCCTGGTGCGGTCGATGCCGTGGGGGCGGCGACCGAGGAAGCCGCGCCTGGGATGTGCGGCGCGGTGGGCGCCGTCGACGGCGATGGCGGCGCGGACGCGGGTGCGGTCGGCACCTGGCCCCACGGCGACGGTCCGCTCGACGATGGGGTGCTCGGCGTCGGGGTGCCCGCAGGCGGCGACGCCGGAGCGGCCGGTGCGGGAGGAGGGGCGACCGGGGCGGTGGGCCACTGGCGCGCGGGCGCCGGCGTGGTGGGGGCGCCAGGCGGGGGCGGCACCGGCGCGGTGCGCACGGGTTGGTTCTGGATCGTCGCGTCGGGGTCGCGGGGTGCGTCGCTCACGGTGTCCTCCTGGGTTGTCGCCCACGGTAACCGTGGCCCTGCGAGGCCCCGATCCGAGTGCGGTGAGGATTCAGTGAGAACCGCCGACCCGCTCCGACACCACCCGCGACGAGCCTCCCGGCTGCATCGTGACGCCGTAGAGGCAATCGGCGGCTTCCATCGTCCGCTTCTGGTGGCTGACGATGAGGAGCTGGGCCTCGGCCCGGAACTCGTGGATCAGGTCGAGGAACCGGTGCAGGTTCACGTCGTCGAGCGCGGCCTCGACCTCGTCCATCACGTAGAAGGGGCTCGGGCGGCTGCGGAACACGGCGAACAGGAACGCGAGCGCGGTGAGCGACCGCTCGCCACCCGACAGCAGCGACAGCTTGCGGACGTTCTTGCCCGACGGCCGAGCCTCGACCTCGATCCCGGTGGTGAGCATGTCGTCGGGATCGGTCAGCCGCAGCTCTCCCTTGCCGCCCGGGAAGAGGGTCTCGAACAAGACGGTGAAGTTCTCGGCCACGTCGGCGAAGGCCGCCACGAACACGTCGACGATCTCGCCGTCGATCGCCCGGATGATCTTGGCGAGGTCGCGCCGGGTCGAGCGCACGTCGTCGAGCTGGGCTTCGAGGAACGTGTGCCGCTCCTGGAGCGCCTCGTACTCCTCGAGGGCGAGCGGGTTGATCGGGCCCATGAGGCGCAGCTCGCGCTCGAGCTCGCGGGCCCGTGCAGCGGCGGTGGCGCCGTCGGGAAGCGGTGGGCACTCGGCGGCGACCGCGGTGTCGGGGTCGACGTCGAGGTCGCGGCGCAGCGCCTCGACCGCGGACTCGATCCGCACCTTGGTCTCGGCATCGGCCAGCTCGACGCGCGACAGGCGCTCGCGGACCGACTCGAGTGCCTTCTCGAGATCGGAGCGTGAGCGGCGGAGGCCATCGAGCTCGGCAGCCCGTGCGCGGGCGACCTCGGACTGCGCGCGACGCCGCTCGTGGAGCCCGGTGAGGGTCTCGTCGGTCTGGGCGAGCACGCCGGCCACGACACCGCCGAGCCGTTCGGTGGCGAGGGCACGCCGGTCGACCTCGGCGCGCTGCGCGCTCGCCTGCGCCCGCTCGTCGGCGTGTCGTTCGAGGCGGGCGTCGATCTCGCCTCGGCGCCGGGTGAGGACCTCGCGTCGCTGGTCGACGCCGGCGGCCCGGACGTCGAGCTCGCGCCGCCGGTTCGACAAGGCCGCCCCCCGCTCGTCGAGTCGCGTGCGGGCAGCGGCGAGCGCCCGGCCCTGCTCGACGCGCTCGGACTCCTCGTCCTCGAGGATCGGCAGGATCTCGTCGAGCTCGGCTCGCCGTGCGACCTCGCGGCCGAGGCGCGAGGCCAGGTCGGCGCGCCGTCCACGGAGCTCGTCGACCTGGGTCGCACCATCCCGTCGCTGGGTCTCGACGCGCTGGAGGGCGTCGCCTGCTGCACTGAGCAGCGCGTCGTTGGCGTCGAGCTCCTTCGCCACCGCCTTCTCGTCGGCGCGCGCCACCTCGAGGTCGGCCTCGGTGGACGCGACGCGACCGGTGGCGTCGTCGACGACGGCGACCGCCGTGGCGACGCGCTCGCGCGCCTCGTCGAGCGCTGCACGCGTGGCACCGGAACCTGCGACGCCGATGCGCCAACCAGTGGAGCCGAAGCGATCGCCGGTGCGCGTGACGACCACCGCGTCGGGGTGCCGGAGCGCGACGTCGACCGCGTCGGCCCAGCCGCCGCTCACCGCGACCGCCGCCCCGAGGAGTCGGTCGAGCAGCGCGTCGACCTGCGGGTCGGCCGAGCGCACGTGCTGGCGGACCGGCTCGCCGCCGCCTGGAGCCACCGTGACGGGTCGACCGGTCGCACCGAGCGCGAGCACCGCGCCCTGGGTATCGCCCGCGTGGAGCGACTCGAGCGCTCGCCGGCCGACGTCGACACCGGACACCACCACGGCGGTGATCGCATCGCCGACCGCGGCCTCGAACGCGGCCTCCCAGCCCGGATCGACCTCGACGACGTCGAGCAGCGTGCCGAGCACACCGTCGAGGTCGGCGAGCCGCGCGGCGCCGGCACGGGCTCGCGCCTCGTCGAGCGCCATCTCCAAAGCGTCGGCTCGGGCGGTCCAGCGGTCGCGCTGTGCCTCGGCATCGGTGAGAGAAGCGCGTGCCTCGTCGAACAGGATCGTGGCGTT
>CAZBTQ010000179.1:0-6072 GCA_964494405.1 uncultured Iamiaceae bacterium
TCGGTCCCCGCGGCCTGATGCCGAACCCCAAGACCGGCACCGTCACCACCGACGTCGCCAAGGCCGTCGAGGAGTTCAAGGGCGGCAAGGTCGAGTACCGCACCGACCGCTACGGCAACGTCCACGTGCCCCTCGGCAAGGTGTCGTTCGACCCCGACGCGCTCCAGGCGAACTTCTCCGCGGTCCTCGACGAGCTGCACCGGGCCAAGCCGGCCTCCGCGAAGGGCCGCTACGTCCGCAGCATCACGCTGTCGTCCACGATGGGGCCCGGCATCAAGGTCGATCCGAACCGCCTCAGCGCCGAGGACGACTGACCCCCGGCCGGCCGGCGGCTGGCGATCCACCGGCGACCCGGTACACTCGTCGCCTGCTGCAGGCTCGTCCTGCGGCCACAACCGATCTGCTCACCGCAGACATCCGGTGTCTGACCCTTCGGGGCCAGGCCGAAGGGGCCTCCGGGCCCGCCTGACGAGGTGGGATCTCCTTCCACGGGGCGCCCGCGCATGTCTGCAGCGAGCGCCCCGTCGCCATGTACGGCGACACCCGCCCGGGCTCGTGACGAGCCCCGACACACAGGAAGGAGGTGCTGATGGAGAACCCCAGAGCCGAGAAGGTCGCGGTGGTGGAGGAGGTCAAGGCCCGCTTCACCGAGTCCGACGCCGCGCTGCTCACCGAGTACCGCGGCCTCGACGTGGCCGCCATCTCCGAGCTGCGTCGATCGCTGACCGCAGCCGGCGGCGACTACAAGGTCTACAAGAACAGCCTGGTCGGGTTCGCGACCCGCGATCTCGGCCTCGACCTCGACGACCTGCTCACCGGTCCCACCGCGATCGCCTTCATCACCACCATGCCCGACGGCAGCCCCGGCGACGCCGTCAACGTCGCCAAGGTGCTCAAGGAGTTCGCGAAGACCAACCCGGCGCTCGTCGTCAAGGGTGGCGTGCTCGGCGAGAACCTGCTGTCCGCCGACGAGGCGTCGGCGCTGGCCGAGGTCGCCCCGCGCGAGGAGCTGCTGGCACGGTTCGCGGGCGGTCTCGCCGCACCGCTGGTGAAGATGGCCGGTCTGCTCCAGGCCCTGCCGCGCAACTTCGCGTACGGCCTGCAGGCCCTCATCGACCAGCAGGGCGGCGTTCCCGCGGCCGACGAGCCGACCACCGATCCCGCCGAGACCTCCGAGGTCGAGGCATCCACCGATGCAGCCGAGGCCCCGGAGGCCGAGGCGACCACCGATGCAGCCGAGGCGACCGCCGAGGCCGAGACCCCTGCAGCCGAAGCCCCAGAGGCCGAGGCTGCGACCGACACCGAGGCCGCTGTGGCCGACGAAGAAAGTGAGGCCTGACATGGCGACCAAGGAAGAGATCCTCGACGCGATCTCCAGCATGACCGTTCTCGAGCTGAGCGAGCTGCTCAAGGAGTTCGAGGAGCGCTTCGACGTGACCGCGGCGGCCCCCGTGGCCGTGGCCGCGGCCGGTGCCCCCGCCGCAGGTGGTGGCGAGGCCGCCGCCGAGCAGGACGAGTTCGACGTGGTGCTCACCAGCGCCGGCGACAAGAAGATCCAGGTCATCAAGGAGGTGCGCTCGCTCACCAACCTCGGTCTCAAGGAGGCCAAGGACCTGGTGGACAACGCCCCGAAGCCGGTGATCGAGAAGGCCTCCAAGGAGGACGCCGAGAAGGCCAAGGAAGCCCTCGAGGCCGCCGGCGCCACCGTCGAGCTCAAGTAGCTCTGTTGTTGCCGCACCTTCCGGTGCGGACCCCGGCAGCGCGAACCACACGAGGCCCGATCCCGAAGAGGGGTCGGGCTTCGTCGCGTTGCTGTTGCCGCACCTCCCGGTGCGGACCCCCGCGTCCGTGGTCGGGCTTGTACGCGTTGTTCTCGCCGCACCTTCCGGTGCGGACTCCTGTGGCCGTGGTCGGGCTCCGGTGCCGACACGCGATCGGAACGCGGCAAACCTTGACCGCTCGGCGTGCTCGTCCTACCCTCCACCGCAACCTAGAGACGGACCGATCGGCATGCCGGTCGGTCCGGTACGGTCAGCCCGTCTGGTCGATGACACCGGGACCTCCTGAGGTTTCCGAACGTGCCGATCCAGACAGGTTGACCTTTGGCGTGCTCCGTCGGTAGGCTCACTCGTTGCCGTGCTCGCCCGCCCGCCTCGCCGATCCTCGCCGGTGGTCGTGACGCGCCCCGAATCGGCTGTCCTCCTGCCCGCGCCTCTCCACGTCTGAGGAGTCGTCCTTGTCCTCCCGCACCACTGCCCGGGCCCGCTATTCGTTCGCGAACCTCGACGAGGTCCTCGAACTGCCGGACCTCATCGCCATCCAACGAGAGTCGTTCGAGTGGTTCCTCGACCACGGCCTCGCCGAGACCTTCGCCGACATCAGTCCGATCAAGGACTTCACCGAGACGCTGCAGCTCGAGCTGGAGTTCGATCCGAACGACGAAGACCTGCGCCCGCCGCCGAAGTTCTCGGTGGACGAGTGCAAGGAGAAGGACATGACCTACAGCGCGCCGATCTTCGTGCGCGCTCGCTTCATGAACGCCACCACCGGCGAGATCAAGGAGCAGACGGTCTTCATGGGCGACTTCCCCATGATGACCGACAAGGGCACCTTCGTGATCAACGGCACCGAGCGCGTCGTCGTGTCGCAGCTCGTGCGTTCGCCCGGCGTCATCTTCCAGCCGGGTGAGCGGTTCCGCCTCCGGAACCTGACCAAGCACCAGCTCGTCACCGGCACCATCCACCCCTACCGCGGCGAGTGGATCGAGTTCGACGTCGAGCAGAAGCCCGGCAAGGACGTCACCGCCGGCACCCGCGTGGCCCGCAAGCGTCGCCTCAGCCTCTTCGTGCTGCTGCGCGCGCTCGGCTACGACGAGGAGAACCACCCCGGCTTCCTCGAGCAGTTCGTCCGCCACTTCGACTTCCTCGAGGGCCAGTGGGAGAAGGATCGAGAGATCGCTCCCACCCAGGACGAGGCGCTCGTCGAGATCTACAAGCGGGCCCGTCCGGGCGAGCCGCCGTCGGTCGAGTCGGCCAAGGCCTACTTCAAGAACGCCTTCTTCGAGGGTCGCCGCTACGACCTGTCGCGGGTCGGTCGCTACAAGCTCAACCGCAAGCTCGGCCCCGAGCTCGACAAGATCGAGTCGATCTTCGGCATCACGCTGGAGCGCCCCGATCCCGACCAGTCGGTGCTCACGCCGGCCGAGATCCTGGCCGCCACGACCTACCTGCTGAACCTGGTGAACGCCGAGCCGGGCTACCGCCTCGACGACCAGGACCACTTCGCGAACCGGCGCATCCGCTCGGTCGGCGAGCTGATCCAGAACCAGGTCCGCATCGGCCTGTCCCGCATGGAGCGGGTCGTCCGCGAGCGCATGACCACCCAGGACGTCGAGGCCATCACGCCTCAGACGCTGATCAACATCCGGCCGGTGGTCGCCGCGATCAAGGAGTTCTTCGGCACCAGCCAGCTGTCGCAGTTCATGGACCAGGTGAACCCGCTGTCGGGCCTGAACCACCGTCGACGCCTGTCGGCGCTCGGCCCCGGCGGCCTGTCGCGCGAGCGTGCCGGCTTCGAGGTCCGCGACGTCCACTTCAGCCACTACGGCCGGATGTGCCCGATCGAGACCCCTGAAGGTCCGAACATCGGCCTCATCGGTCAGCTCAGCTCCTACGCCCGGGTCAACTCGTTCGGGTTCATCGAGTCGCCGTACCGCAAGGTCGTCAACGGCAAGGTCACCAACGAGGTCGTGTACCTCGCGGCCGACGAGGAGGAGGAGTACGTCGTCGCCCAGGCGAACGCCCCCCTCAACCCCGACGGCACCTTCCGCAACGACCGCGTCCTGGTGCGCCGGTCGCCGCAGGCCGCGACCCTCGGTGAGCTGAAGCTCCAGCTCGAGCGCGACGTCTTCTTCGGTGCCACCACCGAGATCTCCTCCGTGCCGCCCGTCGAGGTCCAGATGATGGACGTGTCGCCGAAGCAGATCGTCTCGATCGGCGCCGCGGCGATCCCGTTCCTCGAGCACGACGACGCCAACCGCGCCCTCATGGGCGCCAACATGCAGAAGCAGGCCGTCCCGCTGGTCAAGGCCGAGGCGCCCTACATCGGCACCGGCATCGAGGCCACGGTCGCCCGCGACTCGGGCGACCTGATCTTCGCCGAGGACGACGGCACCGTCACCGCCGTCGACGGCGACGCGATCACCGTCGAGTACAAGGGCGGCCGCAAGAAGATCCACCGCCTGCTCAAGTTCGAGCGCTCCAACCAGGACACCTGCATCAACCAGAAGGTGCGCGTCGTCGAAGGCGCCAAGGTGAAGAAGGGCGACCTCCTCGCCGACGGCCCCTCCACCGAGTTCGGTGAGCTGGCGCTCGGCAAGAACCTCCTCGTGGCCTTCATGCCGTGGGAGGGCTACAACTTCGAGGACGCCATCATCCTCTCGGAGCGACTGGTGAAGGACGACGTGCTCACGTCGATCCACATCCACGAGCACGAGATCGACGCCCGCGACACCAAGCTCGGGCCCGAGGAGATCACCCGGGACATCCCGAACCTCTCCGAGGAGATCCTCGCCGACCTCGACGAGCGCGGCATCATCCGCATCGGCGCCGAGGTCGACGCCGGCGACGTGCTCGTCGGCAAGGTCACCCCGAAGGGCGAGACCGAGCTCACCCCCGAGGAGCGCCTGCTGCGCGCCATCTTCGGCGAGAAGGCCCGCGAGGTGCGCGACACCAGCCTCAAGGTGCCCCACGGCGAGTCCGGCAAGGTCATCGACGTCAAGGTGTTCAACCGCGACGAGGGCGACGAGCTGCCGCCCGGCGTCAACCAGCTCGTCCGGGTCTACGTCGCCCAGAAGCGCAAGATCAGCGTCGGCGACAAGCTCGCCGGCCGCCACGGCAACAAGGGCGTCATCTCCAAGATCCTCCCGATCGAGGACATGCCCTTCATGGCCGATGGCACGCCCATCGACATCATGCTCAACCCGCTCGGCGTCCCGTCCCGCATGAACGTGGGCCAGGTCCTCGAGTCGCACCTGGGCTACGCCGCCCGTTGGGGCTGGGACCTGTCAGGCGACGGCAAGGTCGACGTCGGCGACGAGCCGGTGCGCGGCACCGAGAACAAGACGCGCACCAACACCCCGCCGTCCACGCTCATCGCGACGCCGGTGTTCGACGGTGCGAACTGGGACGAGGAGGAGGACGCGGGCAAGCACCCGACGATCCAGAAGATCTTCAGCGCCCTGCACCCCGAGGCCACCGACGAGCGCTACGGCGACGGCGGCCGCATGATCCAGCTCGACGGCAAGACCCAGCTCTACAACGGTCGCACCGGCGAGGCCTACGACAACCCGATCACTGTCGGGTACATGTACATCATCAAGCTGGCCCACCTCGTGGACGACAAGATCCACGCCCGCTCGACCGGCCCGTACTCGATGATCACCCAGCAGCCCCTCGGCGGTAAGGCCCAGTTCGGCGGCCAGCGCTTCGGCGAGATGGAGGTGTGGGCCCTCGAGGCCTACGGCGCCGCCTACTGCCTGCAGGAGCTGCTCACCATCAAGTCCGACGACGTGCTCGGCCGCGTGAAGGTCTACGAGGCCATCGTCAAGGGCGAGAACATCCCCGAGCCCGGCATCCCCGAGTCCTTCAAGGTGCTCATCAAGGAGATGCAGGCCCTCTGCCTCAACGTCGAGGTCCTGTCGACCACGGGCGAGGAGATCGAGATGCGCGAGCTCGACGAGGACATCTTCCGCACGGCCGAGGAACTGGGCATCGACCTGTCCCGACCCGAGCGCGGAAGCGACGAAGAGGACGCCCGCCGTCAGGCCGAGCGGGGCTGAGAGGAACCACATGCTCGACGTCAACAACTTCGACCAGCTTCGGATCGGCCTTGCCACCGCGGACTCGATCCGCACGTGGTCCAACGGCGAGGTCAAGAAGCCCGAGACGATCAACTACCGCACGCTCAAGCCCGAGAAGGACGGCCTCTTCTGCGAGAAGATCTTCGGGCCGACCAAGGACTGGGAGTGCTACTGCGGCAAGTACAAGCGCGTCCGGTTCAAGGGCATCATCT
>CAZBTQ010000180.1:0-2230 GCA_964494405.1 uncultured Iamiaceae bacterium
CCGTGCGAGGAACCACCTGGCGGCACACCTTGTCCCCAAAGTGCTCCCGCACCTCAGCGGCCACCTGGTCGGACAGCTTGGTCCGAGCGTCGTACATCACCAAGATGATGGCCGACACCTCGAGGTCCGGATTGAGCTGGCGCTGCACCAGGTCGACGTTGCGGAGGAGCTGGCCCAGACCCTCGAGTGCGTAGTACTCGCACTGGATCGGCACCATCACCTCGCTCGCAGCGGCCAACCCGTTGACGGTCAGCAGGCCGAGCGACGGTGGGCAATCGATGAGGACGTAGTCAAACTGGTCGATGACTGCGTCGATGGCGTGACGGAGACGCAACTCCCGGCTGAACGCCGGCACCAGCTCGATCTCGGCCCCGGCCAGGTCGAGGTTCGCCGGTGCCACGAAGAGGTTCCGCACCGAGGAGGCTTCGATGCAGTCCTCCAGCGCCGCGCCGTGCAGCAGCACGTCGTACATCGACTGCTCGATCGAGCGTGGGTCGATCCCGAGACCCGTGCTGGCATTGCCCTGGGGATCAAGATCGATGATGAGGGTTCGGAACCCCATCTCGGCCAGGCACGCTCCGAGGTTCACTGCCGTGGTGGTCTTTCCGACGCCGCCCTTCTGGTTGGCCAGGGCGATGACCCGCGGAAGGGGTCGTGTCATGTGGCGTCCTCTCTGAGGTCGAGAGCCGGGTGAGGAAGGTGGCAGCGCGACACGATGCCGATGAGGCCCCCGCCGCGGCACGTCGGCTCATCCTTCCCTGCCGCGTGGGTGGGGGTCAAGCACCCGACCGATGTTTCACGTGAAACGTGCCGTCATGTCCAGAGGGGGCGCTTGGCCGGTCGCCCGTCGGCACGAGGATACCGGTCATCGAGCACTGCCTCCTGGCGGAGCACCACCCAGCCGTCACGAGGCCGACCAGTTCGCGTGAGGCCCAGCTTCGTCAGTCCATCAGCGGGCCAGCGGACATCGGTCGACTCACCGTCGGGCGGCTCGCTGACCGCCAGCGAACCGCCGAGCGCCAGCAGGGGAGCGGCGCACTCCGCGGTCACCGCGGGCGCGCCGAACGATCGAGCCACCACCAGGTCGTGGGCGCCGCGCAGCCTGGTGTCACGCCCGGCAACCTCGGCCCGCGCACGCAGCACGTCGACCCGCTCGCCCAACCCCAGGCGACGGACAGCATCGGCGAGGAAGTCGGTGCGTCGTTGCTGCGCGTCGAGCAGCAACCAGCGCCAGGTGGGACGCCGCGCGGCCAGGACCAGGCCGGGGACGCCCCCACCGCTGCCGAGATCGACGCCGCGCGGTGCGTTGCCCGATCTTCCGTCGAGCGCCAACGCGTCGAGCACACCCAGCGCCCGTTCGGCGTGCTCGACGTGGTCGATGACCGGTCCCGGGCCGAGGAATCCCAGCCGGCGGGAGTCCTCCAACACCCCCAGCAGGGCGCCCTCAGCGGTCATGGACGTCGCATGGGGGTCGTCGGACGTCAGGAGTCGGGCAGCAGCACGACCCGGCGGCGGGGCTCGTCACCCTCGGAGGTGGTGCGGACGCCCTCGATGGTGTTGGCGGTGTCGTGCACCACCTTGCGGTCGGCCGACGACATGGGTTCGAGCACCTGGGCCTTGCCCGTGTCGAGCACCTGGTCGGCCACCTTGCGGGTGAACCCTTCCAGCGCGGTACGTCGCTTCTCGCGGTAGCCCGCAACATCGAGACGCACTCGACCCTCGTGGTTGCCGCTGGCCCGTCGCTGCACGACGGTCCGCGACAGGTCGTGGATGGCCTGGAGCGTGTTGCCCTTAGGACCCACGAGCAAACCGAGGTCGGTGCCCTCGGCCGCCACCTCGATCGTCTCCTCGTCGATCGTGGTGGACGACACCGTGGCGTCGTATCCAAAGGCGTCGAGCAATCCCGTGAGGAACTCCTCGACCATCTCCGCCTGCTGCTCCACCGTGATGTCCTCGGTCATGGTCGACTCCTCGTCGTTGGATCCTGCACTCGTGGCGGCCGCCGGTCGGTCGGCTCGCTTCGTGTTCCCTCGTCCCCCTTGTCGCCGGGCGCTCGCGCGTGGCTCGTCGCTCGGCACCGGCTCGACGGGTTCATCGGATGTCCCAGTCTCGTCGGGTGTCTCACCCTCGGCGCCGTTCGCTGTCGAGGTGGAGCCCTTCGAGGACTTCGTGGGGCGGCCCCGGCGACGGTCACGCCGCTCGGCCTTGGGCCGCGGCTGCACAGGACGCA
>CAZBTQ010000180.1:2330-6056 GCA_964494405.1 uncultured Iamiaceae bacterium
GCCGCGAAGTTGAACGAGATGAAGGCGAAGAACACCGGCATGACCCGCAGCAGCATCTTCTGCTGCGCGGGGATCTCGGCGTTGGGGTTGCGCCCCGAGATCTGCTTCTGCTGGATGTAGGAGGTCGCCGCCACGACGGCGATGAGGACGATGTAGGGGATGCCCTCGACGAACGAGACGCGGAGTGCGTCGGCAGCCGACTGGGCGAGGTCGAGTCCCCACGAGACCATCTCGGTGCTGCCGTGGAGGTCCTCGTAGAGCGCGCTCGAGGGGTCGAGGTACTTCGGGACGAAGTGACCATCCGCATCGGTCTGGGTCAACCCTTGGATGGCCCGGTACAGCAGGATGAACACCGGCATCTGGAGTAGCAGCGGCAGGCAGCCGCCCACCGGGTTGATCTGGTTCTCCTTGTAGAACGCAAGGAGCTCCTCGTTCATCTTGACGCGGTCGTCGGCGTACTCCTGCTGGATCCGCTTGATCTCGGGCTGGAGCGCCTGCATCGTCATCATCGACCGCGTGCCCTTCAGGGTCAGCGGGGTCACCAGCACCATGACGGTGAGGGTCAGCAGGATGATCGCCATCCCGTAGGAGCCACCGAGCACCGGCAGCTCGTAGAACCAGGCGAGCAGGCCGGCGATCGCGTCGAAGAACGGGTCGAACACTTAGGAAGCCTTCCGATCGAGGGCCGGCGGGACCAGGTCGATGCCGTGCCCGCCCCAGGGGTGGCACCGGCCGATGCGCCGGATCGTGAGCCAGCTGCCGCGGGCGGCGCCGTGGACCTCGAGCGCTTCGAGCGCGTAGGTCGAACACGAGGGATAGAACCGACAGGGCGAGGGACGTCCCGCGGCGAGGTACCGATAGGCACGCACAGCTCGGTGCAGTGCACGGGCCGGCAGCGATGCCGGCCGCGCGCCGACTGCCGCCTGAGGTGATGTGGGCGTGGTCACCGCTCGCCGTCCAGGACCTGGTCGAGGCACCGGTCGAGGTGCGTCGTCAGCGATGCGTAGGTGGCCGTGGCGATCTCGGGCCCTCCGCCGACCAGATATGCCCCCGGGGGTATCGAAGCCGGATCGTGCCGGGCGCGAGCGACGAAGGCCGACCGCACACGTCGTCGCAGCAGGTTGCGGGTCACGGCGCGGCCGTTCCGGCGCCCGAACGCGCAGGCGAGGCGGGGAGGACGAGGAGGGTCGGCGGGGTCATCGAGGAGCACGCGGATCCAGATCGGGCCGGAGCGGACTCGGCGACCATCGCGGCGAAGCGCGACGAACGTCGACCGATCCGAGATGCGCCCGATCAGGCCGACAGCTTGCTCCGTCCCTTGCGACGTCGCGCCTTGAGCACGGCGCGCCCGGCGCGGTCCGACATGCGGTGCCGGAAGCCGTGGCGGCGGGCACGACGGCGGTTGTTGGGCTGGTAGGTGCGCTTCACGGGATGGCCTCCTCGAGGTCCGCGGTCGACAGACCACGGACGGTCCCTCGCCACCCGACGAGCAGCGCTCGGGGGCGGAAGGGGGAACGATCGTGTCGGACGTCCCCGCTGGTCGTCGGTGCGTCCCCCGGGCGAGGTGGCTCGTGGTCGAGGACGCGCATGGACCGGCACGGGAACGCGCCGAACGCAAAGCGTAGAGGCGCCATCACCGGGGAGCAACTACGGCGTGACGCGGGAATCGCCCGCACCTGCGCGACCTCCTGCCGCGCGGCCTGGCCTCGCTCGGTCCTGTGAAATGACACGGGTGAAGTTCACAGGGACTGACCAGCACCGACGCCCGCCATCTCGTGCACTCGTGCAGGCCCGGGAGAGACGGTGCTAGGTTGCGCAGCCACGTCGGGAGCCCGCTCCCGGCGACACCACGAGGGTGGTCCGCCGCTCCTCCTCTGGTCCCGAACCCCTTGGCCTGCCATTGGGGCTCACCCTTGCGTTTTCCACAGCTGTGGACCGGCTTGTGGACGTCGACAGCACAGGAGGCGTCGGACAGGTGCAAGAAGCTGGAGTGGTGTGGGGTGCCTGCTCGGAGATCCTCCGGGCCCAGGTCTCCGAAGCCGTCTGGCACACCTCGTTCAGTGCGGCCGAACCACTCGACCTCGATCACGGTGTCCTCACCGTGTCGGTGCCGAGCGTGATGGTGAAGGAACGCATCGAGGGCCGATATCTCGCGCTGGTGCGAGACGCCCTCGTCGAATCGGGTGCCGAAGACGTCGCGATCGCGATCGAGGTGCGTCCGGGACTGGCCGAGGTCGACGGACTCGAGGACGGCGACGTCGAACGGCTCCTCGCCGAGGCCACCGTCGGCCGCGACGTCCTCGACGAGGTCGCCGCCAGCGAGGATCTCGCCCCTCCGACTCCCACGCCGACGGTCGACGAGCCCCGCTACACGTTCGAGGCGTTCGTCATCGGTGCGTCGAACCGCTTCGCGCACGCCGCCGCGCTGTCGGTCGCCGAACAGCCCGGACGGTCCTATAACCCGCTGTTCATCCACGGCCACGCCGGGTTGGGCAAGACCCACCTGCTCCAGGCGATCGCGCACTACGTGCGGTCGGTGTACCCGCGCTCAACAGTTCGCTACGTCACCACCGAGAACTTCCTCAACCAGTTCGTCGACGCGATCCGCACCAACACGCCGAACGACTTCAAGCGGCGCTACCGCGAGATCGACGTGCTGCTGCTCGACGACATCCAGTTCATCGAAGGGCGAGAGGGGCTCCAAGAGGAGCTCTTCCACACGTTCAACCACCTCCACGAGTCGAACCGCCAGATCGTGCTCTCCTCGGACCGTCCGCCCGACGCGATGTCGACGCTTGAAGATCGACTCCGCAGCCGCTTCAAGATGGGGCTGATCACCGACATCCAGCCGCCGGACTTCGAGACCCGCCTCGCCATCGTCCGCAAGAAGGCCGAGCGCGAGACCACCTGGATCCCACCCGACGTCAGCGAGTTCATCGCCACCCACGTCAAGGACAACATCCGCGAGCTCGAGGGAGCGCTCATCCGGGTGTCGGCGTTCGCCAGCCTGACCAAGGAGACGCTCTCGGCCTCGCTGGCCGAGCAGGTCCTCGGCGACCTCATCGGTGACACCCAGCCACGCGTGATCACCCCCCAGCTGATCCTCGACGCCACCTCGACCATGTTCGGGTACCCGATCGAGGAGATCACGGGCAAGAGCCGACGCCGGCCGCTCGTCACCGCCCGCCAGATCGCGATGTACGTCTTCCGCGAGCTCACCGACCTGTCGTTCCCCGCGATCGCCCGCGAGTTCGGCGGTCGCGACCACACCACGGTCATCCACGCCGTCGAGAAGATCTCGGCGCTGATGAAGGAACGTCGTCAGATCTACGACCAGGTCACCGAGCTGATGCAGACCATCCGAGGCGGCGAGTGAACCACCGCTTCAAGACCGAGCCGGCGGCGGGCCGCCCGAGGCGCACGGCGGCGGACCGCGCCACCATCGACGGAGCAGTGGACGGAGCAGTGGATGACCTGTGGGCATCGCAGCCTCGTCGGTGGACCACCGGTGCGTCGTCCACCGAAGCACAGCACTGTCATTCGCGACCTGTGCACCGGTGTGGACGACACGCGCGCTTCGAGAGGTGCCGTGACCTGCGACGATGGGGTGTCGTCCACAATCCACAGCACCTATTAGCACCACTACCTGATCTACGGTTCGAACCCATGACGTCAAGCACAACCGGCCAGCACCGAGAAAGCGGGAGACACAGGTGAAGTTCCGAT
>CAZBTQ010000181.1:0-6053 GCA_964494405.1 uncultured Iamiaceae bacterium
CGCTCGGAACCGCGGCCGCGAGCACCGCGCACGTCGGCGACACCGTGGCGTTCGACGTGGTGGCGGCCGAACGGGCAGGCATGGTGGCGGTGCACTTCGACGCCACCCGAACGTGCGAGGGCGACCACCTCCACGTCGGCTCGCTCGCCGAGCTACCCGCCCTGATCACCGGCCGTTGACGACTCCTCGGCCGCCGACCCGTCGTCGGTGACGCCTGCACTGACGACGCACTGCTCGGCCAGCTCGATGGCGCGCTTGGCCAGCTGCTCGTCCATCTCGGCGGTGTTGGTGGCCGCGTGGACGATTCCTTCCATCTCGAGCAGCGCATCGGCCATCTCTTCCGGCCGGTCGGCACTGGTGCTGCGACCAAGTGCATCGAGGGCCGAGGACGCCACGATCGCCGCCTGGCGCTTCGACCCGCGATCGTCGAGCCACTTGGCCGTGTCGAGGAGCTGCAACGGCAGCGGGCGCAGACGTTCCTCCTCGATGCGGTCGACCGACGGGAGCACCGTGTTCCACGCACCCCAGTGGCGACGCACCGCTGCCCGCGCGGTGGTGCCGTAGAAGATCCCGCCCAGCACCATCACCCCGCCGAGGAAGTACAGGCCGACGCTCATGCTCGGCGTGAGCATCACCGGCAGGAGCGCACCGATGACCCAGGTGAGCTGGAGCCGGACCTCGAACCTCGCGAACGCCCGACCACGCTCGGCATCGGGGGCGTCGCGCTGGACGAGCGAGTCGAAACCCTGCCTGCCGAGGTTGGCTGCGAGGCCGAGGAAGAACGCGACGATCAACAGGCTCGGCGCGACGAAGGCCTTGGGGACGAACAGCGCGAACACCGCGGGGACCACCATCGCCACCTCGAGGATGCGCTCCTCCAGGAGCAGCCGTCGCAGCGCCGGAGCGACGAACGTCGCCGTGAAGCCGCCGAGGCCGCCAGCCACCGCGACCGCACCGAACACCCAGGTCGGCTCGCCGGCACCCTTCAACGTGAACGCGGCGAAGAACGCGAAGAAGCCGACCGCGCCGCGGACCAGTGCCATCGACGACACGCCGAGGATCAACGACGGGCTCCGCAGCTCCTGCGCCTCGATGATCCGCAGGGCGGGGCTCACCGTCGGCACCTTCGGACGACGGATCGAGAGCGCCGCGAACAGGGCCGAGGCGTACACGGCGCACCCGACGAACAGCACCATCGGCGCGCCGCCGAGCCCGAGCACGCTCACCGCGATGCCGCCGCCGATCGCACCCGCGACCGCGGCCACCCGCGACAACGTCGCGTTGGACTCGACGAGCCGTTCCGGCTGCTCGACGAGACGGGGCACCAGCGCGCTCTTGGCGACCGCGTGGGTCTTGTTGAACACCAGGATCGAGAACGCGAGCGGGTACAGCGCGAGCGTCTTCAGCTGGAACGCCAGGAGGAAGCACAACACGGCGCGCCCGATGCAGCAGGTCGCGATGACCACACGGTGGCCGCCGCGGATGCGATCCACCAGCGGGCCGATCAACGGGGCGACGATCGCGAACGGCGCCATGGTCAACACCAGGTAGAGGATGATCCGCGGCCGTGCCGCCTCGATCGACAGGTTGAAGAACAACGAGCCGGCGAGGGACACGGCGACGAACGCGTCGGCGCCCGAGCTCAGCGCCGTGGTGATGGCGAGGCGGTCGAGCGGCGGTGGCCCGAGGGCGCGACGACGCCACACGGTCCATCGGTCGTCTGGGACCGGCGCGGCATCAGCGATCTCCGTCAGAGGCCCTCCCGGCCGAGCGTGCCCCCATCATGGACGGCACCCTCTCCCGCGGGCAACGACCCCGGTAGGGTCGCCCGTCGTGGACGCAGAACTCGAGGCGCTGGCCCCGACCCCTTCCCTGCTCGTCGAGATCGACACGTTCGACGAGAACCTGCGGATCATGGGTGCCACCCATCCCGGTCGGCGTCTGCGCACACACGTGAAGGCGTTCAAGTCGACTGCGATGGCAGCCCGAGTCGCCGCCGCAGGGCATCCCACCTTCTGCTGCGCCACGATCAAAGAGGTGGAGGGCATGGCGGCAGCGGGGCTCGGCGACGACCTCCTGCTGGCGAACGAGGTGCTCGACGCCCGTCGCCTCGGAGCGGTCGCCGCCACCGGCGCACGGGTGACCGTGGCGGTCGACTCCGACGAGACGATCGACGCGGCCGCAGCAGGTGGCGTCCCCGCGGTGCTCGTCGACGTCAACGTCGGGCTCCCCCGGTGCGGGTGCGATCCCGCCGACGCGGGTCGCCTCGCCGACCGCGCCCGTGCCGCGGGGCTCGAGGTGCGAGGGGTCATGGGCTACGAGGGCCACGTCGTCGGGCTCGACGATCGCACCGAGCGCATCGCGGGCGTCGCCGTGGCGATGGAGCGCCTGGTCGCCGCGCATGCCGACGTGGGCGGCGACATCGTGTCGGCGGGTGGTACGGGCACGTGGGACATCAACACGTGGGCCACCGAGATCCAGGCGGGCTCGTTCCTGTTGATGGACACCGACTACGCGCGCCTCGACCTGCCGTTCCGCACCGCGCTGTTCGTCCTCGGCAGGGTCATCTCGGTGAACGCCGCCCAGGGCTACGCCGTCGCTGACGTGGGCCTCAAGTCGCTCGGCATGGACCACGGCAAGCCCAGCATCGACGGCCATTCCGTGTGGTTCTGCTCGGACGAGCACGTGACGTTCGCGCCACGCGACGGCGGGCGGCTTCCTTCGATCGGCGAGCTGGTGCGCGTCCGCACGGCCCACGTCGACCCCACGGTGGCTCGCCACGAGGTGTTCCACGTCGTCCGAGGCCACGAGAAGGTCGACGAGTGGCCGATCGACCTGCGCCACTGGTGACGGTCGACGCCTCCACGATCGTTCGCTACGGTTCGCCGACCAGGTCCGCTACAGGGGAAGGCCGTCGATGAGCAGCTTCGTCAAGGAGTTCAAGGAGTTCATCAACCGCGGCAACGTCGTCGACCTTGCCGTCGCCGTCGTCATCGGCGGTGCGTTCGCCTCGGTCGTCGCGTCGTTCACCGACGACATCCTCTTGCAGGTCGTGGCCGCCATCATCGGCGAGCCCGACTTCAGCGGGCTCACGTTCGCGCTCGGCGACGCCACGATCCGCTACGGCGCGTTCCTCACCGTGCTCCTGAACTTCCTGATCGTCGCGTTTGCCGTGTTCCTCGTCGTGAAGGCGCTGAACGAGATGCAGCACCGGCTGGCACGGGGCGAGGAGCCCGTCGACGAGGACGCCCCGCCCACCGACCTCGAGCTGCTCGCCGAGATCCGCGACCTCCTCGCCGCCCAGCAGGGCGGCACGACGCCCCCGGCCGTCTAGCGAGGCTCTAGTGGCCGTGCTCGCCGAAGCGGGCACGGGCGTCGGCGATCTCCTTGCGGGCCGCGGCGGCCCCCTCCCACTCGCGCACCGCGGTGTGCTTCTGGGGCTCGAGGGCCTTGTAGACCTCGAAGAAGTGGCCGATCTCCGAGAGCAGGTGCGGCCGGATGTCGTCGAGGTCGCGGGTGTTCTCGAAGCGCTCGTCACCGTGGGGCACGAAGAGCACCTTGGCGTCGGGCCCAGCCTCGTCCTGCATCCAGAACACGCCGATGGGTCGGGCGTGGATGTGCACGCCGGGGAACGTGGGCTCATCGAGGATGACGAGCGCGTCGAGCGGATCGCCGTCCTCGGCCAGGGTGTCGGGGATGAACCCGTAGTCAGCCGGATACCGCATGGCGGTGAACAGGTGGCGGTCGAGCCAGACCGCCCCCGTCCCGTGGTCGATCTCGTACTTGTTGCGGGACCCCTGGGGGATCTCGATGATGACTTCGATGGGATCGTCAGACATGCGGGGGCTTCTCAGTCGATCAGGCGGGCGAGCGCACGCAGCGCCCGTCCGCGGTGGGAGATGAGGTTCTTCTCGTCGGACGACATCTCGGCGAAGGTGCGACCGTCGCCATCGTCGGGGACGAACACAGAGTCGTAGCCGAACCCGCCCTCGCCACGCACCTCGGCAGCGATGCGGCCCTCGACGACGCCTTCGGCCACGACCTCGGAACCGTCAGGTCGGCGCAGCAGGATCACCGTTCGGAACCGGGCTCTTCGCTGGCCGGGGTCGTTCGCCCCGCGCCGCTCGAGCTCGTCGAGGAGCTTGCGCCGGTTGGGTGCGGCCTCGCCGTCGGGGCCCGCGTAGCGAGCGCTGTGCACGCCAGGCGCGCCGTCGAGCGCGTCGACCTCGAGCCCGGTGTCGTCCGCGAGCGCCGCCTCACCCGTGGCATCGGCGATGGCGGCAGCCTTGAGCCGGGCGTTGCCCTCGAGCGTCTCGGCGTCCTCGACGACGTCAGGGATGTGATCGGGCCGGGCCACCAGCACGATGTCGTCGCCCAACACCTGCGCGATCTCGACGGCCTTGCCAGGGTTGGCGGTGGCCAGCACCACGGTGAGCGCCGACTCGGTCACCGAGGCTCCGGCGGGGCGTCCACCACCTCGCGCTGCAACCCGATGATGGTGCGGATCCCACCCTCGGCCAGCCGGAGCAGCGCGTCGAGCTCGGCCCGGCTGTACGGCGCGCCCTCGGCGGTGCCCTGCACCTCGACGAAACCGCCGCCACCGGTCATCACGACGTTCATGTCGGTCTCGGCGCGGGAGTCCTCCTCGTACGGCAGGTCGAGTCGCGGCTCGCCGTCGATGATGCCGACCGAGATCGCCCCGCACTGGTCGACGACGGGGTTCGACTCCAGGCGGCCCGCCTGCACCAGCCGCTCGCACGCATCGTGGAGGGCCACCCAACCGCCGCAGATCGACGCGGTGCGGGTGCCGCCGTCGGCCTGGAGCACGTCGCAGTCGATGAGGATCTGGCGCTCGCCGAGGGCGCGCATGTCGGTGACGGCGCGCAGGGCCCGACCGATCAGGCGCTGGATCTCCTGGGTGCGACCGGACGGCTTGCCGTCCTTCACCTCGCGGCGGATGCGCTCGGGGCTCGACCCCGGCAACATCGAGTACTCGGCTGTCACCCAGCCCTTGCCGGTGCCCCTCATCCATCGGGGCACGTCCTCGTCGACCGACGCCGTGCACAGCACGCGCGTGTTGCCGAAGCTGACGAGCACCGAGCCCGCCGACATGGTCGTGAAGTCACGTTGGAAGGTCACGGGACGCAGCTCGTCGGCGCGTCGCCCGTCGGCTCTGGTGGGTGCGGTGTTCACGAGGGCGACTGTAGGACGAACCCGGGACCGCCCCCGAAACGGACCTACGATGCGACATCGGGCACGCGTTCTCGCAGGAGGCTTCGATGACCACGCTCCCCGACCGTCCCAACACCGCTCTCGTCGTCATCGACGTGCAGAACGGCGTGGTCGCCGAGGCCCACGACCGCGATGCCGTGGTCGGCACCATCGGTGGCCTCGTCCAGCGGGCCAGGCTCGCCGACGTCCCGGTCGTGTGGGTGCAGCACAACTCCGACGAGCTGCCTCGCGACAGCGAGCGGTGGCAGTACGTCCCCGAGCTCGACCAGGTACCCGGCGAACCCGTGGTGCACAAGCGCTACGGCGACTCGTTCGAGGACACCGACCTGGAGGAGCGCCTCGCCGAGCGCGGCGTCGGACGGCTCGTCGTGACCGGCGCCCAGACCGACGCGTGCATCCGCTCCACCCTCCACGGGGCGTTCGTCCGCGGCTACGACGTGACCCTTGTGGCCGACGCGCACACCACCGAGGACCTCTCCCAGTGGGGAGCGCCGCCGCCCGACCAGGTGATCTCCCACACCAACCTCTACTGGCGGTTCCAGACGGGGCCCGGCCGTGAGACCGAGGTCGTGTCGGCGGCCGACCTGGACCTGGGCGGCTGACCGCCGGCGTCAGAGGACGACGGGAACGACCTCGTCGATCTCGGGGCCGAGCAGCCGGCGGCCGAGGTCGCGGAACCAGGCGACGTCGCCGGTCGAGCAGAAGCGGTGCCGGGCAGGCCGGTCGTGTGCCGGCGCAGCCAGCGCGCCACCCTCGAGGAGGTGGCGGATCTCGAAGCCGGTTTCGTCGGCCGACGACACGAGGGTGACCTCGCGGCCGAC
>CAZBTQ010000182.1:0-5947 GCA_964494405.1 uncultured Iamiaceae bacterium
CGGCCGATGCGGCCGGTGCTGTCGTAGAGGGCGCTCTCGGCCAGACCGATCCCGGTCGGCTCGGGCTGGGTGATCGAGTCGAGGCACACCCACTCGCCCGCGGGCTCCCGCGTCACGTGCACGGTGAGGTCGGGGTTGATGAAGATCCACTCGCCCCGCGGCAGGGTCCATGACAGCCCGTTGCCGAAGTCGGCGGCGCCCGCCACGCGCATGAGGGGCGACGTGGGTCGATCCTCGACGACCGGCACGAGCAGGCGGATCCACGCCGTCGCCGGACCGGGCCGGTCGAAGCCGCCGGCCACGAACCGGATGTCGTTGGCGTCGGAGTGGTACGCCGTGCCCTCGAACCGCGGGCCGCCGGGGAATGCGAGGACCTTCCCGTGCTCGGGCCCGGCCGGCGGCGGATCGTCGGGGATCACACCGTCGGGTAGATCCAGCTCGGCACGACGGATCCGCAGCGCCGTCGCCCGCATCACCTCGACCTCGGCGCCGTCGCGGCCGCCGGCGAACAGCGATGCCTGCACGAGCTGCACCTTGCGTCCCGGTCGCACCACCTCGGTCACCGCCCGCAGCGGTGTGAGCGGGACCGGGCGCATCAGCTCGAAGGTCATGCGGGCGACCTGGGTCGGCTCGGGCGTCGGCTCCTGCTCGATCAGGTGCGCGAGCAGCGATGCCGGTGCCCCGCCGTGCTGTGCGCCCGGGTCCCATGGCCCGGTGGTGAGCGGGCTCGGGACGAACCGGTCCCCGTCTGGTTGGTAGAGCGCGGTGTCGGCCATTCGAGAGGGTCTCCGGCAGGGCTCAGTGGACGACGACGCGCAGGCCGTCGGTCGCGTCGATGGTGAGGAGGTGCTCGACGCCGTCGAGGTGCACCGCGCCCATGGGCGCGTTGCCGTCGGGCACGTCGAGGTGCAGGACGATCGTGCCGTCTGGCCCGTCCTCGGCCGAGAGGACGACGGCCTCCTCGACCCTCGACGAGAGCGAGAGGAGCTCCTGCACGATGCGCAGCACCAGGAGCCGCCGGGCGAGGTCGTCGACGGTGACCGACCACCGCAGCTCCATCGCCACGCCCACCTCCTCGCGCAACGCGGCCACCTCGACGCCCACTGCAACGCCGAGCGGGTCGTCGGTGTCGGCGAACGGGCTCGGCTGGTCGGGCGACACGGCCACGCTGTGCTGCCAGGTGCGGTGTGCCCGTGCCAGCTCGAGGTTCCACAGCGCGGTGGCGTCGAGGCCGCCGCGGTGGTCCTCACGGAAGCGGTCGGCGCGGGCCGCCATCTCGGCGAGCTGCTCCTCGAGCGCGACGACCTGCGCTGAGGCGTCGTCGTGGTCGGCCGTCAACCGCTCGACGTCGGCCAACAGGCGGTCGCGGTCGGCGACCACCTCGGTGGCGCGGGCGTCGAGGGTGCGCCGCTCGTCCACCATGCCGGCGATCGTGGTCTCGGCGGCGTTCGCCGTGGCCTCGGCCGCGGTGGCTCGGTCCGTCGCCGCGGCGAGCTCGGCGTCGCGTGCGGCCACGGTGGATCGGGCGTCGTCGAGCTCGGTCGTGGTGGAGTCCAGCGTCCGTTGGAGCTGGCGCGCCCGCCGAACCTGGGCGAGCGCGACGCCAGCCGCGAGCACTGCCACGACGGCGAGCACCACGAGCGCGACGGTCATCGTCGCACCCTACCCAGGGCTGCCGGTCGGATCGCTCGCCACCTGAGCACGCAGCTCGTCCAGCACCTCCATCACCGCGATCGAGTCCGCCAGGGTGATGACGTCGGACTCGATGGCACCGGCGCGGATGCGTTCCATGGCGTGCGCGGCTTCGTGGGCGAGGCCGCCGTGGGCCATGTCGACGCGCTCGGGACGCCCGTCGTGGTGGTCGACGACGAACGACTGCGTGCACCAGAACGGTGGGTCGAGGCGGATCAGGCCCTTGGTGCCGATGATCTCGGCGCCCATCGCGCTCGGCGCGTCGAGCCCCGTGTAGAGCACGGTGAGCGCACCGTCGTCGTGTTCGAGCACCGCGCCGACGTTGGTGTCGACGCCCGTCGTGCCCATCTCACCGAGCGCCGCGACGCGCCGCACCGGGCCGAGCAGGAGGTAGCCGAGGCTCACCGGGTAGACGCCGAGGTCGAGCAGGGCACCGCCACCGAGGTCGACGTTGCGGTGACGACCCTCGTCGCCGGTGACGGAGATGGCGAAGTCAGCTCGCAACGCCCGGAGGCGACCGATCTCGCCGGCGGTGATGCGGCGACGGATCTCGATGATCGGCGGCAGGAACCACGTCCACATCGCCTCCATCAGCAGGCGCTCGGCGTGGTGCGCGGCGTCGGCCATCTCGCGCGCCTGGGTCGCATCGAGCGCGAACGCCTTCTCGCACAGGACGTGACGACCCGCCGCGAGCGCGGCGACCGCGTGGTCGCGGTGGGTGCTGTGGGGGCCGGCCAGGTACACCACGTCGACGCCGTCGTCGGCGAACAGCTCCTCGTATGAGCCGTGCGCCCGTTCGATCCCGTGGCGGGTGGCGAACGCATGTGCGCGATCGAGCGACCGCGAGCCCACGGCCACGACCTCGGCGTCGGGCAGCGTGTGCAAGGCCTCGACCATCTGGCGGCCGATCCAGCCCGGGCCGGCGATGCCCCAACGGACGCGCGCCGAGGTCACCGGTTGCTCACAGCTCGCCGCAGACGGTCCAGCCGTGCTCGCCGACCAGGCGATCGGCTTCGGCGGGGCCCCACGACCCGGGCTCGTAGGTCACGACCGGCGGTGGGTCCCGCAGCACCGGCTCGACGACCTTCCACGCGGCCTCGACGGTGTCCTCGCGGGCGAACAGCCGTAGGTCGCCGTCCATGGCGTCGTCGAGCAGGCGGTCGTACGCGCCCACCGCCTCGGCCGCCGACGCGCTGGGGTCCTCCATGCGCATCTCGACCGGCATCGACAGCAGCTCCTCGCCTGGTCGCTTGGCCTCCATGCTGAGCGTGATGAGGCCGTCGGGCTTGAGGCGCAACCGCAGGCGGTTCGGTGCCGGTTGCATCGTGGTGCCGGTGAACATCGCCCGCGGCGGCGGCTTCAGCTCGACGACGGCCTCGGTCACCGTCGCGCCGAGCGACTTGCCGGCGCGGATGAGGAAGGGGACGCCGGCCCAGCGCCACGAGTCGATGTAGGCCCGCACCGCGAGGAACGTCTCGGTGTCGGAGTCGTCCTCCACGCCGTCCTCGTTGCGATAGCCGGCGAACTGGCCCCGCACGACGTCGGCGGGGTCGAACGGCCGCACCGCGCGGGTGACCTTGGCGATCTCGTCGCGCAGCGCCTCGGGGTCGTCGGTGGCGGGCGGCTCCATCGCGAGCAGCGCCATCACGGTCATCAGGTGGTTCTGCACCACGTCGCGCAGGGCGCCGACCGAGTCGTAGAAGCGGCCCCGACCCTCGATGCCGAACTGCTCGGCCATCGTGATCTGCACGTTGTCGACGTAGTACCGGTTCCACACCGGGTCGAGGATCGTGTTCGTGAAGCGGAACACCATCAGGTTCTGCACGGGCTCTTTGCCGAGGAAGTGGTCGATCCGAAAGATCCGGTCCTCGGGGTAGTGGTGGTGCAGGATCCGGTTCAGGTCGAGCGCGGACTCGAGGTCGCGGCCGAACGGCTTCTCCAGGACGACCCGGCCGTGCTCGTTGAGCCCGATCGACGCGAGGCCCTCGATGACGTCGTCGAACAGGGTCGGCGGGATCGCCAGGTAGCAGACGGGGCAGCGGCTGCCGTCGATCTGCTCGGCGACCTGGGCGAAGGTGTTGGCGTCGCGGTAGTCGCCCGACACGTAGCGGAGCGACGCGCACAGCCGGTCGACGACCTCGGGCCTGGTGTCGACCTCGGCGGCTTCCAGCGAGGTGCGGACGTGCTGGCGCAGGCGCTCGACGTCCCATGCGCTCGACGCCACACCGAGCACGATCGCGGGCAGCCGGTCGTGCTCGGCCATCCGGTACAGGGCAGGGATCAGCTTCTTCTTGGACAGGTCGCCGGTGATGCCGAACAGCACCAGGCCGTCGGCGCGCTCTCCGCTGCGGTGCGGGGCGGTCACGTGGGGATCCCTTGTGGCTGTTCGACGTGTCCGCCGAACTGGTGGCGCATGGCCGACAGCACCCGGTCGCCGAAGTTCGACTCGCCCCGCGAGCTGAACCGGGAGAACAAGGCCGCGGTGATGACGTGGGCGGGTACGCCGAGCTCGACGGCGGTCTGCACTGTCCAGCGCCCCTCGCCCGAGTCCGAGACCCGACCGTCGTAGGTGGCGAGGTCGGCATCGCTGGCCAGGGCGGCGGCGGTGAGGTCGACGAGCCACGACGAGATGACGGTGCCGCGCCGCCAGACCTCGGTGACGTCGGCGAGGTCGAGGTCGAAGCGGAAGCGCTCGGCGCCCGACAGCGGGGCGATCTCGGGGTCGTCGCTCGGTCGGGCGAGGCCGATGCCGGCGTGGTCGAGGACGTTCAGCCCTTCGGCGATGGCGGCCATCATCCCGTACTCGATGCCGTTGTGGACCATCTTCACCAGGTGGCCTGCGCCCGGCGGCCCGCAGTGCAGGTAGCCCTGCTCGGCGGGGGAGGGAGGGCCGGTGCGACCGGGGGTGCGCTCGGCCGCGTCGATGCCCGGCGCGAGCGCCGAGAAGATCGGGTCGAGGCGCGCCACCGCGTCGTCGTCGCCGCCGATCATCAACGAGTAGCCGCGCTCGCGCCCCCACACCCCTCCGCTGACCCCGACGTCGAGGTGGACGATGCCGGCGTCGGCCAGGCGCTGGGCGCGGGCGATGGCGTCGCCGTAGTAGCCGTTGCCGCCGTCGATCACCACGTCGCCCGGTTCGAGGTGGGGGACCACGCCGTCGATCACGCGGTCGGTGATGCCGGCGGGCACCATCACCCAGACAGCGCGCGGCGTGTCGAGCGCCGCGGCGAGCTCGGCCGGCGTCGCCGCGCCGCCTGCACCCTCGGCGACCAGCGCGGCGACCGCGTCGGGGTCGACGTCTTGTGCGACGCACTCGTGGCCTGCGGCCATGAGCCGGCGGACGATGTTCGCCCCCATCCGTCCCGCCCCGATCATCCCGAGCTGCATGCCCCATCCTCCGGTTGCCGTCGCGGTCGTCTGCGATCGATCGTACGGACTCCCGACCCGATCGGGCGGGGCGGTAGGTTCGGGCCGTGCCCGAGCTCGCGACCCTCGCGCCGGGGGTCCTCGCCTGGCTCGCCGACGATCCGGCCCACGGTCGCACCAACGCCGGTGTCGTCGTCGACGAGGACGGCCTGACGGTGATCGACACGCTCACGGTGGCGTCGCAGTGGGAGCCGTTCGCCCAGGCGGTCGAGGCGCTGGGGTTGCCGAACCCACGCCTGGTCCTGTCGTCGAGCCACATCGAGTTCTCCGGTGGCACCAGCCGCTTCCGCCTGCCCGCGATCTACGGCACCGCGCAGGCGAGCGCGCTGCTCGACCAGCCGGCGAACCCCGAGGTGTTCCGGCGCCTGTTCCCGGACCTCGCCGCGCAGTTCGGCGACGACCTCCGCACCCGTCCGGTCACCCACGTCGTGGCCGAACCGGCCTACGTGTCGGCGGCTGCGGTGGCGGTGCCCACCGGCGGCCAGACGTTGCAGAACCTGGTGGTGGCGGTCCCCGGTGCCGAGATCGCGTTCGCCGGTGCGATGTGCAGCTTCGGTGTGACGCCCGCGGCCTACGACGGCGACCCGGCCGCGTGGGCGGACGCGCTCGACGCGGTCGTCGACCTGGCGCCGATCATCGTCCCCGGCCACGGACCGATCGGCGGCGAGGAGGAGGTGCGGGACCTCCAGGCGTACCTGCGGGGGTGCGTCGATGCCGAGGGCGACGTCGCCCGACTCGGCGACGGGCCCTGGGTGGGGTGGTCTGGCCGCGAGTGGGACGTCGTCAACGTCGAGCGAGCCGCGATGCTCGCCGACGGCGACATGTCACC
>CAZBTQ010000183.1:0-5929 GCA_964494405.1 uncultured Iamiaceae bacterium
TGCGCTGCGCCTCACGTGCGGTCATGGGTCTCCCGCCGGTACGGGTCAGGACCCGGGCGACGTTCGTGTCGACCACACCGACGTGCCGCTCGAACGCGAACGCGAGGACCGCCCTGGCCGTGTACGCCCCCACCCCAGGCAGCGCGAGCAGCTCGTCGAGATCGTCCGGCACCTCTCCCTCGTGACGCTCGACGATCAGACCGGCCGCACGATGTAGGTTGCCTGCCCGCCGTGGATAGCCCAGGCCCGTCCACAGGCGCAGCAGCTCAGCGAGCGGGGCCGAGGCGAGGAGCGTGGCGGTGGGCCAACGATCGAGCAGCGCGCGCCACTTCGGCACGACCCGATCGACCTGGGTCTGCTGGGCCATCACCTCGGACACGAGCACTGCCCACGGGTCTCGTGTGGCGCGCCACGGGAGCGGCCTGAGGTGCCGCCGACCCCACGCGAGCACCACATCGTCGTCGAGGTTCGAGACCAGCGGAGTTCCCTTCGGTCCGTGGACGGCGAACCATCATGGCGCGACCACCACGACGGGAGCAGGCACGCCCCGGGGGCCAAGGCTCACAGCAGGGGCCCGGTCGACCGATGGGAGCCGGCGCAACGGCGTGATCCGATGAACGAACCCCGCCCTTCCCCCCTGCCGACACGTGTCGTAGACGGCCAGGCCGACCCGACGCGGCGCGCGCCGCTGTCCGGGCAGATCACCGATCCGGTCGCGCTGGCCGGGCTGGACGACCCGTGGCGGCTCGTCTTCTGGTCGCGGTACATCGGCTTGCCGCTTCTCGCGCTGCTCACCTACCTCGCACCGCTCGACCTCGGTGGCCACCGCAACCTCGCGACGGCACTCCTCCTGCTGATGATCGGGGTCACGGTCGTCATCGACCTCCTGCGGCGCCGCCATCCGCACGTCGCCACCCGCCTCGTCGACGTCGACGTGGTCGTGTCGTCCGCACTGGTCGCCGTGGAGCCGACGGCCCTCGCCGGGGTCGTCCTCATCCTGCTCACCGACGTGGCGCTGCTCGCCGCGGCGGCAGGTCGACCTTCGGCGATCCGCGCCGCATTGCTGTCGAGCACGGGGCTGCTGCTCGCGACAGCGCTGAGCGGAACGGCCTCCTACGACCTGGCGATCTTCATGATCGCGGCAGCCGTCGTCGCGGTTGTCGTGGGCAACCTCGCGGATGGTCAGCGAGACCTGCGACGCGCAGGCGACCACCTGATCGCCGGCATCCAGGGGATCGTCTGGACGATGACCACCAGCCCTCCGGCGCACCTGACCCTCGCGGGTCGCCACCTCGAGATGCTCGGCGCGTCCTACGAGGACCTCGCCTCGCCGGAGGCCTGGATCACCCACATCCACCGCGACGACCGGCCGCACTTCCTGACCCACCTCCACGCTGCGATGGCGAACGGTGACAACACCGTCGAGGTCGAGTACCGGATGCTCCACGCCGACGGCAACGTCGTGTACGTGCGCGACACGCTCCGCAGCGAGTTCTCCTCGGCTGGGAAGCCCCACACGGTCCGCGGCCTCGTCGTCGACGTCACGAGCCAGCGCGCGGCCGAGAAGGACCTCAGCCACCACCGCGACATCTTCGAGCACATCCACACGGCACTCGTCGTGGTCCGCATGGACGACCCGTCCGACATCACGTCGCTCACCCTCATCGCCGCGAATCCCGCTGCCACCCGCATCCTCGGCCGCGACGTCAGCGACAAGCGCGGCCAGCGCCTCATCGACGTCTTCCCGGTCCTGCGAGACGGGCCGATCCCGTCGCGCCTCGTGGACACGATCCGGTCCGGCATCGGCTTCGACAAGGAGATGCCGATCACCGACGCCCCGGACGCACCGGTCTTCAGCGTGCACACGTTCCCGCTGCCCGATCGCTCGGTGACGATGGCGTTGCAGGACGTGACCGACCGCGCTCGCGTGCAGGAACGGCTCCGTCACCAGGCGTTGCACGACGCGTTGACCGGGCTGCCCAACCGCGTCCTGCTGAACGACCGGCTCCGCCAGGCGCTCGAGCTGGCCCAGCGCAACGGCGAGCCGGTGGCGATCATGATCATGGACCTCAACCACTTCAAGGAGGTCAACGACACCCTCGGTCACCACAGCGGCGACGTGCTGCTCACCCAGATCGCGCATCGGCTGCGCGACTCCCTGCGGGAGGCTGACACGATCGCCCGACTCGGCGGCGACGAGTTCGCGATCCTCCTGTCGACCAACGCCACCCGATCCGGGGCCACCGCGGTCGCGGAGAAGATCGGCCGCGTCGTCGAGCGGCCCGTCGCCATCGACGACGTGAGCATCCAGGTCTCGGCGAGCATCGGCATCGCGTTCTTCCCCGAGCACGCCGACGATGCCGACGGCCTGGCGCGACGCGCGGACGTCGCGATGTACGTCGCGAAGCGGTCGAGCGCGACCTGGGCGGTGTACGCGCCAGAGGACGACCGCTCGAGCATCCGACGCCTCACCCTGCTCGGCGAGCTGCGCCAAGCGATCACCGCGAACCAGTTGATCCTGCACCACCAGCCGACGATCGAGCTGTCGACCGGTCGGGTGCTGCGGACCGAAGCGCTGCTGCGATGGAAGCACCCCGAGCACGGGTTGATGCCACCCGGCGAGTTCATGGAGCTCGCGGAGATGTCCGGGGTGATCCAACCGTTGACCCGCTGGGTGCTGCGCCAGAGCATCCGCCAGGTCCGCCAGCTCACCGTCGACGGCGAGTTCCTGCACGTCGCGGTCAACATCTCGGCGCGCAACCTGTACGAGCCCGACCTCATCGACTGGCTGGTCAACCTGCTCGAGACCGAGCAGTTCCCGGGCGAGCGCTTGACCCTCGAGATCACCGAGAGCCTGCTGATGGACGACCCGTTGCTCGCCCTCGGCGTGCTGCGCCGCCTGAAGACGTTCGGCATCTCGCTCAGCGTCGACGACTTCGGCACGGGCTACTCGTCGCTCTCGTACCTGCGCGACCTGCCGATCGACGAGATCAAGATCGACCAGAGCTTCGTGGCGTCGATGTCGCTGCCAGGTGGCGACGACACCATCGTGAAGTCGGTCATCGACCTGGGGCACAACCTGGGGCTCGCCGTGGTGGCCGAGGGCGTCGAGGACGTCGAGACGTTGGTGCGACTCAGAGACATGGGTTGCGACCGCGCCCAGGGCTACCTGCTCAGCCAGCCGTTGCCGGCCGAGGACCTCGCCGGCCTGCTCGAGACCGACTGGTTCACGCGGTTCGCCTCGCCGTCGGCGCCTCCAGAGGACTGGTAGTGGCCGAGCGGACGTCGATGTGAGCCGCGGCCGGCCGCGTCGGTACTCTTCGTGCCCATGACCGCCCCTGACCTCGCCGCGGCTGCCGCCGCCATCGACGGCGCCCACGCCGTCGTCGTCACCGCCACCGCACACCTCGCCAGCACGGGGACCGTCGACGACGACCAGGTCCTGGCCTACGACCTGGCCCATGCCGCCTCGGCGGTCGAGACCGGACGCGCGATGCTCGCCTATGGGGCCAAGGGCGACGTCGAAGCCGCGCTGACCTGCGCCTTCATCGCCGATGCCGTGGCGGAGCTGGCGGCCAAGCTGTTCGGCCGAGAGGCCGTCTGGGGCATCGACGTGACGGCGCTCGACGACACCCGAGCGTTCGTGGCTGCCTTCCGCGACCCGCAGTTCCTGGCGTCGATCGACGGGGCCGGTCCCCGCCACCTCGACGACGACTTCGAGATGGTCCAGGACACGTTCCGGCGCTTCGCCGAGAACGAGATCCGTCCGGTCGCCGAGCACATCCACCGCACCAACGGCGACATCCCCGAGGCGATCATCTCGGGGCTCGCCGAGATGGGCGGGTTCGCCATGTCGGTGCCCGAGGCCTACGGCGGGTTCGCCACCGGGACCGAGTCCGACTACCTCGGCATGGTCGTCGCCACCGAGGAGCTGTCGCGCGGTTCGCTCGGCGCAGGCGGGTCGCTGATCACCCGACCCGAGATCCTGACCCGGGCGCTCGAAGCCGGTGGGACCGAGGAGCAGAAGCAGCACTGGCTGCCCAAGCTGGCGTCGGCCGAGGCGATGGCTGCGGTCGCCGTCACCGAACCCGACTACGGCTCCGACGTCGCCAACATCAAGGTCACCGCCACCAAGACCGACGGTGGATGGCTCATCAACGGTGTGAAGACCTGGTGCACGTTCGGGGCCCGCGCCGACGTGTTGATGCTGCTCGCCCGCACCGACCCCGACCGCACCAAGACCCACCGGGGGCTCACGCTGTTCTGCGTGCCGAAGCCGCGTGGCGAGGGGCACGGGTTCGAGTTCGTGCAGGAGGCCGGGGCCGACGGCGGCGCGCCCGGCGGCGCCAAGATGGAGGGTCGTCCGATCGACACGATCGGCTACCGGGGCATGCACTCCTACGAGATCGCCTTCGACTCCTGGTTCGTCGCCGACGAGAACCAGGTGGGCGGCGAGGCCGGTCAAGGCCGCGGCTTCTACTACCAGATGTCGGGCTTCGAGAACGGCCGCTTGCAGACCGCTGCTCGCGCCGTGGGCGTCATGCAGGCGGCCTACGAGGACGCCGTGCAGTACGCGCTCGACCGGGCGGTCTTCGGCCAGCCGATCGCCGAGTACCAGCTCACGAAGGTGAAGCTCGCTCGCATGGCCGCCACGATCCAGGCGGCACGCCAGTTCATGTACGAGGTGGCGCGGCTCATGGCCAACGGCGAGGGCACGCTCGAGGCGTCGATGGTCAAGGCCTACGTGTGCCGTGCTGCCGAGTGGGTCACCCGCGAGGCGATGCAGATCCACGGCGGGTTCGGCTACGCCGAGGAGTACCCGGTCAGCCGCTACTTCGTCGACGCCCGCGTGCTGTCGATCTTCGAGGGCGCCGACGAGACGCTGTGCCTGAAGGTCATCGCCCGCCGCCTGGTCGCAGACGCCACGGCCTGAACGACCGCGGCCCAGGATCGCTCGCGGCTGGTTCGAACGCTCGACGTGCATGCGCCCGCGCGTCCCATCCACGAGACTGGCTGAGTGCTCGGCCCACCGCCGGATGATCGCGTGATCGCGATGTGGCGAGACTTGGCGTGCGCGCCCGCCGCGCTCTCCTCACCAGGCATCGAGTTGGTCTGCACCGACGACGCTCGGGTCGCGCCGCCGGGATGGTGCGGTGTCGTCGTGATCGGCGATGCCGCGGTCGTCGTCTCGCCGACCGACCAACCGGAATCGCTGACCCGGCTGCTGGAGTCGACATCAGGACCTGAGGCCCTGACCGACCCTCGGCACGTCACGCAGCTCGCCGGGCCGTTGGAGGACGCCCTCGGACCGGCAGACCTCCAGTACGGGGCGGTGACGGCGTCCGCACGATCCGACGTCCGCGGACCGTTGCCGCCGGACGACGCACTCGTCGACGAGGTGCTCCACGGGGCGCCAGCGGCCGATCTGACCGAATCTGGCTTCGCTGACAAGTCGTTGAGCGACCTCTTCGTCGCATCGGACGATGGCCGACCGGTTGCCATCGCCGGACATCGCCGCTGGCCTCATGAGGTCGCACACATGGGCGTTCTGACACTGCCCGATGCCAGGGGTCGTGGCTTCGGACGGAGGGCCGCACAGGCAGCGGCCGGGCACGCCACCGAACTTGGCCTCCTGGTCCAGTGGCGCTCGCGGTGGAGCAACGACGCATCCAGGCACCTGGGGCGGAGCCTCGGACTCCACCTCAGCGGACGACAGTTCAGCTTTCGGCTCCCACCAAGCCGATCCTGACCTCGCCGCTCCTCGGTGCCGATGGCGATCCCGCGGGAGCCGCCGCCACACCTCCCACCCCACGATCCCGCGCGCCCGCGGGCGCGGCACCGGTCGCGGGCTACAGCTCCTTGAACAGCTCCGGTGCCACCGGGCAGTCGGTGCGCCGCAGCGCGTCGGCGACGGGCTCGGGGCCGGCAG
>CAZBTQ010000184.1:0-5915 GCA_964494405.1 uncultured Iamiaceae bacterium
AGGCTGGGGCGATGAAGGCAGCCGTGTACTACGAGACCGGGTCGCCCGACGTCTTTCGCTACGAGGACGTCCCCGACCCAACGCCCAGGCCCCACGAGGTGCGGATCGCGGTCGAGGCGATCAGCATCGAGGGCGGCGACACGCTCAACCGGCTCGGCGGTGAGCTCACCGCCACGCCGCACATCGTCGGCTACCAGGCGGCGGGCACGGTGCTCGAGGTCGGCGCGCTGGTGAGCACGATCGAGGTGGGCGACCGGGTGGTGACGGTGGGGACGGACGGGTCCCACGCCGAGCAGCGCGTCGCGGGCGAGACGTTCTGTTGGAAGATCCCAGACGGGGTCGAGCTGCTCGACGCGGCGATCGTCCCCGTCGCCTACGGCACCGCGCACGACTGCCTGTTCGAGTTCGGGCGGCTCGCCGAGGGGGAGACCGTGCTCGTCCACGCCGGTGCGGGCGGCGTCGGCGTCGGCGCGATCCAGATGGCGGCGCAGGCGGGTGCGACCGTGCTCGCCACCGCGTCGAGCGACGAACGCCTGGAGCGGCTCGTCGAGCTGGGGCTCGACCACGGCATCAACTACGTCACCCACGACTTCGTCGCCGAGAGCCGGCGGCTCACCGATGGGCGCGGCGTGGACGTCATCGTCGACTCGGTCGGTGGCGAGACCCTTGCCTGCAGCATCGAGGCGCTGGCCTACCGGGGCCGTGTCGTCAGCGTCGGCGACGCCGGACGTGGCCCGAAGGAGCCGCTCGACGTGTCGGCGATGCGGCCCAACAACCAGACCTTCGTCGGCTACTTCCTCGGCGCCGAGCTGTTCTCGGGTACCCGCGCGCATGCGATGGTCGCCGGGCTGATCGACGACGTCGGCAGTGGCGCGCTGAAGGCCGTGATCGACCGGACCTACCCCTTGTCGGAGGCGGCCGCAGCCCACGCCTACATCGAGAGCCGCCAGGCGATCGGCCGCGTCGTCCTCGTCCCCTGAGCTGAGAGCCCCGCGCCCGCGGGCGCGTCCTACGGGACCGTCACGGTCGTGAGGTCGGGGCCGACGACGATCGTGCCGTTGAAGTGTCGGGCCGCGATCTCACGCCACTCGTCCTCCTGGCCCGGGGCGGGCGCCGGCACGTAGTGCGTCATCACGAGCGTGGCCACGCCTGCTCGGGCCGCGGTCTCGGCCGCCTGCTGCACCGTCGAGTGGTAGTCGCAGATGTCGTGCAGCCGCTCGCTCGGGATGAGGGCGATCAAGTCCTCGCGGATCACCGTCTGCACGTACAGGTCGGCGCCGGCGCACATGGCGTCGAGCTCGTCGCAGGGCACCGAGTCGCCGGCGAGCGCGGCGACCGAACCATCGTGTTCGATGCGGTAGCCGACGGTCGGCTCGACCGGGCGGTGGTCGGTCCGGTGCACCGAGATCGTGGTGGCACCGAGCGAGATCGTGTCACCGGGCGACACCTCGGTGATCGTGATCGAGGGCGCGTACTGGAGGTCGGCGTGGTGCGCGTGGCGGTAGCCGAGGTCGCGCTCGAGCATGGTGAGGATGGCGTCGACGACCGCGGTCGTGCCGGGCGGCCCGATCACCCGCAGCGGCGTCGGCTCCGTCGACATCACCCATTGGGTGGTGATGACGTCGTTGAGGTCGGTGATGTGGTCGCTGTGGAGGTGCGTGAGCAGCACCGCCGACAGCCCGATCGGCAGCACGCCGGCGCCCGCGAGGCGCATCACGACGCCGCGGCCGCAGTCGACGAGCACGGTGGCGTCGCCGGTGCGGACGAGCGTCGATGGCCCGGCCCGGTCGGGCGACGGCAGCGGGCTCCCGGTGCCGAGGAGCGTCAGGTCGATGCTCATGTCGCCGCGATGAAGTCGACGAGCACCTGGGCGAGCGCGGGCCCGCGGTCCTCCTGGAGGAAGTGACCGCCGCCCTCGATGGTGGTGTGTGCCTGTCCCGCGGTGCCGGGGACCTTGCCGATGAAGGCCCGCTCGCCGCCCCGAGTGATGGCGTCACCGTCGGAGAACGTGCACAGGAACGGCTTGTCGAACCGGTGCAGGACCTCCCACGCGGCGACGTTGTCGTCGTGGGCCGGGTCGTCGGGCGAGGTCGGCACCAGGGAGGGAAGCGTGCGCGCCCCCGCCATGTAGCTCTCGTCGGGGAACGGCGCGTCGTAGGCGGCGATCGTCGTGTCGTCGAGCGGCGTGACGCAGCCGCCGGAGATGATGCGGCCGATCTTGAACGACGGGCTGGTCTGGGCGAATCGCTGCCAGTTGAGGAACGCCTCGGTCGGCGTGGCCTCACCGGTGGGGAGCCCGCCGTTGCCGATGGCGACACGGGCGTAGCGGTCGGGGGCGTCGGCGACCAGGCGCAGGCCGACGAGGGACCCCCAGTCCTGGCCGAAGTAGGTGATGTCGCGCAGGTCGAGCTGGTCGAACAGCAGGTCCCGGGTCCAGGCGACGAGACGGGCGAAGGAGTAGTCGGAGGGGTCGGCCGGCTTGTCGCTGCGGCCGAAGCCGACGAGGTCGGGCACGATGCAACGGTGCCCGGCGGCGGTGATGACCGGGATCATGTGGCGGTAGAGGTAGCTCCACGTCGGCTCGCCGTGCAGGAGGAGCACCGGCGAGGCGTCGGCCGGTCCCTCGTCGATGTAGGCCATCCGCAGCGGCTCGCCGTCGCCGGCGGTGACGTCGGCGTAGCGGGGCTCAAAGGCGAAGTCGGCCAGTCCGTCGAAGCGGTCGTCGGGCGTGCGCAGGACCTTCACGGGCGGTGTCTCCATGGGGTTGGTGGATCGGCGGGGTGCGGGCACTGTCGGCAGGCCGGAGGCGGCCGGGCGCTACTGCCGGCCCATGCCGGCTCGGTCCTCGGCCGCGGCGGTGTCGGCGTGACGGCCGGGGCTGGCCTGGACGACGACCTCGTGGAGCGCGCCGGTGAACCGGAACGGCGCGGCGTAGCGCTGCGACACGGCCGAGCCGTGGTCGTAGCCGACCGAGGGGCCGACCGAGGAGATCATCCGCATGAGCAGCGGCAGGTCGGCGGTGGCCACGACGGCACCGTCGACCTCCAGCACGGCGCTGCCGGCGCGGCCGTCGAGGCGGCGCACCCGCAGTGTGAGCTCGCGGCGGCCCGGCTCGATGGGCGTCACCGACTCGACGATCGTGTGGGCGTCGAACGCGTTGTAGTCGAGGACGAGGTGACCGCCCTGGACGAAGAGCGAGATCCCGGCGCTTGCCGTACCGGTGGCGTAGAGGACGCCCTCATCGTGCGGTGCGAGGTCGACGACGGCGGTCAGGTCGAAGCTGCGGCCGCCGATCGGCGCCGCGGCCTGGCTCGGCAGCGGCGACATCGGTGGGCGGTAGACGTAGCGGCGGTCGGTGGGGTGCGGCGACCGGTCGCGGAACCGGGCCGCGAAGAGCCCCATCGTGCGGTCGTCGAGGGGCAGCACGCCGTGGCGCTCGGCCTCGTCCCACCACTGGTCGACGAGCCGATCGAGTCGCTCCGGCTCGGCGGCCGCGAGGTCGCGGCACTCCGATCGGTCCCTGGCGAGGTCGTACAGCTCCCACTGCTCGGTGTCGTAGTCGGCGTCGGGCTCGTGCTTGCAGACCGCCTTCCAGCCGTCGGCGACGATCGCCCGGCTGCCCGCGTTCTCGAAGATCTGGAGGGCGTTGGTGGACGGAGCCGCCGGGTCGGTGAGCGCCGCGGCGAACGAGCGCCCGGTGACCGGGAGCTGCTCGACGCCACGGAACGTCTCGGGTGCCTCGACCCCGACGACCTCGTAGATCGTGGGGGCGATGTCGGCCACGAACGCGAACTGGTCGCGCAGCGTGCCCCGCTGGTCGTCGGGGATCCCCGCCGGCCAGTGGACCACCATCGGTACGTGGACGCCGCCCTCGTGGGTGTTCTGCTTGTACCAGCGGAACGGCGTGTTGCCGGCCTGCGCCCAACCCCATGGGTAGTTGGTGTGCGAGTGCGGCCCGCCGATGTCGTCGAGGTGGGCCTGTGCGGCGACGGGGTCCTCGACGAGGCCGTTGAACCACTTCATCTCGTGGAGCACGCCGATGGCCCCGCCCTCCTGCGACGCGCCGTTGTCGGTGAGGACGACGAGCAGCGTGTTGTCGAGCCGCCCCAGTCGACGGAGGCCCTCGACCAGGCGGCCGATCTGCTCGTCGGTGTGGTCGAGGAACGCGGCGAACGCCTCTTGGAGGCGGGCGGCCAGCGCGCGCTCCTCGTCGGTGAGGTCGTCCCAGCGCTCGACGCCGGGGTTGCGAGGCGACAGGACGGTGCCTGGCGGGAGCAGGCCGCGCTCGAGCTGGCGGGCGAAGACGCGCTCGCGGGCCGCGTCCCAGCCGGCGTCGAACGCTCCCCGGTACTTGGCCAGGTGGGCCGGCGGTGCCTGGTGCGGGGCGTGGGTCGCGCCGAAGGGGAGGTAGGCGAAGAACGGTCGGTCTGGCCGCACGCCCACCGAGTCCGAGAGCATCGCGAGGAGCTGGTCGACCAGGTCCTCGGACAGGTGGTAGCCGTCGTCGGGGCCGCCCGGCGGCTCGATCGGGTGGTTGTCGGCGACGAGCTCGGGGTGGAACTGGTCGGTCTCGCCTTCGAGGAAGCCGTAGAACCGGTCGAAGCCGCGACCGAGCGGCCACTGGTCGAAGGGGCCCGCGGCGGAGCACTGCTCGATGGGGGCGAGGTGCCACTTGCCGGCGCAGAACGTCGCGTACCCGGCGTCTCCGAGGACCTCGGCCATGGTCGCCGCGTGGTTGGAGATGTGCCCGAGCTGGTTGGGGAAGCCGCTGACCCGGTTGGCGACGGTGCGCATGCCGACGGCGTGGGGCATCCGACCGGTGAGCAGCGCCGCCCTCGACGGCGAGCACAGCGGGGTGACGTGGAAGTCGGTGAACTGGAGGCCGTCGGCGGCGAGCGCGTCGATGGCGGGGGTGTCGACGTCGCCGCCGTAGCAGCCGAGCTGGGCGAAGCCCGTGTCGTCGAGGAGGACGACGACGACGTCGGGGGCGCCGTCGCGCGGGTGGGGCGACTCGTCGAACCAGGGTTCGGAGTCGGCCAACGTTCGACCGATGCGTCCCTCGAAGCGGGTGGGTCGGGTCATGGCGCGGTCCGTGCGTTCACCCTCACGATTCAACTAATGTCATGTCGCTATGTCAATAGATCGAGTCGACGGACGGGCCGAGCGTCGGGCCCGCAACCGGGCCGCGGTGGTCGATGCGATGGTGTCGCTGCTCGACGAGGGCGTCCTCGACGTCACGCTCGAGCGGGCTGCGGAGCGGGCCGGGGTGTCGGTGCGATCCGTCTTCCGCTACTTCGACGGTGCCGACGACCTGCGGCAGCAGACCGTGGCGCGGCACTTCGAGGTCGTCGACGCGCGGCTCCGGACCCTCGATCCGGCCGAGCATGGTCGCAGCGAGCGGGTCGCCGCGTTCGTCGACGACCGGGTCGCCATGTTCGAGGTGAGCGCCGGCCCGGCGCGACTCGCCCGCCAGCGCGCCGAGTCCGTCCCCGTCGTCGCCGGCCACCTCGCTCGGGTGCGGGCGCGTCTCGCCGACCAGGTCCGGTCGTCGTTCGCCTCCGAGCTCGCCGGCCTCTCGGCGCGCGCCGCCGATGACCTCGTCGCGGTGATCGACGTCGCGGTCTCCCAGGACGGGTGGGACTCGCTCGTCGCGGTGCACGGTCGCGACCGCGAGTCGATCCGCCGCCTGTGGGTCGACCTGGTCGACCGGTTGCTGCCGACCACGTAGGCCGGCCTCAGACGATCAGGTGAGTCCCACCGTGGTGCTGATCACGGCGCCCATGGCCGCGATGGCGCCGATGGTCATGTAGGTGTTGGTGCGCAGCGTCGAGTGGAGCTCCGCGAGGATGCGCGACTCCACGCTGTCGATCTTGGCGTCGAGGCCGTCCATGCGGCCGGACAGGCGGGCGTCGAGG
>CAZBTQ010000185.1:0-5914 GCA_964494405.1 uncultured Iamiaceae bacterium
CGCAGAAGAGCCGTGAGCGCTGGCCGGGGTGGGCTGCGCCCGAAGCCCGCCTGGGACTGCCAGAGCGGAAGACGTCCGCAGCTGACGACTAGCGAGTAGCCTCCTCTGCCTCAGAGGGGGAGGGACACATGCTCGTCGGTGGACAAGAGCCCGTAGAGGGCGTTGAGCAGCAACCTGAGCACGGTGGGACGAACGACGCGCTCGTGCTCGCGGCGCTGGCCTCGCTGGGCGCCGGCGCGATCCACGCGGTCGCGGCGGGGACGCACAGCGAACCGCGCCAGGCGATGTGGACCTTCATCGTGGTGGCCATCGTGCAGATCGGCTGGGGGGCGCTCGCGCTCGTGCGCCCAGGTCGGGCTGTCGCGGGGGTCGGCGCGGTGCTCGGCATCGGCGCCGCCGTCGGATGGATGGCGGCCAAGACCACCGGCATCGGCTTCATCGACGGGCTGGGCGAGGCCGAGGCGGTCCAGTGGGCCGACGGCCTCGCGGTCGCTCTCGCACTGGTCTCGACAGCAGCGTGCGTCATCGCGGTGGTCGGCCTGCGCACGCCACGGCTCATCGCTCCGTTCGCGCTGGCCGCGGTGCTGGTCGCGACCGTGCCGGCCATGGCCCTCACGGGGAACCACTCCCACGCCGGCGGCCACGGGCACGACGAGGCTGCGGGGCACGATCACGACGACCCGGACGACCACGCCGACGAGCACGCGGCCGGCACCGACGTCGGCGTCGACGGCCACGGCGACGCTCACGAGGCCGCAGTCGTGCCGCCCACCCCCTACGACCCGGCGATGCCGATCGACCTGAGCGGGGTCGAAGGCGTGACCCCCCAGCAGCAGGCCGCCGCCGAGAACCTGATCGCGATCACGATCCTGCGCCTCCCCCAGTTCGCCGATCCCGCGGTGGCCAACGCAGCCGGCTTCCACTCGATCGGCGACGGCGCCACCGGCTACGAGCACTACATCAATCGGAGCTTCGTCAACGACGATGTGTTCTTGAACCCGGACCAACCCGAGTCGCTCGTCTACCAGGTGGTCAACGGTCAGAAGACGCTCGTCGCCGCCATGTTCATGCTCCCGAACGGGTACACGCTCGACGATGTTCCCGAGCTCGGCGGCCGGCTCACCCAGTGGCACATCCACGACAACCTCTGCTACACGCCGGACCCCGTGGCGCCGCGGGTCGCCGGCCTGCGCGAGCCGGGCGGGCCGTGTCGCGAAGGGCTGGTACCCGGGGGCGAGAACCCGATGATCCACGTCTGGATCGTCCCCCACGAGTGCGGCCCGTTCGCCGCCCTCGACGGCATCGCCGGCGGCACGATCGCCGCGGGCGAGGAGCGCTGGTGCGACCACGCCCACGGCGCTTGATGGGGCATCTCCTGGGGTGACATTACGGTTGTGTGTCGGATCGCTAGCCTGGGCCGGCCATGCCCAGCGATCCCCCCACCGGCGACGACGTCGACTCCACCGAGCCGCGGCGCGCGCCGGCCGCCGAGGTGCTGCCACCTGCTGAAGGTCCGCAGCGCCGGGTTCGTGCATCGGAACGTCGGGGCGCTGGTGGTCGTCGCACAGCGCGGCATGGCCGGTCCTGGCCACAGCGCATCCTGCTGTCGGCGCTCGTCGTCGCCGTCGTCGGCGCGTCGGCGGCTGCTGGACTCGTCGCCTATGGCCTGTACAAGTACGACCAGGTCGAGCGGGTCAGCGTCGCCCTCGCCGAACGACCGCCGGGCGAGCCGGTCAACTTCCTCGTCGTGGGCTCCGACACCCGCGACACGCTGGACGACACGAACCTCGACCAGGCCGGGTTCGTCCGCGACGGCGCGGAGGGCTCCGGTCAGCGCTCCGACCTGATCATGGTGGTGCGCGCCGACCCGGCACAGGAGTCGGTCGACATCGTGTCGTTCCCGCGCGACCTGTGGGTCGACATCGCGGGCACCGACCACTCCCAGCGGATCAACACTGCGTACGGTGCGGGACCCCAGCGCCTGGTCGACACCCTCGAGCTGAACTTCGGCATCCCCATCCACCACTACGTCGAGGTCGACTTCGCCGGGTTCGCCGGGCTCGTCGACGCCTTGGGTGGCGTGCCCATGTGGTTCGACGCGCCGGTGCGCGACGAGCACTCGGGCCTGCGCATCGACCAGGCGGGGTGCACGATCCTCGACCCGGCGATGGCGCTGGCGCTCGCCCGAGCCCGCCACCTCGAGTACCGCACTGACGACGGGTGGACCACCGACGGCACCGGCGACCTCGGGCGCATCACCCGCCAGCAGGTGTTCGTGCGCCGGGCGATGGACCAGGTCCGCACGCTCGGGCTCGACGACGCGGGGACCCTGCGTCGGCTCATCGACGTCGGCATCGAGAGCGTCTCGATCGACGAGGGCCTTGGGCTCGAGGACATGGTCGACCTGGGTCGGCGCTTCGGGGCCACCGAGGCCGAGTCGATGCGCACCTACTCGTTGCCGGTGACACCGTGGCGCACGTCGGGCGGCGCGTCGGTGCTGAGGATGACCGACGACGAGGCTCAGCCGATCCTGAACCTCTTCCGTGGTCTGCCGATCGACACGCTGGCGCCCGGCCAGGTCGAGCACGTCACGGTGCTCAACGGCACCGGCGTCGACGGGCAGGCCGGTCTGGTCAGCGACGCGCTCGCCGAGATCGGTTTCGGAGTCGACGGGGTCGGCGATGCCGAAGCGGAGGCGCCGTTGGTGCACACCCGCATCCGCTTCGCGCCCGGTGCCGACCGGATGGCTGACCTGTTGCGCCGGCACCTCACGAGCGGTGCCGAGATGGTGGTCGACCCGACGCTTGATGCCGAGGAGGTCGTGGTCGAGACCGGCCAGGACTTCACGACCATCGGCCGGACGGCGTCTGAGCCCGACGAGCTGAGCGAGGCCACGCCCTCGACGGCAGCGTCGACCAGCACCGATGCACCGACCACGTCGGAGGGGTCGACCGGATCGTCCACCCACGTGGAGACGACGACCACCACCGAGGCGCCCGGCTACGCGCCAGACCCCGAGCCGTCCTGCACCTGAGCAGCGCGTAGGCCGTCAGCCGGGCGGCGTCGCCCCTGCGGCCTTCCAGGCGGCGACCATCGCCGCCTGCGCTCGGCGCATCCCGCGCAGCCAGCGCTCGCGGTCGCCAGCACGGCGCTGCTCGTAGGTGGCGACCTCTGGGTGGGGGAGGATCAGGAACTCCTCGGTGCGCAGCCCCGCGACGACCGCTGCCGCGACGTCTGACGCCTCGAGGACGCCGTCGCTGCCCGCCGTGCCCTTGCTCGGCTCCACGTTCGCCGGTCGGCGCCGGACCCCGCCGGTGCCGAAGTTCGTCGCGACCGCCTGAGGGCACAGGCACGACACGGTCACCCCGTCGTCGCCGTGGGTGATCGAGAGCCACTCGGCCAGGCCGACCACCGCATGCTTGGTGACCGAGTAGGGAGCGGAGCCCAGCTGGGTGAGCAGGCCCGCCGCAGACGCGGTGTGGAGGAGGTAGCCCTCGCCCCGCTGGCGGAACCGAGGGATGACCGCACGTGCCGCATAGATGTGGCTCTTGAGGTTGATGCGGATGATCCGGTCCCACTCCTCGTCGTGGACCTCGGCGCCGCCGATGACGATGATCCCCGCGTTCGCGCAGAACAGGTCGATCGGGCCGAGCTCGGACTCGGTGCGGGCCACCAGCGCCTGCACGGCGGACTCGTCGGCGACGTCGACACCCATCGCGAACGCCGCCGTGGCGTCGCTGGCGATCTCGCTCGCGACGCGCTCCGCGTTGTCGCCGTCGATGTCAGCCACGGCGATGCCCGCCGCGCCCTCGGCGGCGAACGCCCGGCACATCGCCTCGCCGATGCCGCTGCCGCCTCCGGTCACGACGACGACCTTGCCTGCCAGCTCCATCTCAGTCCCCCTCCGTGGTCCGACCGGCGATCGTAGGGGACGGCGGGCGAGGCTCTGGACGGCCCGTTCCGGTTGGCGGAAATCGGCCCCCTGGGAGTACCGTCACACACTCCCCGCCGGGCCAGCGTCGTCCCAGCACCCGATCCAGCCCACCGGCCACGCACCTCGTGGTCGGACACGGAAAGGACCGTGCGCGACGTGACCCACTCGGACGACGACGCCCCCGTGCCCGCTCGGGCGGGCTTCCCCGCGGCCCAAGGGCTCTACGACCCACGGTTCGAGCACGATGCGTGCGGCGTGGCGTTCGTCGTGCAGATGAAGGGCCTGCGCAGCCACGACATCGTCGCCAAGGGCGTCGCCGCGCTCTGCAACCTCGAGCACCGCGGCGCGAGCGGCGCCGAGACCAACACCGGTGACGGGGCAGGGATCCTCCTGCAGATCCCCGACAACTTCTACCGGGCGGTCGTCGACTTCGACCTGCCGGGCGAGGGCCAGTACGCCACCGGGATCGCCTTCCTCCCCGCCGATGACGAGCGCCTCGGCGAGGTCGTCGACGGCGTCGCCAAGATCGCCGCCGCCGAGGGCCTGCGCGTGCTCGGCTGGCGCGAGGTGCCCACCGATCCGTCGTCGCTCGGCGAGTCGGCCCGCTCGGTCATGCCGATCTTCCGCCAGGTGTTCCTCGCCGGCGACGGCCTGGCCGACATGGACCTCGAGCGGCGGGCCTACATCGTCCGCAAGCGCATCGAGCACGAGCTCGGCCACGAGTCGACCACCGGCGGCGTCTACTTCCCGAGCCTGTCCAGCCGCACGATCGTCTACAAGGGCATGCTCACGACGGCGCAGCTCGACGCGTTCTTCCCCGACCTGGTCGACGAGCGGGTCGACTCGGCGCTCGCCCTGGTGCACAGCCGCTTCTCGACCAACACGTTCCCGTCGTGGCCGCTGGCCCACCCCTACCGCTACGTCGCCCACAACGGCGAGATCAACACGGTGCAGGGCAACCGCAACTGGATGCGGGCCCGGGAGTCGCTGCTCGCGTCGGCGCACCTGCCCGGCGACCTCGACCGGATCTTCCCGATCTGCACCCCCGGCGGGTCGGACTCTGCCAGCTTCGACGAGGTGCTCGAGCTGCTGCACATGGGCGGCTACTCGCTGCCCCACGCCGTGCTCGCGATGATCCCCGAGGCGTGGGAGCGCCACGAGTCGATGGACGACGCGCTGCGCGCCTTCTACGCGTTCCACGCGTCGATCATGGAGCCGTGGGACGGTCCGGCGTCGATCGCGTTCACCGACGGCTCGATGATCGGTGCGGTCCTCGACCGCAACGGCCTGCGCCCCTCCCGCTACTGGGTCACCGCCGACGACCTCGTGATCATGGCGTCGGAGGTCGGCGTCCTCGACGTCGCCCCCGCCGACATCGTGCAGAAGGGTCGCCTCCAGCCCGGCCGGATGTTCCTCGTCGACACCGCCCGCGGGCGCATCGTCGGCGACGACGAGATCAAGGCCGAGCTCGCCGCGGCACAGCCGTACGCCGACTGGCTCGCCCAGAGCCGGGTCGAGCTGGCCGAGCTGCCCGAGCGCCGCCACGAGATCACCTCGCACCTGAGCGTCGTCCAGAAGCAGCAGACGTTCGGCTACACGTCCGAGGAGATCAAGGTCATCCTCGAGCCGATGGCGCGCACCGGCGCCGAGCCGATCGGCTCGATGGGCACCGACACGCCGCTCGCGGTCCTGTCGTCGCGTCCCCGCCTGCTCTTCGACTACTTCAGCCAGCTGTTCGCCCAGGTCACGAACCCGCCGCTCGATGCGATCCGCGAAGAGCTCGTCACCGCGATGAGCGACTACCTCGGGCCGAAGGGCAACCTGCTCCAGCCGGGCCCCGACTCGTGCCACCAGCTGTTCTTCGAGCACCCGGTCATCGACAACGACGAGCTCGCGCAGATCCGCCACATCGCCGAGGAGGTGCCCGAGTGGCGCACCGAGGTGATCAGCTGCCTGTTCCCCGTCGCTGGTGGGGGTGAG
>CAZBTQ010000186.1:0-1326 GCA_964494405.1 uncultured Iamiaceae bacterium
GTGACACCCGTCGGCGACGGTCACTCGAGCGCGTCGGCCAGGTCGGCGACGCGTGCGTGTGCGGCCACCTCGGCGCTGAGGTCGTCGCGACGTCCGGCGGCAACCATGCGGTCGGAGGTGACCAAGCGGTAGATCGCGGCGCGCCGGAGGAGCTGGGGGAGGTGTGCGACATCCGAGACGTGGTCGGCGATCGACCACGGCGCGCCGAACCAGGCGACCGCGTCGTTCACGACGATCGCGAGCGCGTGGTCGGCCGGTCGCACGTAGGGACAGAAGTCGATGACCGCGGGCGCCAGCCCCGGTGCGTACAGGACGTTGCCCGCAAGGTCGCCGTGGATCACCTGCGCATCGAGCACGATCGGCGCCAGGGCGGCGCGAAGCCGCTCCACCAGCGGACGCAGCGCCTCGTGGACGACGATCTCGTCCGTGCCCCAGGCCGCCCGGTCACCGATCGACCATGGGTCGGTTCGAGCGTGCACGAACGCCGGCGGATCGATCGCGGCCAGGGCCGAGTGGAACGCGCGGCACGTGTCGAGCACCTCGGGCCAGCGCTCCACGCCGTGGTCGTGGACGCCGTCGACGATCCGTCCGACCGACCAGCCGTGCTCGATCCAGCGACCGTGGCGGGAGCGCGTCGGCCTGCTGACGCGGAAGCCGGCCTCGGGCAGCTCGCTCAGGACCTCGGCAACCCACTCCGCCTCCGTCGGATCGTTGACGGGCTTGAGCACGACGTCGCCGGCACGCCAGCTCCGTTCCTGGCCGCCCGGCAACGGAACGAGGTCCTCGCCGTCGACATCGAAGGCGTCGAGCACCTCGCGTGGCGGGTGGATGCGAGGCATCGTCGGACCATACCGAGGGCGGGGCGGTGGTCGAGAGCCGATTGCGTGCCGCATCGCGCTCACCCACCTCGTGCGGGTGCAGGGCTACGCTCGCTCCCATGACCCAGCCTCCTCCGCTGACCGACGAGCAACGCCAGGCGGCACTGGCCAAGGCCGGCGAGGTCCGGCGGGCCCGAGCCGAGCTCAAGGAGCGACTCAAGATGGGTTCGCTGAGCTTGGGCGAGTTGCTGGCGCAGGCCGAGGGCAACGAGGTCATCGCCAAGACGAAGGTGCTGTCGGTGCTCGAATCGCTCCCCGGTGTCGGCAAGGTGAAGGCCCGGCGAGCGATGGAGGAGATCGGCATCGCCGACAGTCGCCGCATCCGTGGTCTCGGCGAGCAGCAGCGCAAGGCACTGCTGGCCGAGTTCCCCTCGCCGTACAACTAGCGCGAGGGCCGTCCGATCATCGTCGTGATCTCCGGCCCCGGCGGGGTCGGCAAGGGAACCGT
>CAZBTQ010000186.1:1426-5911 GCA_964494405.1 uncultured Iamiaceae bacterium
CCCCCTTGGAGTCACCCATGTCAACCCAGCACGACTCGATGATGAACCCCCGCGTCGAGGACCTCCTCGAGCGTGCCGGGTCGAAGTTCCGGCTGGTGACGCTGGGATCCATGCGAGCCCGCCAGATCAACGCCTACTACGGGCAGCTCGGCGAGGGGCTCGGTGCCATGATCCCGCCGCAGGTCACCTCGGTGGCACGCAAGCCGCTGTCGATCGCGTTCGAGGAGATCGCGGCCGACAAGATCGTGGCCCACGACATCGACCCCGACGCAGACGAGGCCGAGGCCGACGCCGAGGCCACCGAGTAGGCAGGTCCCTCCGTGCTGCAGGGGCGTCGCATCGTCCTCGGCGTCACCGGGGGCATCGCCGCCTACAAGGCGGTCGAGGTCTGCCGCCGACTCGTCGACGCGGGCGCGTTCGTCAGCCCGGTCATGACCGACGGCGCCCGCCTCTTCGTCGGCGAGGCCACCTTCTCCGCGCTGGCCTCAGAGCCCGTGCAGACGTCGTTGTGGGACGAGGAATCACCCATCCCGCACACCCGTCTCGGCCAGGCCGCCGACCTCGTGCTGGTCGCACCGGCGACGGCACGGCTCATCTCCGACCTGCGCACCGGTCGGTCCGAGGACCTGCTCACGGCCACCCTGCTCGCCACCCGCGCGCCGGTGGTCGTGTGCCCCGCCATGCACACCGAGATGTGGGAGCACCCCGCGGTGCAGGAGAACCTCGGCGTGCTGGCGTCGCGGGGCGTGCACATCGTGCCGCCCGAGGAGGGACGGCTCGCCGGTGGCGACGTCGGTGCCGGTCGTCTCGCCGAGCCGGCGACGATCGTCGCCGCAGTCGAGCGGGTGCTCGGCCCGAACGACCTGTCGGGCTGGAAGGTGCTCGTCACCGCCGGCGGCACCCGCGAGGCCGTCGACAGCGTGCGCGTCATCACCAACCGCTCGTCCGGCAAGCAGGGGTACGCCCTCGCCGCCGAAGCGGCCCATCGCGGCGCGACCGTCACGCTGGTCACCACCGTCGACCGCCCGGTCCCGCCGGGGGTCGCCGAGGTGGTCGAGGTGGGCTCCGCGGCGGAGATGCAGGCGGCGGTCGTGCCCCGCTCGGCCGGACAGGACGTCGTCGTCATGGCGGCTGCCGTCGCCGACTTCCGGCCAGCCGAGGTGGCCGACCGCAAGATCAAGAAGGCGGACGGCCTGACCTCGATCCCGCTCGTGCGCACCCACGACTTCCTCGTCGACCTCGGGGCCTCGAAGCCTGCCGGCCAGGTGCTGGTCGGGTTCGCGGCCGAGACCGACGATGTGCTCGACAACGCCAAGGCGAAGCTCGACGGCAAGGGGCTCGACCTCATCGTCGCCAACGACGTCGGCGACGAGGGCGCGGGCTTCGAGCACGACACCAACTCCGTGGTGATCCTCGGAGCCGACGGCGTGCGCCATGATGTCCCGCTGACCGACAAGCGCACCGTCGCCCGAGCGGTGTTCGACGCCATCGTCGCCCACCGCGCCGACCGATCGCACTGACCCTCTCTCCCCCCGACCGTTTCACCCGACAGGAGCACGATGTCCGACTTCACCTTCACCTCGGAATCGGTGACCGAGGGCCATCCCGACAAGATGGCCGACCAGATCTCCGACTCCATCCTCGACGCCCTCCTCGAGCAGGACCCGTCGAGCCGGGTGGCGTGCGAGACCCTCGTGACCACCGGCCTGGCCATCGTCGCCGGCGAGATCACCACCGAGGCCTACGTCGACATCCCGTCGGTCGTGCGTCGGACCATCAACGACATCGGGTACAACCGTGAGTCCTACGGCTTCGACGGCAACACCTGCGGCGTCATGGTCACCATCGACGAGCAGTCGGCCGACATCGCCCAGGGCGTCGACTCCTCCGAGGAGGTCCGATCCGGCACCAGCGGCGAGGAGATCCTCAACCAGCAGGGTGCGGGCGACCAGGGGATGATGTTCGGCTTCGCCTGCGACGAGACCGACGTGCTCATGCCCCTGCCGATCCACGTCGCCCACCGCATGGCCGAGCGCCTCACCGAGGTGCGGCGGGCCGGCACCGTGCCGTACCTCCGTCCCGACGGCAAGACGCAGGTCACCTTCGACTACGAGGGCGGAAAGCCCGTCCGGTTGCGGGCCGTGCTCATCTCCACCCAGCACGACGACGGCATCGACCGCGACTCGATGATCCGCCCCGACCTCATCGACCAGGTCATCCGCCCGGTCATCCCCGAACAGTTCGCCGACGACGACTACGAGGTCTACGTCAACCCGACCGGCCGCTTCGTCATCGGAGGGCCCGTCGGCGACGCCGGCCTGACCGGCCGCAAGATCATCGTCGACACCTACGGCGGCATGGGTCGTCACGGCGGTGGCGCCTTCTCGGGCAAGGACCCGTCGAAGGTCGACCGTTCGGCCGCCTACGCGGCGCGCTGGGTCGCCAAGAACGTGGTGGCTGCCGGCGCGGCCGCCAAGTGCGAGGTGCAGGTGGCCTATGCCATCGGCGTTGCACATCCGATCTCCCTGCTCGTCGAGACCTTCGGCACCAACACCGTCGACGAGGAGAAGATCTCCCAGGCCGTCCGCGAGGTCTTCGACCTCCGCCCGGCCGCGATCCTGCGCGACCTCGACCTGCGCCGGCCGATCTACCGGCAGACCGCGGCGTACGGGCACTTCGGGCGCGAGGGCGACTCGTTCCCGTGGGAGCGCACCGATCGCGTCGACGCGCTGAAGTCCGCCCTCGGGCTGTAGGTCGTGCCCGACCCGTCGCGGCGGGTCGTGCGGGTCCTGCCCGACGTCGCGGCCATCGACAGGGAGTTCGACTACCTCGTCCCCGACGCCATGGACGACCTCGCCCTCGGCGACGTCGTGCGCATCTCGCTGCACGGTCGACGGGTCGGGGGCTGGGTCGTCGCGGACGCCGTCGAGCCGACCCCCGGCGTCGAGCTCCAACCGATCGCGAAGCGCAGCGGGTTCGGGCCGTCGGCCGACCTGATCGACCTGGCCGGCTGGGCGGCCTGGCGGTGGGCGGGGCGACGCGCGTCGTTCCTGGCCACGGCCGCTCCGCCGACGGTGGTGTCGGGCCTGCCCGCCGCGCCTCGGAGGGACGTTCCGCCGCCGGTGGTGCTCGACGACGCGGTGCGCGCCGCGTTCGACCATTCCGTCTCGGTGCTGCGCCTGCCGCCGACGGCTGACCGCTTCCTTGTCGCGCTGGCTGCCGCGGGACGCGGCCAGGCGCTGCTCCTCGCGCCGTCGGTCGGCCAGGCGCGCGCCCTGGCGGTCCGGCTCCGACGGTCGAACGTCGAGGTGGCGGTACATCCCCGCGACTGGGCGAGCGCGGCATCGGGTCGCACCGTCGTGGGGGCGCGGGCCGCAGCCTGGTCACCTGCGCCCGACCTGGCGGCCGTCGTCGTGTTCGACGAGCACGACGAGGTGTGGCAGGAGGAGCGCACCCCGACCTGGCACGCGCGTGATGTCGCGATCGAGCGGGCGAAGCGCGCTGGGGTGCCGTGCGTGCTCGTGTCGCCGTGCCCGTCGCTGGAGGCCCTCGATGCGGGGGTGCTCATCGAGCCGTCCCGTACGGCCGAGCGAGCCGGGTGGCCGATCCTCGACGTCATCGACCGACGCAAGGAGGACCCCGCTCGCGGTCCGCTGTGGTCAGAGTCGCTCGTCGCGCACCTCCGGGTGCCGGGCCGGGTCGTGTGCGTCCTCAACCGCAAGGGCCGGGCCCGGCTGCTGGCGTGCGTCTCGTGCGGCGAGCTCGCCAGCTGCGATGCGTGCGGAGCGTCGGTCGAACAGGTCGATGCGGGTCGGCTGCGCTGTCGCCGCTGCGCCACCGAGCGCCCGCAGGTCTGCCAGCAGTGTGGCGCCACCGCCCAGAAGAACCTGCGGGTCGGGGTCACCCGCGCTCGCGAGGAGCTGGAGGCGCTGGTCGGCGAGCCGGTCGTCGAGGTCACCGGCGACACCGCGGGCGAGTTGCCGGACGCCCGGGTGTACATCGGCACCGAGGCGGTGCTCCACCAGGTGCCGAGCGCCGATCGCGTGGTGTTCCTCGACCTCGACCAGGAGCTGCTGGCGCCCCGCTACCGCGCGGCGGAGGAGGCGATGGGCCTGCTGGCGCGGGCGGCGCGGATCGTCGGACGTCGAGGCGAGGGTGGCCGGGTCGTGGTGCAGACCCGCATCCCGCACCACGACGTCATCCAGGCCGTCCTCACCGCCGACCCGGCGCGCTTCACCCGGGCCGAGCGTGCTCGGCGCGTGGAGCTGATGGCGCCGCCGGTCGTCGCCTACTGCGAGATCTCGGGGCCGTCGGCGCCGGAGTACATCGCTCGGCTCGGGACGCCGCCGGGTATCGAGGTGCTCGGGCCGGCCGACGGGCGCTGGCTGCTGCGGGCGCCCGACCACGAGGCCTTGTGCGACGCCCTCGCCGCCGTCGACCGCCCTCCTGGACGCCTCCGCATCGCCGTCGACCCCCCGAGGGTCT
>CAZBTQ010000187.1:0-5875 GCA_964494405.1 uncultured Iamiaceae bacterium
CCGCTCCTGCGCCGCACCCGCGCCGCCAAGTAGGCGCGCCCTCCTCCAGGAGGTCGCGCAGGCACGACACGTACCCGAACGCGCCGAGGGCCAGCGCAGCCGGCGGACCCACGGACTACTCGCCGTCGAGGTAGTCGCGCAGCTTCTGGCTGCGGTGGGGGTGGCGCAGCTTGGCGAGGGTCTTCGACTCGATCTGGCGGATGCGCTCACGGGTGACGCCGAACTCGCGGCCGACCTCCTCGAGGGTGCGGGACTGCCCGTCTTCGATCCCGAACCGGAGCCGCACCACCTGCTGCTCGCGCTCGTTGAGCTCGCCGAGCGCCGCGAGCACGGCCTCGTTGAGCATCCGTCGAGCCGCGATCTCGGCGGGGGCGTCGGCCTGGAGGTCCTCGATGAAGTCGCCGAGGTTCGAGTCCTCCTCCTCCCCCACGGGCGAGTTCAACGACAGCGGATCCTGGGAGATCTGCATGATCTCGCGCACCCGCTGCGGGGTCATGTCGACCTCGTCGGCCAGCTCGTCGATGGTGGGCTCACGCTCGAGGTCCTGGAGCATCTGGCGCTGCACGCGGTGGACCTTGTTGATCGACTCGACCATGTGGACCGGGATGCGGATGGTGCGCGCCTGGTCGGCGATGGCACGGGTGATGGCCTGGCGGATCCACCACGTGGCGTAGGTCGAGAACTTGAAGCCCTTCGTGTAGTCGAACTTCTCGACCGCACGCATCAGGCCCAGGTTGCCCTCCTGGATGAGGTCGAGGATGAGCATCCCCCGCCCGACGTAGCGCTTGGCGATCGACACCACGAGGCGGAGGTTGGCCTGGGTGAGCGCCTGGCGCGCGTTGTCGCCGTCCTTCACCGTGCGCACCAGCTGGCGGCGCGCGACTGGGTCGAGCTCGTCGACGTGGTCGGGGTGGTCGGGGTCCTCGGCGGCGAGAAGTCGCTCGGCAGCGAGCGTGCCGGCCTCGATGCGCTTGGCGAGCGAGACCTCCTCGGGGCCCGTCAACAACGGCACCCGGCCGATCTCCTTGAGGTAGAGGCGGACCGAGTCCGAGCTGCCGCCGCCGGAGTCGACCGGGACCCGGATGGCCCGCGTGGGCCGTGCAGCCATGCGTGCTGCCACGCGGGCCGCGCGTGGGTCGTCGTCGGCGTCGGGTAGCTCGGCCACCAGGTCAGGGGCCGCCGGGGGCAGGACATCGGCGGGCAACGGTTCGACGCGCTCGTCGATCGTGATGCCCTGCGCGGCGAAGTGATCGCGTATGGCGATGATGGTGTCCGGAGTCGGATCGACGTCCTTGAAGACCGCCATCACGTCGTCGCTCGAGAGCGTCCCGCTGGCACGACCCTCCTCGGTGAGGCGGAGGAGGTCCGCGACCGGGACCTCGGCCCACGGGGAGGTCATCTGAGTGCTCTCGTTCATGACTCCCCTCTGGCCTGGACCCCGAGCCAATCTAGCAACGCCGTCTGCGCCTCCGACGCCGCGTGCTCGTCGCGCATCTCGAGGATCCTGCTGCGGAGCCAGCCGATGATGTCCGAGTACTGGAGGGGATCGTCGGATTGGCGCGCCTCGACCTCGAAGGCCCGCAACGCCCGTTGCGCCGACGCGTTGACCAACAGGCCCACGACGTCGCCCGGATCGGCCTCGGACTCCTGCTGGACGGCACGCTGCAACACGTCGGCCGTCACGGGGTCGACCTCGGCGAGCGCCGCCCTGACGCCGCCGTGTGCGCGGACGGCCGCGATCGCGTCGCCGATGACCGGGTCGGCGAACAACCACGGGTCGAGCTGATCGACGATCTCGTCGCCGCGGTGGATCGCCAGCCGCAGCGCCTCGGTCTCGGGCCCGCCGCGCCGCTGGTCCGACGGCGGCGCGATCCGACGGAGCAGACGCTCGGTGTTGTCCGACTCGGAGCGACGCAGCACCTGCGCCAGCTCGTTGCGCAAGGTCACCACGTCGATGCGGCAGCGGTCGGCCACCAGGTGGAGGTACGGGTCGCGCACCGTCTCCTCTGGGTGCTCGGCGATGACCGCGAGCGCCGCACCGGCACCGCGTGCCCGGCTCTCGGGGCTCGACAGGTCGACGGCACCGAGCGCGCGATCCAGTCGAAAGCCGAGGAACGGCTTCGACTCGGAGATGGCGGCCTCGAGCGCCGACGGGTCGGTGCGCGCCAGGTCGGCGGGGTCGACCCCCCGCGGCAGATCGGCCACCTCCACCTGGATCTCGTACCGGCGCTCCCACTCGTAGAAGCGCTCGGCCGCGGCCTGCCCCGCGTTGTCGGCGTCGAACGCGAGCACGACGTGGCGCGCGTACTTCCGCAGCACCTGCACGTGGGACTCGGTGAGTGCAGTGCCGCACGTGGCGACGGCTCGTCCGAGCCCCGCCTCGGCAAACGCGATCACGTCGGTGTACCCCTCACAGATGATCACCTGATCGGCGTTGACGATCTCGGACTTCGCCCAGTTGAGGCCATAGAGCACCCGGCCCTTCGTGTAGATGGGCGTCTCGTGCGAGTTGATGTACTTGGGGCCCTCGGCGCCGGGCAGGATCCGACCCCCGATCGCGACCGGCTCACCCGACACGTCGAAGATGGGGAAGAGCACGCGTCCGCGGAACGAGTCCTGCTGGCGACCCCGTCGGTTCTTCATCCCGAGTCCCGTGTCGGTGAGGACCTCGTCGGAGACCTTGAGCGTCGACACGAGCTGGTCCCAGTCGTCAGGTGCCCAGCCCAGGCGGTACCGCTCGACGCTCTCGCGCGTGAACCCGCGCGAGCGCAGGTAGCTGCGCGCCGGGCCGGCGTCGGGCCCGGTCATCAGACGCTCGTGGTACCAGTCGACCGCCCGCTCCATGACCTCGATCAGCCGGGCCTTGCGGCGGCGGCTCTCGGACTCGTTCTGGTCGGTGTAGCGCAGCGTGATGCCGGCCTTGCCGGCGAGCAGCTCGACGGCACCGACGAAGTCGAGGTGCTCGATCTCGCGCACGAAGGTGATCGTGTCGCCCTTGGCCTGGCATCCGAAGCAGTAGTACAGCCCCTGCTCGCCGTTGACCGAGAACGACGGCGACTTCTCGGAGTGGAAGGGGCACAGGCCCGTGAACCTGCGTCCGACCCGCTTCAGCTGGGTGTACTGGGACACGATCGCCACGATGTCCGACGCCTCGCGGACCCGTGCGACGTCGTCGTCGAGGATGCCCACTACTGCGCAGCCTCGGTCCGGTCGCGGGCCAGCACGGCCTGGGCCCCTGCGAGGCGCGCGACCGGCACGCGGAAGGGCGAGCACGACACGTAGTCGACGCCGACGTCGACGAAGAAGGCGATCGATGCTGGATCTCCGCCGTGCTCACCGCAGACCCCGATCGGCAGGCCGGGTCGAGTCGCTCGCCCCCGGCTCGTCGCGAGCGAAACGAGCTCCCCCACCGCGGCGACGTCGATCGTGTCGAACGGGTCGACCGACAGCAGACCGCGGCGCAGGTAGGTGGGCATGACCTTGGCCTCGACGTCGTCGCGGCTGAACCCGAACGTCATCTGGGTGAGGTCGTTGGTGCCGAAGCTGAAGAACTCGGCCGACTCGGCGATCTCCCCAGCCACCAAGGCGGCGCGCGGCGTCTCGATCATGGTGCCGACGTGCACCGCGAGGGCGTGTCCTGCCCGCTGCCGAGCCGCGGCGATCTCGTCGTCGACCCAGGCGCGCACCGCGTCGACCTCGGGACGGCCCACCACCAGCGGGACCATGATCTCGACGATCGGGGTGCCGCCCGCATCGACACGGCTGATCGCCGCGTCGAGCAGGGCCCGGACCTGCATCCGGTAGAGGCCGTGCTTGATGATCCCAAGGCGCACCCCACGGGTGCCGAGCATCGGGTTCACCTCGCGCCACGCCGCAGTGGCGGCGAGCAACGCTCGACCCTCGTCGTCGAGCGTGCCCAGCGCGTCCCGGCGGACCAGATCCTCGCGGTCGGGAAGGAACTCGTGGAGAGGCGGATCGAGCAGCCTCACCGTCACCGGGAGGCCGTCCATCGCTTCGAGCACCGCGATGAAGTCCTCGGTCTGGACGCGGCGCAGGTCGTCGAGGGCCGCGGCCTCCTCGTCGGGATCCGTTGCCAGGATCATGCGCTGCACGACCGGGAGCCGATCACCGAAGAACATGTGCTCGGTGCGGCACAGCCCGATGCCCTGCGCGCCGCGACGGCGGGCCTCCGCGGCGTCCTGTCCGTTGTCGGCGTTGGCCCTGACCGCGAGCGTGCTTCCGCGGATCTCGTCCGCCCACGTGAGCAGGACATCGAGCTCGTCAGGAACCGACGCCTCGGCGAGCGCCACCTCACCCAGGATGACCTCGCCGCTCGTGCCGTCGATGGAGATGACGTCGCCGACCTCGATGCGGCGATCGCCGACGGTGACGTGGTCGGCCGCCACCTGCACCGCCTCGGCGCCCACGACCGCGGGCTTGCCCCAACCCCTGGCCACCACGGCGGCGTGGCTCACCAGGCCCCCGCGTGCGGTGAGCACGCCCTCGGCCGCCTGCATGCCGTGGATGTCGTCGGGCGACGTCTCGGTCCGCACGAGCACCACCTGCTCGCCGCGCTCGTGGGCGGCGACGGCATCGTCGGCCGTCGTGTAGACCCGCCCGACCGCCGCGCCTGGCGACGCGCCCAAGCCCGTGGTGAGCACGCGCTCGGGATCGACGGCGCCGAGCTGTGGGTGGAGGATCTGGTCGAGGTGCTCGGCCGTCACCCGCCCGATCGCCTCGGCGCGGCTGAGGCGGATGTGCTCGTCATCGACCATCGCGACCGCGCAGCGGACGGCCGCGGCACCCGAGCGCTTTCCGACCCGCGTCTGGAGCATCCACAGGTGTCCCTGCTCGATGGTGAACTCGGTGTCGAGCATGTCCCGGTAGTGGGTCTCGAGCTGGCGGAAGATCTCGACCAGCTCGGCGTAGACGTCGGGGAAGTGGTCCTGGAGCTCGGAGAGGGGTCGGGTCCGGTGGGTGCCCGCCACCACGTCCTCGCCCTGCGCCTGCACGAGGAAGTCGCCGTACACGCCCGCGCGACCGGTCGCGGGATCCCGCGTGAAGCCGACCCCCGTCCCGGACTGCTCGTCGCGGTTGCCGAAGACCATCATCTGCACGTTCACCGCGGTGCCGAGCCGATGATCGATGCGCTCGCGCTCGCGGTAGGCCCGCGCCCTGGGCGCGTTCCACGACCGGAACACGGCGTCGATGGCGAGGCGCAGCTGCACGGCCGGGTCCTGCGGGAACGCCTCACCGGTGTGCGCCTGCACCACCGCCTTCAGGTCGTCGGTCAGGACCGAGAGCTGGTCGGCGTCGAGCTCGGACTCCGAGGCGACGCCCGCGCCACGACAGGCGGCGTCGATGACGTCGTCGACCTCGTCGTCGGGCACGTCGAGCACGACCTCGGCGAACATCTGCACGAACCGCCGGTAGGAGTCGAACGCGAAGCGGCGGTCGCCGGTGACCGCCGCCAGCCCCAGCACCGAGTCGTCGTTCAACCCCAGGTCGAGGACGGTGTCCATCATCCCGGGCATCGAACGGCGTGCGCCCGACCGCACCGACACGAGCAGCGGGTCGGCCGCCCCACCGATCGAGCGACCCACCGACGCTTCGAGCGTTCGAACCGCTGCCGACACCTGGCCGTCGAGGCCCTCGGGCCACGTGTCGGCGTCGAGGTACGCCCGGCACGCCTCGGTGGTGATGGTGAAGCCAGGAGGCACGGGCAGGCCGAGCACCGACGCCATCTCCGCCAGGTTCGCGCCCTTGCCACCCAGCAGATCGGTCAGCCCCATCGGCGGACGCCCGTGGTCGTGGTCGAACCCGTAGACGAACTGCACGACACTCCTCTCTGCGGTGTGCTCGGCAATCTACAGGT
>CAZBTQ010000188.1:0-1590 GCA_964494405.1 uncultured Iamiaceae bacterium
GCGTCGGGCTCATCTCCCCGCCCCCGCACCACGACATCTACTCGATCGAGGACCTCGCCCAGCTCATCTACGACCTGAAGCAGGTCAACGCGGCTCAGGTGTCGGTGAAGCTCGTCGCGGAGGCAGGCGTTGGCACCATCGCGGCCGGCTGCGTCAAGGCGCTCGCCGACGTCGTGCACCTCAGCGGCGCCAACGGCGGCACCGGTGCCAGTCCCCTCTCGTCGATCAAGCACGCCGGGCTGCCGTGGGAGCTTGGCCTCGCCGACTGCCAGCAGGCGCTGGTCGAGAACGGCCTGCGGTCCCGGGTGAAGCTGCGGGTCGACGGTGGCTTCAAGACCGGCCGCCAGGTGGTGGTCGCCGCCCTGCTCGGCGCCGACGAGTACTCGTTCGGCACCGCGGCGATGGTCGCCGAGGGCTGCATCATGTTGCGGGCCTGCCACCGCGACACCTGCAAGCCGGGCGTCGCCACCCAGCGCCCGCACCTGCGCGCGAACTTCACGGGTACGCCCGAAGGCGTCGCCGCCTACCTGATGTTCGTGGCCGAGGAGGCGCGAGGGCACCTCGCCGCGCTCGGTCTGCGTTCCATGGACGAGGCCGTCGGTCGCGTCGACCTGCTCCGCCAGCGCACCACCGGCAACGACCGCATCGACGCGGTCGACCTGTCGCCGCTGCTCCATCAGGCAGCAGGCGACCACGAACCGCTCCACTTCGTCGAGCGCGTCGCCATCCAGGACCCGCGCGGTCAGCTGGGCGATCAGCTCCTCGCCGATGCCTACCGGCCGGTCTGGGACGGCGACGACATCGAGCTGGAGTACGCCATCACCAACGCCGACCGGGCGGTGGGAGCGGCGCTCGCCGGCGCGATCGGGCTGGAGTTCGGCAGCACGCGACCCCGGGGCACCGCGACGGTCCACCTGACCGGCAGCGCGGGCCAGAGCTTCGGCGCGTTCCTCGCCCACGGCACCCACCTCGACCTCCACGGCGAGGCCAACGACTACGTCGGCAAGGGCATGGGCGGCGGCCGCGTCGTCGTGCGTGCGCCCGACGACGACGTGTCGCACTCGGCGGACTGCCACGTCGACAACACCCCCGCGCTGGTCGGCAACACCTGCCTCTACGGCGCCACCGGCGGCGAGCTGTTCGTCGCCGGCGCGGCCGGCGAACGGTTCGCGGTCCGCAACTCCGGCGCGATCGCCGTGGTCGAGGGCGTCGGCGACCACGGATGCGAGTACATGACCGGCGGCACGGTCGTCGTCATCGGTCGGGTCGGGTTCAACTTCGGCGCCGGGATGACCGGCGGCCAGGCGTTCGTGTGGGACCCGCTGCTGGAACGGCTGGCCGCCCGTCTCAACAACGACCTCGTCGAGACCGTCCGTCCCGACGTCGTCGCGCTCGACGATGCACGCTGGCTCCTCGAACGCCACGCCGAGCTCACAGGATCGGCCCGGACCGCCGAGCTGCTCGCCGACTGGGACACGACCGAGGAGCAGATCTGGCACGTCGTCCCGCGGGACCGCACCAGCCGCATCGTCGCCGGCATGGCCCGCCGCGTCGCCACCGCCTGAGCTCGGCAGGCAGGGAAGATCGGCG
>CAZBTQ010000188.1:1690-5864 GCA_964494405.1 uncultured Iamiaceae bacterium
GGCATGGCCCGCCGCGTCGCCACCGCCTGAGCTCGGCAGGCAGGGAAGATCGGCGCCTCTGCGAAAACGCTCGACGACACCCATCCCTCCAAGCAGCTGCCGACCGGCGGGTCTTCGAGCGTCTACTCGGTCCGTCGATCCACTTCGTCTGGCTGCAGCGCACCGACAAGCTGCGACAGGCGATCTCCTTCTGCGTGCGACGGCGGGCGGCCACGGGGGGTGAGCAGTGGCGCAAGTCGACTGAACCACACCGACTCGGGACTACCCGATGTCGAGGAGGTCGGCCAGGAGCGATCGCACCTGAGCCAGCGCGCTGGGGCCGATCGCCCCGAGCTCGTCTTCCACGATCCGTTCCGTGCTCACCACAGTGCACAGGTGGCACTGAGCGACCGACGGCAGATCGAGGCCGCCAGCGAGGACGGGAACCTCCGTCGGTAGGCCACGACCCACGTTGCTGGTGATCGGCACCACGTGCACCGTCCTCGGACGCGCACGGAGGACAAGATCGGCGGTCACGACCACCGCTGGTCGCACGAAGCCCGGCTCGCTTCCCGCCGGGACGCCGAAGTCGATCCGGACGACGTCACCGGCCCGCATCGCTGGCCACGGTGTGCGCACCCAGGTCGAGCCACGCCCGATCCTCGGGTGAGGTCGTGGACTCGTCTGCAAGGGCCTCGCCGATTCGTCGTTGCCGTTCAGACCGAGCCAGACGCTCGATCTCTTCGTCGAGCGTGACGCCGTCGGCCTCTGCCAAGGCCCGGACTGCATCCCTGGTCCGACGGGAGACCCGCACCGATGTTGCGCTGTTCTGCATGCGAATAAGTATGCCAGAACGCGTGCGGGACTCAGTCCACCAGGCGCATGCCGCTGGGGCTGATCGATCCTGCGACGTGGGGCAGCTCGACCACGAACTCGGTGAGGTGGGCGGGGAAGACGTGCTCGCTGACGAGCACCGGAGTGCCCGCCGCGTCGCGGGTGACCCGGTTGCACACCAGCACCGGCGAGCCGTCGGGTACGTGGAGCACCGTCGCGTCCGACGACGACGCCGCGCCCGCCCCGATGGTCTGGGTGGCACCGCCGAGGTCGACGTCGATGAGGTCGTAGAACGACGCCCGCTCGACGTCGGCGCGCGACAACGACGCGCCGAGCGCCTCGGGGCACCACACGGTGACGCGGGCGAACGGCTGGCCGTCGGCGAGGTTGACGCGCCGCACGCGCAACACGCTCCCGGCGCCGAGCACGTCGGCCACCCGCTTGGGCGCGTTGACGAACCCGAAGTCGAGGATCTTGCGGACGGGCGACGCACCCGACTCGGTGAGCTGGCTCTCGATCGTGCCGAGGCGACCGAGCGACTGGCTCACCGGATCGACCGCGACGAACCAGCCGAAGCCCTGGCGGGAGTCGACGAGGCCGTCCTGGCGCAGCACCTCGAGCGACTTGCGGATGGTGACGCGGCTCACCGAGTGGGCGGCCGACAGCTCGGCCTCGCTGGGCAGCACCCGGCCCGCGGCGAACTCACCGTCGACGATGCGCTCTCGCAGGTCGTCCGCGATCTCGCGGTACCGGATGGTCCTCACTTGTCCTATACTTGTATCGTTCGAGCGTGGGGGCAAGCCCATGCCCTCCACGCCGCATCCACCCTCCCATCCACACCGCCACATCCACACGAGGTGCACTCCCCCATGGCCGTCGCCGCCAACACGCCCATCGACCTGATCCAGCGCGTCTACGCCACGCTCGACGAGCGCCTCGCCGTCGGCCGCGAGCGCCTCGGGCGACCGCTCACCCTCGCCGAGAAGATCCTGATCAACCACCTCGACGACCCTGCGACCGGCGGCCTCGACCGAGGCGTCTCCTACAGCGATCTGCGGCCCGACCGGGTGGCCATGCAGGACGCGACCGCCCAGATGGCGCTCCTCCAGTTCATGACCGCCGGCCTGCCCGAGGCAGCCGTCCCGTCCACCGTCCACTGCGACCACCTCATCCAGGCCAAGGAGGACGGCAAGGTCGACCTGCTCGCCGCGCTGGAGGGCAACGCGGAGGTCTACGACTTCCTCGAGTCGGTCTCCGCCAAGTACGGCATCGGCTTCTGGAAGCCAGGCTCGGGCATCATCCACCAGGTCGTGCTGGAGCAGTACGCCTTCCCCGGCGGGATGATGATCGGTACCGACAGCCACACCCCCAACGCGGGCGGCCTCGGCATGGTGGCCATCGGCGTGGGTGGCGCCGACGCAGTCGACGTGATGACCGGCTTCCCGTTCAACATCCGCTGGCCCAAGGCCATCGGCGTGAAGCTCACCGGCAACCTGAACGGGTGGACCGCCCCGAAGGACATCATCCTCGAAGTCGCTCGGATCCTCACCGTCAAGGGCGGCACCGGCGCCATCGTCGAGTACTTCGGCCCGGGTGCAGAGTCGATCAGCGCCACCGGCAAGGCCACCATCTGCAACATGGGCGCCGAGATCGGCGCCACCACCTCGCTGTTCGGCTACGACGACGCGATGGCGCGGTACCTCAAGTCCACCGGCCGAGAGGACGTCGCCGACGCGGCCACCGCCGTCGCCCACCACCTGAGGGCCGACGACGACGTGCTTGCGAACCCCGAGGCGTACTACGACCAGGTGATCGAGATCGACCTCGACACGCTCGAGCCGCTGATCAACGGCCCCCACACCCCCGACCTCTCCCGGCCCGTCTCCAGGGTCGGCGCCGACGCCCGGCTCAACGGCTGGCCCACCGAGATCAGCTACGCCCTGGTGGGCTCGTGCACCAACTCGTCCTACGAGGACATCACGCGGGCCGCGTCCATCGCCCGCGAGGCCGCCGCCCGGGGGCTCACCTGCCGGACCGACCTGATGATCACCCCCGGGTCCGAGCAGGTGCGCGCCACCATCGAGCGCGACGGTCTGCTCGCCGACTTCGAGCGCATCGGCGCCACGGTGCTCGCCAATGCCTGCGGCCCCTGCATCGGTCAGTGGAGCCGCTCGGACGTGCAGGAGGGCGACGTCAACACCATCGTCACCAGTTACAACCGCAACTTCCCCAAGCGCAACGACGGGCTGTCGACCACGTACGCCTTCGTCACGTCGCCCGAGACGGTCGTCGCGCTCGCCATCGCCGGCACGCTCGACTTCAACCCGCTCACCGACACGCTCACGAACGACGCCGGTGAGGAGGTCCGCCTCAGCGTGCCCGTCGGCATCGAGCTGCCCGAGCAGGGCTTCACGCCTGGCGAGAGCGGGTTCATCGCACCACCGGCCGATCCCTCGGCCATCGAGGTCAAGGTCAGCCCCACCTCCGACCGGCTCCAGCTCCTCGAGCCGTTCGCACCGTGGGACGGCAACGACGTCGTCGAGCTCCCCGTGCTGATGAAGGCCCAGGGCAAGTGCACCACCGACCACATCTCGGCGGCCGGTCCGTGGCTCAGGTACCGCGGCCACCTCGAGAACATCTCGGGCAACCTGTTCGCCGGTGCGGTCAACGCGTACACCGGCGAGGTCGGCTCCGGCAAGGACTTCACCGACGGCGAGACCCGCCCGTACCCCGAGATCGCCAAGCGGTGGGACGAGGCGGGCATCGGCTGGATCGCCATCGGCGACGAGAACTACGGCGAGGGCTCGTCGCGCGAGCACGCCGCGATGGAGCCCCGCTTCCGCGGCGCCGCCGCCGTCATCACCCGCTCGTTCGCCCGCATCGCCGAGACGAACCTGAAGAAGCAGGGCGTGCTGGCCTTCACGTTCGCCGACCCCGCCGACTACGACAAGGTCGGCCAGGACGACCGGATCTCGCTGCTCGGCCTGGCCGATCTGGCGCCCGACGTGCCGGTGCAGGGCCGCATCCACCACGACGACGGCTTCACCACCGACATCACGCTGCGCCACACGCTGTCGCCCGAGCAGATCGAGTGGTTCCGCGCCGGCAGCGCCCTCAACATCATCCGCCGCAGCACCGGGGCCTGACCCACCCCTCGGCGGCCTTCCAACCCGGCCGGCGAGCCCACCGCCGAACCCGACCACGCGCCCTTGGGTACGCGATCGCCAACCCGCTGGCGCGATCGTACCCAAGGGATCGCCTTGGGTACGCGATCGCCAACCCGCTGGCGCGATCGTCCCCAAGCGTGCGCCTTGGGCACGCGATCGCCTTGGGTACGCGATCGCCAACCCGCTGGCGCGAT
>CAZBTQ010000189.1:0-5814 GCA_964494405.1 uncultured Iamiaceae bacterium
GATCTGGGCGATGGCGGCCCTCGGGGTGTCGGCCGTCGCGTTCGCGTGCGGCGTGAGGCTGGCGGTCGATCTGGTAGCCCAGAACGGTCGGTTGCTCGAACGCGTGGAGCGTCTCGAACACCAGATGTCGTCATCGATCTCGCCGCCGCAGCTCCCGCCGGTCGAATCCCGCCGCCGGCCGGGCCTGCCGACCGGCGCGGCCGCCCCCCGCTTCGCCCTCGCGGACCTCCGTTCGGCGGCGGTGTCGATCGACGATCTGCTCTCCGGCGGCCTGCCCCTCGTGCTGGTGTTCGTCGAGCCGGCCTGTGCCGCCTGTGTAGCGCTCGGCGACGAGCTCGCCCTGCGCGAATCACCGTTCTCGGACCGGCGCGTGGCCCTTGTCGGTCATGGCCGGCGCGAGGACGTCGCCGGAGCGTTCGGCAGTGTCCTGTACGCCGACGTACTCGTCGACGAAGGCGGCACCATTGCCGGCCGCTACAGGGTCGTCGGCACCCCCAGCGCCGTGTTGGTCCTGCCCGACGGGCGGGTCGGCAGAGCGCTCGCCGAAGGCCGTGCGGCCGTCAGCGGCCTGCTCGACGTCGTGTTGCCCGACAGGAACCTGCCCGACACCGAGAGGATCACGCGATGACCACAGCGCCCGACGCGACCGGAATCTGGAGCGGTCAGGCCACGCAGGGCGGAGGCCACCTCGCCGTACGGATGAACCTCTTCCAGGACGGCACCTCGGTTCGCGGCGTGCTCTTCCTCGGCGACCCCGCCGTGGGAGCGCTGGTCGATTCCGGCCGCGTCGACGGTTACGTCACCGACCGGACGCTCACCCTTCGCTCAACGACCCACGTCGGGTTCGAGGCCAGCGGCACCCTCGGCGACGACCGGTTCACCGGCACCCTGTCGTTCGCCGATCCTGCCGTCAGCGCACCGCTCGCGCTCGCCCGGGCCGACACCTCCTCTGGCTACCGCACGGTGGGACCGGTGCGCATCTTCGACACCAGGACCGGCGGACCGAAGCTCGAGGCGGGAACCAGCCGACGCGTTCCGATCACCGGGAAGGGCGGCCTGCCGTGGGACGGTGTCTCAGCGGTCCTGGTCAACCTGACCGCCACCGAGGTCGGTGGCTGGGGCTACCTGACCGCATGGGCATCGGGAACACCCCAGCCGGGGACGTCGAACCTGAACTTCGAGCGACCGGGAGCGACCGCGGCCAACCTGGCGATCGTGCCCGTCGGCGACGACGGTCTGATCGAGATCTACTCGTACGCCGCGGCGCACGTGATCGTCGACGTCTTCGGGTGGTTCCCGACCGGCTCGATGCTGCGTCTCAGCGGGCCGACGCGCATCCTCGACACACGACAGGGTCCGATGCCCGGGCCGGGCGCCGAGGTCGAGGTGCCGGTCGCCGGGAGAGAGGGGGTCCCGTCGACAGGGGTTGCCGCGGCCGTCGTCAACGTCACGGCGACCGAGGCGCTCGCGCCGGGATACGTCACCGTGTGGCCGTCGCAGGTCGCGCGGCCCAACACCTCGACGCTCAACATGTCGGCAGCGGGGCAGACCATCGCCAACCACGCGATCGTGCCTGTCGGAACCGACGGCAAGATCAAGCTGTTCACCGAGACCGGGACGCACCTGCTGGTCGACCTGTTCGGCTGGATCCCGGTGAAGCCGGCCCTGCCGGCCGAGACCCTCCCGGACAACCTGTTGCGCGACGGCAGCTTCGAGACGACCGGCACGATCATCGACACATCGACGTACGTCACCTACCAGGACGCCAACATCGGTTCGTGGCTCGTCTCCCACGGCAGCGTCGACCACGTCGGCTTCGAGCAGGGAACGGCGTTCGACGGCACGCACTTCATCGATCTGAACGGGAACGCGGGCGGGACGCCCGGGCTGCTGCAGCAGCTGGTACCGACCGACCGCACCCGGCGCTACAAGGTCGCGTTCCACCTCTCGGGCAATCCCAACGGTGCTCCGGCGGTGAAGCAGCTCGAGGTCACCTTCGGCGCCGTACGTCGGACCTTCAGCTTCGACACCACCGGTCGCACCAACGCCGCTCTCGGCTGGCGACGCGAGGAGTTCGTCGCCGATCCCGACTGCAACACGGCCACGATGCTCACGTTCCGCAGCCTGACCGAAGGCGACAAGGGACCGAACATCGACGCCGTCGTCGTGACCGATGCCGGTGCAGGGTCCGGATGCCTGCCGACCGGGTATCGAGCCGTCACCCCGGCGCGGGTGCTCGACACCCGCGAGGCCGTGCAGCTCGGCTACCACGGTGCCAAGCCGGGTGCCGGCGCCGTCGTCTCCGTGCAGATCGCCGGTGCGGGTGGCCTGCCCGGTAGCGGCATCGGGGCGGTCGTGATCAACCTGACGGGTACGCAGTCTGACGGGTGGAACTACGTCACCGCCTGGCCGTCGGGGTCACCGATGCCGGCGACCTCGAACCTCAACCTTGAGGCGGCCGGCGAGACCCGAGCGAACGCGGCGGTCGTACCGGTCGGTGCCGACGGCAAGATCGAGCTGTTCGCGTACGCAGGGGTGCATCTCATCGTCGATGTGTTCGGCTACTTCGCCGGCGCCTGAGCCCGACCGCCACCCGAATGTCAAGGCACCCCTCGGGTCAGGCGTCCGTGACGCTGGCTGCGTGATCGGCCCACCAGTCGGCGCCAGCGGCGCGATTGGCGGCGACGGCGGCAGCGCGGTGACCGGCGGCGGCACGTTCGTCGCCGAGCGCGGCGGCGACGGTGGCGAGCACGCCGTGCATCGAGCCCCGGCACGTGACCGCGGTACCCGACACGCGCAGGTACCCGGCGTACGGCAGCAGCCGTTCGTAGAGCTCCGACAGATCGGGGCTGTGCAGAAGGGCGTGGGCTTCGGCCCAATCGGCGGTCCGGTGGTCGGAGCTCCAGTCGTCGGGCTCGTCGCGCCAGTCCCACCGGCGGGCCAGCCGGCGAGCCTCGCGGAGATCGCCGGCGCAGGCGACGGCGAGCACAGCGGTCGACCGGGCCGGGAGGTTGATCTCGTTCTCGGCGATGTGGACGACGTCCTCGGCCACGGCGCCGACACGTCCCTCCGCCTGGCCGATGCACACGAGCTGCACGGCTCGGGCCCAGTCGGCCCCCCACACACCGCTGCGATGGTGGAGCTCGTAGGCGTCGTCGGCGAGCCGCCTGGCGGTGGACCATTGGCCGCGGAGCATGCACATGCCGGCCTTGGCGAAGGTCAACTGGGCGGCGACCTCCGGCACGACAGCGCCACTGACGATGGTCGAGCACGCTGACAGATCGGCGTCGACGCGGTCGATCTCGGCGCGTCGCAGGCACAGGCTGGCCCGATGGAGGCGGGCGATCGCTTCGGTGTGACGCGGGAGTCCCCGCCCGGCGTGTCGCAAGGCCTCGTCGCATGCGGCGAGTCGTTGCGTCCGGCGATGCGGCGCCCAGGTCGCGAGGACGTAGTTGTTCAGGGCGCGGCCGAGCAGCACCGGGTCGCCGACCACCCGAGCCAGGTCGATCGCCCGGCCGGCAAGGCGCTCCGCCAGCGCGCGTTGGTCGCTGTCGCCGTAGTAGAGCTCGACGGCGAGCGCGCCGTTGAGCCGCGATGCCAGGTGGGGGTCATGCTCACCCTCGACGAGGCCGGCCAGCTCCTCGCACACTTCGGCATCGATCGTTCCGTACGGGCGGGTGTTCCAAAGACTCACCCAACCGAGCTCCGCCGCGGCCGACGCCATCCCCCGACGATCGCCGTGACGGCGCGCCACGCGGAACGCCTGGCCGATCGTGTGGCCGAACGCTGCGGTGTCACCCATCGCCCGCTGGTCACGTGCCAGCTCCAGCAGCAGGTCGAATCGTCGGCGCGGCTCGACCTCGGATGAGCTCGTCAGTGCTCGCAACGCGCCGTCCCAGAACCGTACGGCGCGATCGAACCCCCCTTCGGCCCGTGCTGCCAGCGCAGCACGAGTCGACCATCCGATCGCTGCGTCGGCCGGTCGAACCACGGCCGCTTCCACGTGGTGGACCGCCAACGCGTCGAGGTGGCGACCGCGCGGCGAGGGCTGGTCACGCTCGAGCGCGTCGGCGATCGCGCCGTGCAGCCGTGCGCGATCGCCCCGGCTGAGGTCGGCGCGGACAGCATCTTGGACGAGCGAGTGCGTGAACGTCCACCCGACGGGTGTGTCGAGCTCGCGCAACATTCCCGAGACGACCGCCACGTCGAGCGCGGCGACGACGTCGGTGACGTCGAGGCCGCTTGCCGCACGGACCACGTCGCGCTCGACCACCGGGCCGATGACCGCAGCGAGCCGGAGCAGTTCGCGGGTGATGTCCGGCAAGTGGGCCAGGCGTCGGGCGACGGCCTCGCGCACGGTCGCGGGGACACGCCGGAGGAGCGACGGGCTCGGCTCGGTGCCGAGCGGCATCTCGGAGGCGAACGATCGCACCAGTTCGGCCGCCAGGAACGGGTTGCCGTCGCTGCGGTCCACGACCGCCGCGGTGACCGAGGCGTGCGCGGGGCCGCCGGCGAGACGCTCGACGATCGTCGTGATCTCGGTGTCGCCGAGCCCGGTGAGCCGTAGGCGGTGGACTCCGTGCCGTCGGCCCGCGTCCGCGAGCAGGTCGTCGATCGGCGGATTCGCGCCGTCGCCCGGTCGGCGCACGGTGACGAGCACCGCGGCCTGCCCGCGCGTTCGACGAGCGGCCCACATGGCGAGCACATGCAGCGAGGCCTGGTCGGCCCAGTGGACGTCGTCGATCACCACGAGCGTCGGTTGGCGGCGGGACGCTTCCTCGAGGGCAGCCAGCATCGCGGCCATGCGTCGCCAGCGGGCTTCGCTCGGCTCGACGTCCGCGTCGATCCGCGGCGGCGGGAGCATCGGGTCGAGCCCGGCGAGCGCCTCGGCCCACGGCCAGAGCAGGGGGCGCCGACCCCGTACATGCACGAGGCCCACGCGACGCTGAACCCGCGGCGTTCGGCGCGTGCGACCGCCTCCTGCGCCAGCCTGGTCTTGCCGATGCCGGCCTCACCTTCGACCGAGACGATCCCGGCGTCGCCCACCACTGCCGAGTCGAGCAATGCGTCGAGGACGCGAAGCTCTCCCGAGCGCCCGACGACGCCGACCTGGTCGACGCCCGCGGTGTCGTCGGCTGTCTCCGTCGAGGTATCGGGCAGCGGTGACCGTCGGGTGGCGGCCGCGCCGGGCTGGGCCTGCTCGGGGGCCGGGAGCTCCTCGTGCGCGAGGATCGCTCGCTCCATCGCCTGCAGCTGGGGGCTCGGAGTCACCCCGAGCTCTTCGCGCAAGCGCGTCCGGCACGTCTGGAACGCGCGGAGCGCGTCGGTTTGGCGCTGGGTGCGATAGAGCGCTTCGATCAGCTGTGCCCAGAAGCGCTCGTGCCATGGGTGGGCGATCACCAGCCCGTCCAATTCGGCAACGGCGGCGCGGTGGTTCGCCTGCGCCAGCATCGCATCGATGCGCCGCTCCGCGGCGACGACGAGCAACTCCTCGAGGCGCGCCACCGGCCCGAGCGCGAACGGCTCGGAGGCCACCTCGGCATGTGGCTGGCCACGGTGGAGCTGGAGGGCGTCGGTGAGCGTGCGCTCGGCATCGGCGAAGCGACCTGCCACCAGCGCTCGTTCGCCGGCCGCCACTGCGTCCGCGAGACGATGACCGTCCACCTCGCCGGGTTCGACCAGCAGGGCGTAGCCGGCCGGGCGGGTCACGAGCCGGGTGGCCGGCGTGCGGGGCCGACGTTCCGGCTCGAGCACGCGCCGCAGCCGCCACACGTAGGCCTGCAAGGTCGACGCCACCGCACGCGGCGGCCGCGC
>CAZBTQ010000190.1:0-5804 GCA_964494405.1 uncultured Iamiaceae bacterium
CCACCCAACAGGTGGACCTCAGCCCCTCACTTCCACCACTTCATGGGACGCCAACCCACTCCGCGACAGCACGCCTGCTGGTCAGCCAGCGCCGGCCGGCAGGCGGACGATGGCGAACGACTTGCTGCTACGGACGATCTCGAGGACCTTGGCGTCGAGTCGGTCCACCATCTCCTGGAGCATCGACATCTCGTCAGTACGGTCAACATCGTCGACAACCACGAGGCGGTCCCCAGTCCCGCCGCGTAGTGCATCTACCACGCCGCGACGTCCTCCCGGGGTTGTGTCGGCAGGAGGTCCATCGCAGAGCACGAGGTCCGCACGCGACATCACATCATCATCGAGCGAGTACCAAGCCACTCCGGGCGCGACTTCTTCGAGCGGAACGCATCGCAGCTCAGCCATCGGATTGGCCGGTAAGGCACGGGTCATGGCGTCGGCCCAGGCTCGATCGTGCTCAAGAGTCGTGACCACGAGATGACCTGGACGTCGCCTGAGCAAGAGGGACGTCAGACCTGACCCACTCTCGACGACATGCGTCGCATCGCCCGCAAGCTCGTCCAGCCGGATGCAGAGAGCTAGGGAAGCCGAGTAGCTGGGATTGCCCCAGATCATGTGCACGGCCCGGATCAGTAGTCGACGCGGCGCGCCTGGTGCCACGCGGGTCAAGGGCAACGAGACCAGGACGGCACAGCGCCACCGCACGGGCAGCAGCGCCTTCTCGGCTCGCCGCAACATGTCCACGACTCCGGTGGGCGCCCACCTGGCGACACTTCGGCGAATGCTCATGACCCGATCCTCTGCCTTGGCCGACTGCTAGGAGCCGCGAACTTTACCGGCTCGGACACTCGTGACTCGCGAGCCTGGTCGCCCCCCGCTCGTCAACCACCGCCAGCCGATGAACAGCGTCACGAGCTCCACACCAGTCATCGACCAGGCGGCGAGCTCTGCACCCCCCACCAGCGCACCCGTTGACGCGGCCGCGACGAGGAGCACACCAGAGACGAGGCGCAACCGGAACCCGACGCCCGTCCTTCTCTCTGCACGAAGGCCGAGAAATGGGGACAGGCTCACCGCGGACGCCACCTGATACACCCCGACAGGGACGATCAGCATCGCAGTGACACGCGCTGCATCGCCGAGCACCGTCGAGGTCGCCGACTCCGGGAGCAACAGCAGGACGAGCATCCACAGGCCGCCCGCGACGGCGAAGGCAGCGGTGAGGCCAGCGACAGCCTTCCGAATCCTGTCGGCAGGCGCCCCAGACATCCGGGACAGGAAGACTGGGGACGCCGCAAGCGAGAGGACTGTGATCGGGCCCATCAAGAGTTGCGCACCCCGGAAGCCACCGCCTTCGACCAACCCGACGAGCGCGATCACCGCCGCGAGCGCCAGAGCTCGGAACCCTGGACCTCCGACGACGTCTCCTGTGAGCGGACCAACAATGTGGCGCTCGTCAACCAGCCAGCGCCGCACGGCAGGCCGGCCCTCGCGGTCACCCTTCCAGACCACGACGACCAGCAGAGCGGGCACAGCTCCTACGAAGTAGAGACCGAGCATCGCAGTGGTACCCGCCTCGAAGCTGGCCGCGATGACCAGGGCAACGATCGTCCAGATCAGCCATACGAGATCGGAGGCGAACGCGAGCTGAGGTCGCCGTTGAGCGAAGAAGACGAAGCGGCCTGCATCCTGGGCCAGAACAACCGGCAATCCCAGGCCTGCAACCGCGAGAACGGGCGCCAGGTCCCCCGACGCCAACCCGGCGATGGCGACCAGGGCGCACGAGAGGACCACACCGAGCAGCGCTGCCCCCCTCATCGCGGTGGCCACCAGGTCAGGACGTCGTTCGGGACCATGGCCAACCAGGATGAGAAGGCTCTCGCCCCACATTCCCCGCTCAGCGGACATGGCGATGGCAACGATCACGAAGGCCGTGGACACCGCGCCGAACGAGGTCGCATCGACCTCGCGTGCGATGAGCGCAAGACCCAGCATGTTCGTCAAGCTCGCTGTCGCCTGATCAGCGACTCCCCAGCTGATACGCCGACCGGCCCGGATCAGCGCCTCCACGTGTCCGCGAACCCGCTCGCCACGCCGGTTAGCCATGCCCCATCGGCGACCGCGGTCGCGCCGAGCGCCACGACGCGTTCTGCCAAGGGTGCAGATTCATCGCTGCCGGCATGTTCGAGCGCGACGGCTAGACCCAGCGCCACCGCGAGGCCCCGGGTGATGCCGATCCGGCGGACGAGGCCGACGGCAATCGACGCTCCTACGACCGGGACAGCGAGGATCGCCACCTGGCGGGCGTTGGGACGTTCCCCGGAGGCCCAGATCGTGCCCTTGGCACGCCCGAAGCGAAGGTACTGGCGCGCCAGCTCACCGAGCGTCCGCCGCGGCAGGTAGTCGGCTGTGAGAGAGGGATCGAACCACACGGTCTGGCCGCCCGATCGCAGCGCCTGGTTGAGGCGAAAGTCCTGGTTCTGAGCCGGCTCGGTCGGCCATCCGCCTGCCTTGAGAACATCGTCCCGATGGAATGCCCCCATCCACACCGTGTCTGCTGGTCCAGGCGAGCCGCCTCGTCGGTATCGCGCGAACCCGGTCGTGTAGCGGTTTCGAAGGCTGCGGGCGATGCCGCGTTCCACCATTCCCGCATGGGCTCTGGCGACCGCAAGCTGACCGCCTCCAACGACGCCACGTTCCCGGTCGGCGGTGAGGAGCTCGACGCAACGCGCGACATGGTCGCGGCAAATTCGCGAGCGTGCGTCGACTCGAACGATGATCTCGCCGCGAGCGTCCTCGACACCTGCGTTGAGACCATGAGCCGCCGTTCGTCTCGGGTTGGCCACGACCCGCATGCACAGCCCTGCGTCCGACGCCGTCGTTCGAGCCACACCGACCGTCTCGTCGTCGCTGTCGCCGTCGATGAGCAGGAACTCGAGGTGGTCGTGGTCGTAGCTCTGCGCGGCGATGGCCTCCACACATCCTCGGATGTCAGCTTCCTCGTTGCGAACAGGCGTGAGAACGGAGACGAACGGGAGCGTCAACGTCCGCCCCCGGCACCGAGGTGGCGCAGCGTACGCACGACGATTCGGGCGTCGAACAGGAAGCTCTGACGACGCAGGTAGAAGAACTCGTACTGCAGCTTCTGCAAGGCGTCCCGCTCATCGGCGGCGTACCCATACTTGACCTGCGCCCAGCCGGTGAGTCCCGGCCGGACCAGGTGGCGCACGTTGTAGAACGGCAGCTTCTCCGACAGCTCACGTACGTAGCGCGGCTGCTCCGGGCGAGGACCTACCAGCGACAGGTCGCCCTTCACGATGTTGACCACCTGAGGCAGCTCGTCGAGGTGGCTGCGCCGCAAGATCTGCCCGAACGGCGTGATCCGGTCATCGTGCTCACCCGTCCACTCACCATCGGACGATCCGGGGCGCATGGTGCGGAACTTGTGGATGGTGAACTCCTGTTCACCCTTGCCGACCCGCTGCTGTGCGAAGAAGAGCGGGCCGCGGTTGCCGACGAGGTTTCCGATGACGATGATCGGCATGGCGACGCCGAGGGCCACGCAACCCAGAGCACCCGCAATCACGTCGAGCACGCGCTTCATGCGGGCGTATCGAGCGCGGTGTACCTCGCCCACGTCGAACAGCAGCGACACACGCTCCAGCTCCGTCACCGGCAGCTTCCCTAGCCACTGCTCGTAGAACAGCGAGAGCGTCCGAACCCGGACGCCAGTCTCGTGTACGGCGGCAGCCTGTGAGACCACGACCTCGTCGGCCTGGGCACTCACGTCGAGCACGACGAGGTTCGCGTCGATGTCGTGCACCCGCTGAGCCAGAGTGACGCCACTTGTCGGATCGAGGTCGTCCATCTCGACGGCGGCGAGCAGGGTGGCAGGCTGCTCGACGTCGTGGTGCAGATCGTCGCGCAGCTGCGCTGCCTCGGTTCGACCTCCGACGAACACCACACGGTCGCGCTCGGCGCGCTGGCGACGTCCTCGCGCTCCCACGATCCCGAGCACCGTGAGGATGGGGATCAACAGCAGCGCCGAGCCAAAGACGACGAAGCGAGGCAGCAGTGCGTCGCCGGTGAGCAGCTGGATCCCAGAGATTGCCGCCACGCTGATGCTGATCGATACGACCGCCGCGACGAACGCCTCTCGAGGCCCACGCACCAAGGCGGGCAACCCGACCGCATAGCTCGACAGCCACAGGAGCCCGATGAAAGCCGCAGCCCACCCAAGCCGGAACGAGCTGGTGAAGTCGTAGGAGTTGGCCGCCCAGTACGCGGCGTGGACCTTGCTGAGCCCGAGCACCACCGCCGGGATCGTCACGACCACTAGGAGGCGCGCGAGACGGCTCATCGCCGGTGAACCCATCGCGAAGACGCGCGCCATCCGTTCATCATCCCCCCATCGGCCACCCGACGACAGGATTGAGCAGTTGTCGAGCCTGCTTGTCAGCCGACGGACAACAGGGGTCGCGAGGGACCTGGCATGTAGTTCGATCGTCGTGTGCTGCCACGAGCTCGCCTGTCGACGGCGACGTTACCGACCCAACTTGAGCCTCTCCGGAAACAATCGCCAGTCCGACTTCCCAATACGGCGGTCGAACTAGTCGGCTGAGGAGGTCAGCAAGAGTGACTGAGAATGTACGAGAAGATCGTCGAGGTCGTACGTGTCGAACATGGTTGCGACACCCTTCGGCGGAAGCGCCGTCGCCTCCTCGCGCTCGACCAGTTCAACCGCGATCTCCAGTCCTGCCCGCTTGGCAAGCTCGCGATAGTCGGACGCACGCAGTCGGTTCTGATACTGGAGCGAGTTGTTGTACCAGCGCCACTTTCGATGGCCGTAGGCGAGGAAGTTGTACACACCGATTGACCTGTCAAAGCCCGCGTAGTGGTCCTTAAGGTCGATGAAATGAGCAGAGGCTCCAATTGGAGACATCAGTCGAAGCATCTCGGAGAAGATGTCGGACAAGATTGGCGAAGGAATGTGCTCCAACGTGTTGTTGCTCACGGACAGGTCGATTGACCCAGAGGGCAGCGCTGTCGAGGTTGCATCTCCTACGATCGCCTTGACCCCGCAAGCTTCTAGTGTCCGCGCTGGCCCACCAGCAGCCTGGAGCGCGGCACGAAGCTCGACGGCGAAGTCTGGCCGATCGCACGCCAGTTGCTCGTTCTCGATGCCCTCTGCGACCAGCAGCACGGTCTGTCTCACCTCGCTTTCCGCCAGTAGGTTCTCAACATCGAGTGTGACGACGGACGCGGCTCCCGCTGCCCGCAAGGCCAACGGCGCGATCGGAAGCCAGCCCGTTCCGATCTCCAGCGCAGAGAAGTTGCCACCAAGCGCTCGACGATCGCTCCACAACGCCACAAGCTGGCGGGTTTGGCTCCACTTCGACTCCACCATCTCGCTCGTTACATCGAGCGAGCGCGTGACATGCCGCTGGAACACTCGATTGAGCTCGGAAGAGCGCGGCAACAGACTCATCACTCCCTGCATCCCCGCCTTGAGTCGCCAGTCCATCCGTCTCCTCCGCTCGCGATGTCGATGGCTGAGCAAGCGTTGAGCTCACTGCGGCCTCAGAGCCACCCATCGGCGGGTCCAAGTCAGGATTGAGCGTTTGTCGCGCCTGCTTGTCAGATGCTCGACAGTAGTGGAGCCAGGAACTTGCCCGTGTAGCTCGACGGGGTGTTGGCCACGAACTCCGGCGTGCCCTCGACCACGATCGTTCCTCCCCCGCTGCCGCCCTCGGGGCCGAGGTCGATCACCCAGTCGGCGGTCTTGATGACGTCGAGGTTGTGCT
>CAZBTQ010000191.1:0-2633 GCA_964494405.1 uncultured Iamiaceae bacterium
GAGCCGGGGATCCGGCTCTTCTCCTCCGCGGCCGACGCGCCGCGCCGCCGACGCGCGAACGACATCCTCGTCCTGGGCGTGTCGAGCACCGTGCTCGTCCTGTTCCTCGCGCTCCACGACTCCTCCCCCGGCCCGGTGGACCGGGGCCTCGCCGACGCCCTCGCTGCGTGGGCACCCGGGATCCTCACGCCCGTGTGGGACGCCGCCCTCACCCTGCTCGCGTTCTGGCCCGCGGGCCTGGTCGTGGTGGCGCTGCTGAGCCACGGTCGCCTGTCGCTCGTGCGCGACGGCGTGGTCGCGGCGGCGCTCGCGGTCGGCATCACCTGGGTGGTGTGCGAGGTGACCGACGTCGCCTGGCCCGGCGTCTCGGTGTTGCGCCCCACCGGTGCGCTCGACTTCCCGCTGGTGGAGCTGGGCGTGGCGGCGGCGGTCGTCATCGCGTTCGGCCCGAGCCTCGGTCGCACGCTGCGCCGCGCGAGCAAGCTCGTGCTGCTGGCGGGTGCCATCGGAGCGGTGGCGATGGCGACCACGCGACCGTCTGGCGCGGTCGTCGGCCTCCTCGTCGGCATCGTCGCTGGGCGCGCCGTGCTCGTCGCCCTCGGCTCGCCCGGTGGCGTGCCGACAGCGGGCCAGATCCGCGACAGCCTGCGCGACCTCGGTGTCGACGTCGACGACGTCGTGCCCGCAGAGGGCCAGATCGCCGGCACGTACCTCGTCCGTGCTGAGGACGCCGACGGCCTGCTCGACATCTCGGTGTGCGGGCGCGACGCGCGCGACACCGCGGTGGCGGCAACGCTCTGGCGCCAGGCTTGGTACCGGCCCGACGGGCACCGGGCGACGTCGAGTCGGCTGCACCAGGTGGAGCAGGAGGCGTTCGTGACCCTCCTCGCCCGCGCGGCGGGGGTGGAGGTACCTGTGGTGGTCACCGCGGGGATGGCGCGCACCGACGACGCGCTCCTCGTCACGCGTCCGGTGGGCCGCGCCATCGCATCGGCATCTGATGGGGCGGTCGATCTCGACGCGCTCTGGCGGTTGGTGAACGATCTGCACGCGGCAGGCATCGTGCACGGATCGCTCGATGCCGGCAGCGTCGGCACGACCGACGACGGCCGGCCGTGCCTGGTTCGCATGGCCGGCGCCACCACATCGGTCACGGCGCTCGACCGTCACACCGACGAGATGCAGGTCCTGGCGCTGACCGCGTCGCTGGTCGGCATCGATCGCGCCGTCGAGTCGGCACGCCGCGCGCTGGGCGACGACGGGCTCGCGGCCCTGCTCCCCTACCTCCAGCCCGCCCTGCTCACGAAGGGTGCCCGCTCCGGGGGAGGCGACGACCTCCTCGACGAGATCGCCGCAGGCGTGACCGCGGCGACCGGGGTCGAGCGCCCCGACCTCATCCGGCTGCGTCGAGTCACCTGGGGGTCGGCGCTCCAGGCCGGGCTGCTCGTCTTGGCGGGCTACGCACTCGTCGTGGGGCTCGGGTCGCTCGACCTGGCCGCCGTGTGGGACGACCTCGTCGACGCCTCGGTGCCGCTGCTGATCGCGGCATTCGTCGCCGCCCAGCTCCCTCGACCCCTCCAGGCCATCTCCACCCAGGGGGCATCGCTCACCGACCTGCCCATGGGCCCGCTCGCGGCGCTCCAGCTCGCCATCTCGTACGTGAACCTGGCGGTGCCCAGCGCGGCCGGCCGGCTCGCCATCACGATCAGGTTCTTCCAGAAGGTCGGCGTCGACCGGACCACCGCGGTGAGCATCGGCGCGATCGACAGCGCCGCCGGCTTCGCGGTGCAGATCGCCATCCTCCTGTTCGTCGCGGTGACCGGCGCGTCTGAGGTGTCGCTCGACGTGCTCGACGCCGACGTGCAGCTCAGCACGGTGATCATCTGGGTCGCCGTCGGCGCGGCGGCGGTCGTCGCGCTGGTGCTGCTGCTCGCACCGGCGTTGCGCCGCTGGCTCCACGAACGCCTTCAGCCGGCCTACGTCTCGCTGCGGGTGCTGCGGCGCCCGGCGAAGGTCGTGCGCCTCTTCGGCGGCAACATCGCGTCGCAGGTCGCGTTCGCCGCCGCGCTGGCGCTGTGCGTCGAGGCCGTGGGCGCGGAGGTGGCGTTCATCGACGTGCTCATGGCCAACACGCTCGTCTCGCTGTTCGCCGGGATCCTGCCGGTCCCGGGCGGGATCGGGGTCACCGAAGCCGGGCTCACCGCGGCGCTCACCGTCGCGGGTGTCCCCCAGGAGACGGCCCTCGCCGCCGTGATCATCTACCGGGTCTGGTCGTTCTACCTCCCGCCGGTGTGGGGCTTCTTCGCCATGCGCTGGTTGCAGCGGCGCTCCTTCCTGTGAGGGCGGGCGGGGCGCGCTGTCGGGCGTAGCGTCGGGCGGATGGAGATCGCCGAGTTCCAGGACCTGATGGAGCGCCTCTACGGCGACGGCGACCGCGAGCGCGGCATCCCGTCGACGGTGGCGTGGCTGGCCGAGGAGGTCGGCGAGCTGGCGCAGGCTGTGCGCAAGGGCACGGTCGACGAACAGCTCCACGAGCTGGGCGACGTGTTGGCCTGGTTGGCGTCGCTGGCGAACCAGCTCGGCCTGTCCCTCGAGGACGCTGCCCAGCGCTACGTCGACACCCCGCCGTAGCG
>CAZBTQ010000191.1:2733-5778 GCA_964494405.1 uncultured Iamiaceae bacterium
AGCTCGGCGATCTGGACGGCGTTGAGCGCGGCGCCCTTGCGGAGGTTGTCGCCCGACAGGAACAGGGCGATGCCGTTGGGCAGCACCTCGTCACGCCGGATGCGACCGACGTAGGTGACGTCGCCGCCGGCCGCCTGCAGCGGCGTCGGCATGTCGGACAGCACGACACCGGGCGCGCCGTCGAGCACCTCGCGAGCCCGCTCGGGCGTGATCGCCCGCTCGAAGCCGGCGGCGATCGACAGCGAGTGGCCCGTGTAGACGGGAACCCGCACGCACGTGCCGGTGACCACGAGGTCGGGGAGGCCGAGGATCTTGCGGCTCTCGTTGCGGAGCTTGCGCTCCTCGTCGGTCTCCCCGCTGCCGTCGTCGAGGAGGTTGCCGGCGATCGACTGCACGTTGAACGCGATCGGGCCGTGGAAGACGTGCGCCTCGGGGTACTCCACCGACGAGCCGTCGAAGGTGAGCGCGGCGGAGCCCTCGCCCACCTTGTTGACCTGGTCCTCCAGCTCCGAGACGCCGGACAGGCCGGCGCCCGACACGGCCTGGTAGGTGCTGACGACCATCGACCGCAGGCCGGCCTCGGCGTCGAGCGCCTTGAGGACCGGCATGGCGACCATGGTCGTGCAGTTGGGGTTGGCGACGATGCCCTTGGGGATCGAGTCGAGCGCCTCGGGGTTCACCTCGGACACGACGAGGGGGACGTCGGGATCCATCCGCCAGGCCGACGAGTTGTCGATGACGGTGACACCCGCGGCGGCGACCTTCGGCGCCAGCTCCTTGGAGGTGGCACCGCCGGCCGAGAAGAGCGCGATGTCGAGGCCGGAGTAGTCGGCAGTGGCAGCGTCTTCGACGGTGATCGGCCGACCGTCGAACTCGATGGTGCGACCCGCCGAGCGGGCCGAGGCGAACAGCCTGACGTCATCGGTGGGGAAGCCGCGCTCGACGAGGAGCGTGCGCATGACCCCACCGACCTGACCGGTGGCTCCGACGATTCCGATCTTCATCCGGCCAACGGTACCGGCCGCACCCATCCGGCCGGCAAGCGTTTGTCGCCGCTACGAAACTCGCGAGTATGCGAATCGCGGTTCGCGTATCTCGGAGCTGGTCAGATGACCGAGGGCTTGTCCAGCTCGAAGGCCTCGTGAAGGGCGACGACCGCGTCCTCGAGGCGGTCCTGGCGCACCACGCAGCTGATGCGGATGGCCGAGGTCGAGATCATCTCGATGTTGATGCCGTGTTGGGAGAGCACCTCGAACATCGTGGCGGCGACGCCGGGGTTCGACTTCATGCCGGCGCCGGTGAGGCTGACCCGGCCGACACCATCGTCGGCGGTGATCTCGTGCTCGCCGCCGATCCCCTCGCACAGCGGCCGCAACACGCCCATGGCGCGGTCGACCTCGGCGTGTGGCGCCGTGAACGAGATGTCGGTGACCCCGCCGGCCCCGACGTTCTGGACGATGACGTCGACGTTGATGTCCTCGTCGGCGAGCGCGCGGAACAGCCTGGCGGCGATCCCCGGCTCGTCGGGCAGACCGGTGACGGTGATCTTGGCCTCGGAGTCGTCGTGTGTGACGGCGGAGATGATCGCGTGTTCCATGGTGGGGTCCTCCTCGACGACCCAGGTGCCGGGCTCCCACGTGAACGCGGACCGGATGTGCAGCTTGACGCCGTGGCGGCGCGCGAACTCGACCGACCGCATGGCCGGCTTGGGGCACCCGGTGGCGGTCATCTCGAGCAGCTCGTCGAAGCTGATGCTGTCGAGGCGCCGGGCGGTGGGCACGACGCGGGGATCGGCGTTGAACACGCCGGACACGTCGGTGTAGAGCTCGCAGCTGTCGGCGTTCAACGCCGACGCCAGCGCGACGGCGGTGGTGTCCGAACCTCCTCGACCGAGGAAGGTGACGTCGCGGTTGGTGGACACGCCCTGGGAGCCGCCGACGACGGGGACCCGCCCGTTGGCGAGCGACTCCTTCAGCCGATCGGGCCGCAGCTCGAGGATCTTGGCGTTCGTGTGGGTGCTGTCGGTGATGAACCCGGCCTGGCTGCCCGTGAAGGACTCGGCAGGCACCCCGAGGTCGGCGAGGGCCATGCACACCAGCGCGGTGGCCTTGCGCTCGCCGGCGGTGATGAGCATGTCCATCTCGCGGCCAGGCCTGGTGTCCGACACGGCCGCGGCCATGCGCAGCAGCTCGTCGGTCTCCTTGCCCATGGCGCTGACGACGAGCACGACGTCGAACCCGTGGCGCTGGGTGCGCGCCACGTGGTCGGCGACCTCACGGATGCGGTCGGGGTCGGCAACGGAGGTGCCACCGAACTTCTGGACGACGAGAGCCACGGGGTCGAACGCTACCGTCCCGCGCCTACCGCCCGGACGGGGATCGGCGGGTGTTCCCGCGGGCGCGTCCGGCACCGCGACAGGCGTTGCTAGCGTGCCGAGCCATGCCGAGCGACAAGCGCCAACGTCAAAAGGAACGCGAGCACGCAGCCCGAGAGGCCCGCCAGGCCGCCGAGCGTCGCAAGCAGCAGCGCAAGACCTGGTACGCCATCGCCGGCATCACCGCGTTCGTCCTCGCGCTGGCGTTCGCGTACAGCACCTTCCTCGGCGACGACGGCGGGGACGAGGGCGACGAGTCGGCAAGCGACACGACAGCCCAGACCTCAGACGAGACCTCCGATGAGGAGGCGACGCCCACCACGGTCGATCCGGCGTTGCAGGCCGACTGCCCTGCCGAGGACGGGTCGTCCGAGCAGCGCCTCGAGTTCGACGCCCCGCAGCAGGACTGCCTGGTCGCGGGCGCCACCTACGAGGCCGTGTTCGACACCACCGCCGGCGAGATCCGCGTCGCCCTCGACACCGAGACCACGCCGCAGACGGCCAACAACTTCATCGTCCTCAGCCGCTACCACTACTACGACGACATCGAGATCTTCCGCTCGAACACCAGCATCGACATCCTCCAGAGCGGGTCGCCGCACACGAACACCTCGTCGGACCCCGGCCCCGGCTACACGATCGCCGACGAGGGAGGCCCGTACACGTACGAG
>CAZBTQ010000192.1:0-5745 GCA_964494405.1 uncultured Iamiaceae bacterium
ATGGTCCCCACATTCACATGCGGCTTCGTACGCTCGAACTTCTCTTTCGACATGGCTGTCCTGGAAACCTTTCTGGACGTTGCGTGAGACGGTGCGGAGGGGGCTACTCGCCTCGCACCCTGGCGACGATCTCTTCTTGGACCGACGCGGGCATCTGCTGATACGAGTCGAACTGCATGGTGAACTGAGCTCGTCCCTGGGTGCGCGAACGCAGGTCGGTAGCGTAACCGAACATCTCAGAGAGCGGAACCTCGGCGGTGATGACCTGGCTGTTGCCGCGCTGCTCGCTGCCGCCGAGCTTGCCACGACGCGACGAGAGGTCGCCCATGACATCGCCGAGGTAGTCGTCGGGGCTGTTGACCTCGACGGCCATGATCGGCTCGAGCAGGACGGGCTTGGCCTTGCGCGCGGCCTCCTTGAAGGCCATCACGCCGGCGATCTTGAACGCCATCTCCGAGGAGTCGACGTCGTGGTACTTGCCGTCGGTGAGGATGACCCGCACGTCGACGGTGGGGTACCCGGCGAGGACGCCCGCGCTGAGCGACTCCTGGACGCCGGCATCGACCGAGGGGATGTACTCCTTGGGGATGCGGCCACCGCTGATCTTGTCGACGAACTCGTAGCCGCCACCGGGACCGGTGGGCTCGAGGGTGATCTCGACCTCGGCGAACTGGCCGGAGCCACCCGTCTGCTTCTTGTGGGTGTAGGTCGACTTCTCGACCGTCTCGGTGATGGTCTCGCGGTAGGCGACCTGGGGCTTGCCGACCGATGCGTCGACGTTGAACTCGCGCAGCATGCGGTCGACGAGCACCTCGAGGTGCAGCTCGCCCATGCCGGAGATGACGGTCTGGCCGGTCTCCTCGTCGGTGCGCACCTGGAAGGTCGGGTCCTCTTCGGACAGCGAGTACAGGGCCTTGGCCAGCTTGTCCTGATCGGCCTTGGTCTTGGGCTCGACCGCGAGCTGGATGACCGGCTCGGGGAACTCGAGCTTCTCGAGCACGATCGGCGCCTTCTCGTCGCAGAGCGTGTCGCCGGTGCGGGTGTCCTTCAGGCCGATACCCGCCACGATGTGGCCGGCGTACACCAGGTCCTGGTCCTCGCGGTCGTTGGCGTGCATCTCGACGATGCGGCCGACGCGCTCCTTCTTGCCCGTGCGGGTGTTGAGGACCATGTCGCCCTTGTTGAGGATGCCCGAGTACACGCGGAAGTACGTGAGACGGCCGTGGGGGTCGGCGACGATCTTGAACGCCAGCGCCGAGAACGGCTCGTCGTCGGACGCCTTGCGCTCGAGGGTCTCGTCGCCCCTGAGGTTCACGCCCTGGATCGGCGGGAGGTCGCTCGGGGCGGGCAGGTACGCCACGACCGCGTCGAGCAGCGGCTGCACGCCCTTGTTCTTGAAGGCAGAACCGAGCAGGACGGGGACGATCTCGCTGGCGATGGTGCCGGCGCGGATGGCGCGCTTGAGGTCGGCGGCGGTGATCTCCTCGTCGCCGATGTACTTCTCGAGGATCTCCTCGTCGAACGACGACACGACGTCGATGAGCTTCTCTCGCCACTCGGCGGCCTGGTCGGCCAGCTCGTCGGGGATCTCGCCGACGTCGAACTTCGCGCCGAGCTCCTCGTCGTGCCAGACGATGCCGGTCATCTCGACGAGGTCGACGACGCCGGCGAAGTTGCCCTCGGCGCCGATCGGGAGCTGGAGGACGGCCGTGGTGGCGCCGAGGCGGTCGCGGATGCTCTCCTCGGCGGCGAAGAAGTCGGCACCGAGGCGGTCGAGCTTGTTGACGAAGCAGATGCGGGGGACGCCGTACTTGTTGGCCTGGCGCCACACGGTCTCGGACTGGGGCTCGACGCCGGCGACACCGTCGAACACCGCGACCGCGCCGTCGAGGACGCGCAGCGAGCGCTCGACCTCGACGGTGAAGTCGACGTGGCCGGGGGTGTCGATGATGTTGATGCGGTGGTCGTCCCACATCGCGGTGGTGGCCGCCGACGTGATGGTGATGCCGCGCTCTTGCTCCTGGACCATCCAGTCCATGGTGGCGGCGCCCTCGTGGACCTCACCGATCTTGTAGCTGCGACCCGTGTAGTAGAGGATCCGCTCGGTCGTGGTGGTCTTGCCCGCGTCGATGTGGGCCATGATCCCGATGTTGCGGGTCTTGTCGAGGCTGTGGGTTCGCTGGTTCATCGTGGGGCTCTCTGCTCGCTTGGGTCACTCAGGTCGGGAGCGGGCGGGTGTGATCGGAGGTCGAACGCAGCGACGCCGTGTCCACGGCGAACGGGGACACGGCGGCGCGCTCAGACCGAAGGTGGTGGAACTACCAGCGGTAGTGGGCGAACGCCTTGTTGGACTCGGCCATCTTGTGGACGTCCTCGCGCCGCTTGACCGCTGCCCCGATGCCGTTGCTGGCGTCGAGGATCTCGTTGGCGAGGCGCTCGGCCATCGTGCGCTCGCGCCGCTGGCGCGAGTAGCCGATGACCCACCGGATGGCGAGGGTGTTCGCCCGCTTGGGCCGGACCTCGACGGGCACCTGGTAGGTGGCACCGCCGACCCGCCGGCTCTTGACCTCGAGCTGGGGCCGGACGTTGTCGATCGCGCGCTTGAGTGCCGCGGTGGGCTCGGCACCCGTCTTCTGCTCGACGATGGTGAGCGCGTCGTAGACGATGCGCTCGGCGAGGGAGCGCTTGCCGCGCTGCATCACCTTGTTGGTGATCTGGGTGACGAGCACCGACCGGTAGATCGGGTCGGGCATGAGCTCGCGGCGGGGGGCGGGACCCTTGCGGGGCATCTCAGCCTTCCTTCTTCGCGCCGTAACGGCTGCGGGCCTGCTTGCGGTCGCGCACACCCGAGGTGTCGAGGGTGCCGCGGATGATCTTGTAGCGGACGCCGGGCAGGTCCTTCACACGGCCACCGCGCACGAGCACGATGGAGTGCTCCTGGAGGTTGTGGCCCTCACCGGGGATGTAGGCCGTGACCTCGACGCCGCTGGACAGCCGCACTCGGGCGACCTTGCGCAGGGCGGAGTTCGGCTTCTTCGGGGTGTTGGTGTAGACGCGGGTGCACACACCACGACGCTGGGGCGCGCCCTTGAGCGCCGGCGTCGTGCCCTTGACGGGCTTGGACTGGCGGCCCTTGCGGACCAGCTGCTGGATGGTGGGCACAACGACCTCTCGAAGCGTGACGGGTGGGGAGCGCCCCCGAAGCGGTGGGGGGCGGACACAACTGGGACTGCAGGAACCTGCGAGGCAGGAAGAACGGTGCGGCGGCAGGCGCGGAGGCGCCGCAAGCCGACTGTCCATCCTACGGGGACGGGCCGGAATCCGGCAAACCCCTCACCGGATTCCCAGTGAGGGGCCGCCAGCTCGGTTGGTGCTGCGCGTCGCTGGGCGACAGGCCGATCTAGCTGGCCGGCTCGTCGACGCTGGTGAGGTCGACCACCTCGGCGCCCTCGGCGGGCTCGAGGTTCTCGGCGCTCTCGGCGAGGAAGGCGGCGATGTCGCTCTCCTCACCGTCGCTGCTGTAGTACTTCATCGGCTCGTAGTCGGGGGCTTCGGTCTCGATGTCGCGGTAGATCGCGAGGCCGGTGCCCGCCGGGATGAGCTTGCCGATGATGATGTTCTCCTTGAGCCCGAGCAGCGAGTCCGAGCGGGACTCGATGGCGGCCTCGGTGAGCACCCGGGTGGTCTCCTGGAACGACGCCGCCGACAGCCACGAGTCGGTGGCCAGCGACGCCTTGGTGATGCCCATCAGCTCGGGCCGGCCCTCGGCGGGGGTCTTGCCCTCGGTGACCAGGATCCGGTTCGTGTCGGCGTAGACCTTCTGGTCGACGCGCTCGCCGGGCAGGAACTCGGAGTCGCCCGGCTCCTGCACGGCCACCCGCCGGGTCATCTGGCGGACGATGAGCTCGATGTGCTTGTCAGCGATCGACACGCCCTGGTCGCGGTAGACCTTCTGGACCTCTTCGACCAGGTACATCTGCGTCTCGCGGACGCCCTTGATCTCGATGAGCTCCTTGGGGTCGCGCGGGCCTTCGACCAGCGGGTCGCCTGCATCGACCTCGTCGCCGTCGCGGACCTCTAGGCGGGCGAGCGTGGGCACCGTGTAGGTGTCCTCGGCACCGTCGTCGCCGACCACGGTGACGACGCGACCCTTGCCCTCGTCATCGGCGATGCGCACCACGCCCGAGATGCGGGTGAGGGTGGCCTTGCCCTTGGGGCTGCGTGCCTCGAACAGCTCGACGACTCGGGGCAGACCGCCGGCGATGTCGCCACCGGCCGCGATGCCGCCGGTGTGGAACGTCCGCATGGTGAGCTGCGTGCCGGGCTCGCCGATCGACTGGGCGGCGATGACGCCGACCGCCTCGCCGAGCTCGATCGTCTTGCCGGTGGCGAGCGAACGCCCGTAGCACTTGGCGCACACGCCGAAGTCGGCGCGGCAGGTGAGGACCGACCGCAGGCGGACGCGATCGACCTCGGGATCGTCGCGCAGCGCCTCGAGCTCGATGTCGCCGATCTCGGTGCCATCGGGGATCTTCGTCCCGTCGGCGAGCTTGATGTCGCCGACCGTGGTGCGGCCGAAGATGCGGGTCTCGAGGTAGCTGCGGGAGTTGGCCGTGTCGGGGACGACGTTCTCGACCCAGACCCCACGCACCGGATCACCGTCGGTGCCGCAGTCCTCGGAGCGGATGATGAGCTCCTGGGCGACGTCGACGAGGCGACGGGTGAGGTAGCCCGAGTCGGCGGTGCGCAGCGCGGTGTCGACGAGGCCCTTCCGTGCGCCAGGCGTGGCGATGAAGTACTCGAGCATCGCCAGACCCTCACGGAAGTTGCTCTTGATCGGGCGGGGGATCATGTCGCCGCGGGGGTTGGCCACCAGGCCACGCATGCCGGCGATCTGGCGGACCTGGACCATGTTCCCTCGGGCACCAGAGCCGACCATCATGTCGATGGGGTTGAAGTGGTCGGCGTGGAGGGCGACCTCCATGGCGGCGCGCACCTGATCGGTGGCGTCGTTCCAGATCTCGACCTCCTTCTGCCGGCGCTCACCATCGGTGATGATGCCCCGGCGGAACTGGGCCTCGATCTTGTCGGCCTCGGCCTCGTGGGCCTCGAGGATCGCCTTCTTCTCCGGCGGGGTCTTCACGTCGTCGATCGACACCGTGAGGCCCGACTGGGCGGCGAACCGGAAGCACAGGTCCTTGATGGCGTCGAGCGACCTGGCCACGTCGGCCTTCGGGTACTCGTTGGCCAGTCGGTCGACGATCTCGCCGATGTGCTTCTTCTTGACGACGTCGTTGACGAAGCCGAAGTCCTCGGGCAGCGTCTCGTTGAAGATCACCCGGCCCACCGTGGTGGTGAGGTAGGTGCGTCGACCCTGGTCGTCGACCGAGGCGTAGCGCGGGTGGCGCCACTGGATCTCGGCGTGCAGCGACACCGCGCCGGCCTCGTAGGCCTGCTCGATCTCGTGCAGCGTCCGGAACGCGCGACCCTCGCCGAGCGCACCTGCGACGTGCTCGGTGAGGTAGAAGGCGCCGATCACCATGTCCTGGGTGGGCGTCACGAGCGGACGGCCGTGCGCCGGCGACAGCACGTTGTTGGCCGACAGCATCAGGATGCGGGCCTCGGCCTGCGCCTCGGCGGACAGCGGCAGGTGCACCGCCATCTGGTCGCCGTCGAAGTCGGCGTTGAACGCGGTGCACACCAGCGGGTGGATCTGGATGGCCTTGCCCTCGACGAGCACGGGCT
>CAZBTQ010000193.1:0-5724 GCA_964494405.1 uncultured Iamiaceae bacterium
GCACTCCCCTGACGCGCGGCGGGCCGACCGCTGACGGTGGCGTCCGTACCGTGCGGGGCTGGCGGAACCACGAGGACCTCTCGATCTTCAAGGTCGAACCTCTTCTGCCGATGAAGGAGCGGCATGAGATTTGGACTCGACAAACAGGCGCACGGCGGTGAGCGTGCTGGCGAGCTTCGCGACCGCGGCGATGTTGCGCGACGAGACGGTTACTCGTTGATCGAGGTGACACTCACGATCGCGCTCATGTCGATCGTCGTGCTCGGCGTGCTTGCCGGGGTGCAGGGAAGCATCAGGGCTTCGATGACGGCTCGCCACTCCGCCCAGATCCAGACCGTGCTGTTGAATGCCGCCGATCGCGTGAACCGTTCGCCGAAGGGGTGCGGCTTCACCCAGGGTGGCACCTACGTGCCGCATTACGAGCAGTACGTGATGTCCGCCGTGAAGTTGCAGTGGGGCGCCGACTACACGGGCCAGGTCACGGTGCGCGAGCAGCACTACGTGCCGCCGGCGGCGCTCCCCGGCAACCCCAACCTCGACGCCTCCGGCACCTGGAACGACGGCGCCTGCTCGCTCGATGTCCCCCAGTACGGCGAGGTGCAACTCGTGACCATCACGATCACGACACCCGACCAAAAAGCCAGTCGAACCATTGAGGTGGTCAAGTCCGATGTCTAGAACCGCACGCGCACGCCGCGACTCGGGGATGACCCTGCCCGAGCTGCTGATCACGATCTCGATCATGGGGTTGCTCGTCACGGTGATCGCCGGCGCGATCTCCGTATCGCTGGGCTCCTACAAGAGCGCCGAGGGCCGTCTCAACGTCGCCGTGGCCGAGCAGAACGTCGACCTGTGGCTGCCGACCGACCTTGCCTCAGCGTCGTCGGTGTCGACCAACCCGGTGGTCACGCCGTGCGGCGTCACCGTGTGCGGTGGCGTGGACTTCTCCACCGGCTCGACCGCGCTCTTGCTGTCGTGGACCAACCGTGTCGGCAGCGACGCCAGTGACGTCGTGACGACGGTGGTGGCCTACCTGTTCGCGCCATCCGCGAGCGGCGACGGCACCTACAGCCTGACGCGAGTCGAGTGCATCGACGGGACCTGCACGTCACATGTGATGCTGCGCGGCCTCACCGTTCCGCTGGACGCCGACGGCCTGCCGCTCTGGCATCCCGGTGACGCCGTGCCGTCGGAGGTGATCCACGTGACGAACCCGCTGCGGTTCGAGGACGGCCTGGAGATGTCCGACGCCGAGAACGCCAAGAACGCCCGGCGCGTGGTGGTGACGATCAATGGCGGTGGCACGGGCGCTGCGAACGGTGGTGGGACCAACACGATCAGCGTCACCGCTGGAGGCACCACCCGTGGGAACCTGCCGGCCAAGGCGGCGTATCAGATGCCCAGCCTGGTCCAGCCTCGCAGCCGTTGCGGTGGCCCGATCGTCCTGATCGTCGACGAGTCGCAATCGCTCGGGGCCGACGGTGTGAAAGCGGTGAAACAAGGCGTCGTCGACTTCATCGAAGCTCTCGATGGCACGCCCGTGCAGCTCATGATCGTGCCGTTCAACAGCTTCGCTCGCTCACTCGGCGGCGACAACGGGGCGAACTGGCACAAGTACTGGGACATGTCGGACCCCACCCAGGTCTCCCAGGTCAAGAAATTGGCCAAGGACCAGATCGAGATGAGCGGTGGGGGCGGCACCGGCTACACCAACTGGGAAGACGCCTGGTTCCGCACCTTCTACAACAAGGACGGTTCGCCGGGATCCGTGTTGCCGAACAGCGTCGTGTTCTTCACGGACGGCGTCCCGAATCGTGACCGTGCCTTCACCGGCGGTACGTACAAGCAGGACACGGCACCGAACACGGCGCTGCCCCCGGGCAACTGGGGCACGGGCAACAACTACCACTGGGGCAACTCGGCCACCAACTTCAGCAACGGGGCGTTCAAGCGGGCCGAGGCCATCGCGGCCGAGTTCCGCGGCGCCGTGAAGTTGATCGGCGTCGCCGTCGGGCCCGACATCACCAAGTCGAATCCCCTCGTGACCGGAAGCACCCCTGTGTGGGAGTCGATACGCAACAACTCGGACGCAACCCGTCCCTGGCAGCAGTCGACCAACAGCGGCTCCTCCTGGCAGGGCCTCGACAACTTCAGCACCTACAGCGCCGCGGTCGACGGCTTCAAGCCGAACGGTACCGCGGATTCCAAATACATGTACCGCCAGAACCCCGCGCAGAACACCAGTACCAAAGCGAATCAGACCAACGGGTGGAAGGTCGAGGACGGCGGTCCGCCAAGCAGCTGGAGCACGGCAAGTGGCAACACCTTCTATCAACTCAGGGGCGAGCGGACGGTGAACTCCGACATCGTTGGTCGGCTCGTCGGTGGCCCCGTGATCGAGGAGTTCCGCAGCGACGGCCAGGGTGGGTTCGAGAACCTCGACGACGGCAACCTGTTCAAGGCGGCGGACTGGGCGGCGCTCGGCCCGGCGCTCCAGAAGATCGCCCTCGGCCAGTGCGGCGGCACGGTGAACATCCAGACCCGCCTGGGCTCGACCACCGGCCCGAACGTGTCGACCACGATCAACTTCCTCAAGGCAGCCGAGTACTACGACGTTGCTGGCACCCAGCCGGTGCCGGACGCGTTGGTCGGGACCACCGTGTCGACCAACGGTGTGCAGAAGATCGTGACGATCGACATGAACCTCAAGGACGGCCTCGACCGCTACATCGACATCGTCCCGCAGGGCGTCGTCAACCTCGCCACGGTCCACTTCTCGAAGTGGGCATGCCGCTCCGGACCGAACGAGGTGCCGATGTCGCCCGTGGACGTGATCTCCAACGGTCAGAAGGTCCTCGGCTGGGAGGGCGTACGGGTCCGGGTGAAGGCCAACCAGGCCGTGTCATGCACCCTGGTGGTGACGTGATGTCTTCCCGTCAGCATGCACGGCGGACGGGCGCGACACGGCCCGACGAGGGCTCGGTGCTCGTGCTCGTGCTGGTACTCGTCGTGATCGGTGCGCTGATCGTCGTACCCACGCTCAACTACGCGGTCACCACGATGAGGGCCAACACGGTCGTCGTGTCGAAGACCAAACGACAGGAGGCGGTGAAGGCCGGCCTGCGCGTCGCGCTCGCCGATCCGCTGCGCCTGTACGAACACTGCGGGACCGTCACCGGCGGTGCGATCGGTGCACCGGTCCATGAGGACGGGAGCCCCATCAACGACATTGCCATCTCGACCAACTGCGACTTGCTGGCCCAAGCGAGCGCGCAGGAGTCCGAGGACCTCCACCTCGGCGTGGTCGTCACCAAGGCCGGCGCCAAGATCCCTGCCGGGATGACGGCAGTGCCGAGGCTCCATGAGGACGGATCGCCGGTGACCGACGGTGACGGCAATCCGACGTACTACGTGTACGAGACCGGCGCCGAGGCGATTGATCGGTGGTGGGATCCGGCGGTCGCGGAACCGGATGCTGAGTACGTCGCCACCAAGCTTGTCCAGCCCCGTCACATCTGGGCGCCGAACCTCCCCTCACACGGCACCGAGCTGCGCACCGGGAGCTACAAGATGCCCGATGGCTACAGCTGGCGGGAGGGCCGCGAGTGCCGCGTGTTCTTCCCGGGCATCTACAAGGAACCGGTGTGGCTCGACCAGGACGTCGACTACTTCTTCACCTCGGGCATCTACTACTTCGAGGACACCGTCACCGTCACCGGCAACGCCGATGTGGTCGTCGGAATGGGCTCGGCCCAGGGATGCGTCACCGACCAGGAAGCAGCGTTCTACGCCATCAGCGGTCCGAGCTCGCACGAGGTGTCGGGTCTCGGCGCGACCTTCGTGTTCGGCAGCAAGCCGGCGACGCAGACCACCCCCGGCACCAACGGTCGCCTGGTGGTCCACCAGGCTGGCAACGTCACCCCGACGATCCGTTTCAACCAGCGCTACGTGCATCCGCTCGATGTCGCCGGCTACGGGTCGTACGGCGTGTCGATTGCGTCCGTCAACGGTCGAATTGACCCGACCGACAGCTCGTTCCAGAACCTCGACCTCCCGGGCCTCAACAGCGTGCCGCTGTCGCAAGTCGGCGGCGTCGAACTGCCGTACGAGCTCGATCCCGTCCAATACCCAGACCAGGTGATCCCCCAAGCGAGCAACGTGGGCGTCAACACCGACGACTACACGGGTGCCGCCTACAGGCCGTCCGCGCTGACCTACGAACCGAGCGCCCCGTACCTCGACGACGACTTCGTGAACAACGTCCAGTTCGCGGCCGTCTACCGGACGGCGGACACCGACAACTCCGGCGCCGTCGTGATCCGTTGGCAGCACCCCGAGGTCGAGGACATGAACGGTGCTGCGATTCAGAGCTACACGGTGACCGCCAACGGCCCCGCCTCCCCGGCAGCGTGCACCTGGACCGCGCCGGCACCTGGCGACCCGGTGCCGCCGTTGGAGTGCGTGTTTACCGGACTGGCGTCTCCGCACAACAATGCGGGCACCGAGACGACGTTCTCGATCGTCGCCGACAACGGCAAGCCGTCCGAATCCGTCACCAAGAGCGTGACGATCACTCGCAAGTCTGGCCAAACGAACACCCGCCCGTTGGCGGGCACACCCGCCCGCCCCGCGATCACCAACGTGACCGCGCACGAGACCGGCGTGGTCGTGTCGTTCGACCCGCTGCCGCTCGACCAGTCCGGAAACGCGCCGGTGCAGGAGTACACGGTTCACTACCGCGACCTCGCTGACCCCGACCCACTCGCTCCGACCACCGGCAGCGTCGGTTGCACGGTGACAGCGCCCGACTACTTCGACCCCGACGCGTACACGCCGCCCGTCGCTCCGCTGTCGTGCGTGATCCCGCTCCCGGTTCCGCTGGTGGACCCGGTTCAGCCGTACTCGTTCCAGGTCACGGCCACGAACTACAACGGCGATGCGTCGACGGTCGACCCCACGGACAGCTCGTGGGCTACTGGCACGCTGACGTGGGCGCCCAACCCGGCCGATCCACTGCCGACCGGGCCGGCTCCGACGGCGTGGGTGCCGTTCGTGGTGCCCGAGAAGGTGCCGGATCCGATCGTCCACATCGACCTCAGTCAGGACGACGACGACGCCCTCTGCGTCGACACCCCGTCGGGTTCTTCGCCGCAGGATCTTGCTGACGCGATGGCGGCGGTCCCTGAACTCGATGACGTCGTGGTCCAGATCCCTGGTTACATCGCCACCCCACAGGGCTTGGTGCAGGTCGACAACCCGTGTGCCCGCACACGGCTGATCGCCACCGGCGGTTTGCTGGCAGCCGACATCGCCCTCAACGGCGCCGGTGCTGGCGGGAACGAGCTGACGGTCGCGATCGGCATCGAGAACCCGCTGGTGCAGCGAACGGTGCGGATCACCACGTTGACCACCAAGGGGTTGCCCGCCGTCCGATCAACGGCGGTCGTGCAGATCAATGAGACCGGTGAGTACCGGATCAACTCCTGGGAAGTCCAGTAGCCACCGGGGGACCGGTCCCACCGCGACGCCAGAGTTGCTGTGGGATCGGTCCCTCCTGCTACTCGGCCGGGCAGCAGCTCGTCGGGGACGCTGCGAGTCAGAGTGCCAACACCTTGCGCACCGTCTCGTCCAGTGCGTGACGATCGGCAGCACCGAGGCTCCCAAGCCGGGAGATCAGTCGCGAGACCGAGATCGCTCGCACCTGCTCCGCTTGCAGTGACGTGA
>CAZBTQ010000194.1:0-5719 GCA_964494405.1 uncultured Iamiaceae bacterium
TCGGCACCCGTCGCGCCACCAACGGCGGCCGGCGCACGGCGCGGGCGTGGGGCAGTGCACTGGCCGAGGCCGGGGTCCAGGTCGTGTCCGGGCTGGCCCTCGGCATCGACGGTGCCGCCCACCAAGGCGCGCTCGAGGCGCTCGATGGCGGCGGGCCGTCGGTCGCCAGGCCGCTCGGGGTGGTCGGAACCGGGCTCGACGTCGTCTACCCGCGACGGCACGTCGACCTGTGGGAGCGGGTCGGGTCCGACGGTCTGCTCCTGTCGGAGATCGCGCTGGGCGGTACCCCCACCAGGTGGCGGTTCCCGGCGCGCAACCGGCTGATCGCCGCCCTCGCCGACGTGGTCGTCGTCGTCGAGTCCCACGCAAAGGGTGGCGCGCTGTCCACGGTCGAGGAGGCCATCGACCGGGGTCGTCAGGTCATGGCGGTACCCGGCTCGATCCACGTGCCGGCGGCGGCGGGGTCGAACCGGCTGCTCGTCGACGGAATGGCGCCGGCGTGCGAGGTGGACGACGTGCTCACCCACCTCGCGTTGTCGTCCTGCGAGGTGGGCGAGGGCCGTCTGTTCCCCGACGACGCTGTCGCCGACGAGGTCGTCGTCTCGGGGGGCGAGGCATCTGCGGTGGAGCTCGGCAGGGAGCGTTCCCTCGACGACACCGACAGGATGCTGCTCGACCGCATCGGCTGGGAGCCCGTGGCGCTCGACCGGTTGGCGGCCGACGCCGGCCTGTCGCTCGGCGACCTGTCGGTGCGCCTCATCGACCTCGAAGCGCGGGGGCGCATCGTGCGCAGGGGATCGTCCATCGAGCAGGTCGATCGACGATGAGGGGTGCGGTCGTCGCGTTCGATGGTCCGAGGTGTCGACAGGGGTCGCCGTTACCGTTGCGAGATGCCGTGGCACCTCGACGACTTCGCGGCCGGTCTCACCGACGTCTCGCCTGCGACGTCGCGCGCCTACCTCGCCGACCTCGCTGCGTTCGGGGAGTGGGCCGAGCGAGGTGGCGTCGACGAGCCCGGGGCGGTCGACCGTCGGACCTTGCGGCGCTACCTCGCCTACCTCGACACGCGCCGCTACTCACGTCGGACCGTGGCCCGCAAGGCGTCGTCGCTTCGTCGCTACTTCGCCTGGTGCGCCCGGCGGGGTCACGTCGCCGCCGACCCCGCGAGCGGCCTGTCGGCCCCGTCTGGCACCGGGCGGCTTCCGAGGGTGCTCCGCGACGACGAGCTCGACGCCCTCCTCGGGTCGGGCTCAGACCACGAGCCGACGACGGCGCGCGATGTCCGCGATGTCGCGGTCCTCGAGCTGCTGTACGGGTCGGGCCTACGGGTCGCCGAGCTGTGCAGCCTGTCGATCGGCGACCTCGACCTGCACACGGCGGTCGTCGAGGTCACCGGCAAGGGAGAGAAACGCCGCCGCGTGCCGCTGAGCGCCCCGTCGGTCGCCGCGCTGCGGACGTGGTTGGAGGCCGGGCGAGCCGAGATGCAGGTGGCGGGGGTCGATGCGGAGGGAGCGGTGTTCGTGAACGCTCGGGGCCGTCGCCTCGGCCCGCGCGACGTACGTCGCATCATCGATCGGAGGGCTGTCGCACCCACGCACCCGCACGCGCTGCGGCACACCTTCGCCACCCACCTGCTCGACGGGGGAGCAGATCTCCGGTCGGTTCAAGAGTTGCTCGGACATGCCGACGTGGGGACTACGCAGATCTACACCCACGTGAGCACCGAGCACCTCCAGCGAGTGCACGACGCCACGCATCCCCGCGCATGAGGACCCTCGTGGACGACGCAGCCGACATCGCGCAGCTCTGGGCCGACTTCAAGTCCGGCGCCCACCGCAGCACGCGCGACCAGTTGATCCTGCACTACTCGCCCCTCGTGAAGTTCGTCGCGGGCCGCGTGGCGGTGGGTCTGCCCCAGAACGTCGAGCAGGCCGACCTCATCAGCTACGGCGTGTTCGGGCTGATCGACGCCATCGAGAAGTTCGACCCCGAGCGGGGCTTCCGCTTCGAGACCTACGCGATCTCGCGCATCAAGGGCGCGATCATGGACGAGCTGCGCTCGATCGATTGGGTGCCACGATCGGTGCGGGCCAAGGCCCGAGCGGTGGAAGCCGCCTACTCGAAGCTCGAGTCCCAGCTCCACCGTCCGCCTACCGACGCCGAGCTGTCCGAGGCGCTCGACCTCACCGAGGACCAGCTCCAGACGCGGCTCAGCCAGATCTCCTTCGTCGGGTTGGCCGCGCTCGACGAGACGCTCAACGTCGGCGTCGGCTCCGAGCGCGAGAGCTTCACGCTGGGCGACACGATCGCCGACCAGCGCGCTGGGCCTGTCGACACCTTCGAGGTCGAAGAGATGCGCCAGCTCCTCGCCGAGTCGATCAACCGCATGCCCGACCGCGAGAAGATCGTGCTCACGCTCTACTACTACGAGGGCCTCACGCTGGCCGAGATCGGCCAGGTCCTGTCGGTCACCGAGAGCCGGGTGTGCCAGATCCACACCAAGGCCGTGCTGCACCTGCGGTCCCGCGTGACCGCCACCCAGCGCGAGCTCGCCTGACGCCGCGACGACCCCTGTCGGAACGCGCCTCTCGCGGCTAGGTTCCCGAACACCCCCCGCTGAGGCCGGCAGCCGGGCATCTCGTCGAGTGGTCCTCACAGGCCCCGACCGCACCTTCCCCCGTCGATCCTTCCATCGCGGGAGTGGTGCACATGTCGCGTGCTACATCGAAGAGCCGAGCCGAACGGCTCGGCGTGGCCCGAGCGGCCCTGTCGCCGACGGCGACAAGAGCGGGAAGAAACAGACGTGCGAGACTGTCATCGCACGTCGGACGCGTGCTGGCGCTCGTCCTCGTCGTCGGTGTGCTCGCCACCGTCCTCTCGCCGGTACCAGCGGGGGCCGAGGACGGTCCCGTCCGCTACGTCACGCCTGTCGACGCTCCGGTCGTCGACGGGTTCCGACCTCCTCCAGGGCCATACGGTGCCGGCAACCGGGGCCTTGAGTACGACACGACGCCGGGTCAGCCGGTGCATGCGGCGGCCTCCGGCGAGGTCATCTTCGCCGGTGCCGTCGCCGACGCCCTCCACGTCACCGTGCTCCACCGCGACGGTCGCAAGTCGTCGTACTCGTTCCTCGCGTCGGTCTCGGTGTCGATCGGCGACGAGGTGGCCGGCGGTGACGTGGTGGGCACCGCGGCCGATCGGCTCCACGTCGGTGTGCGCGAGGGCGACACCTACGTCGACCCCGCGGCGCTGTTCGGCACCGAGGTGCGTTCCGTGCACCTCGTTCCGGAGAACCCGGTGGGGGGTGCGACCTGGGAGCGCACGGCCCGCGAGGTTCAGGCGCTCGCACTCCTCACCGCGTTCGAGGGCGGTCCCGGCATCTTCGACCGCCTCGGCGGTGCCGCGAGCTCCCTGTGGGACCACGCCATGGCGGTCGCGCCCGACCTGTTGGACCTCGCGCTGTGGGTGAGCCGCGAGATCGCGTTCGCTGCGAACCCGGTCCTCGCGATCGTCGTCTTCGACCTCATGATCCCGCTCGCCCGAGGCCAGGAGTCGCCGCTGTGGGAGGCGCTCAAGGAGTGGAGTCCGCACCACCTGTTGGTGCGGACCGTCGAACGGGGCATCGACTGGTGGCACCAGCGCTCGCACTGCACGCCGAGCGACGTCGCGCCGCCCCAGCCAGACGAACGGCGGGTCGCCGTCCTCGTGGGAGGGCTCGGCTCCACGTCGTCGGACGCGTCGGTGGGTGCGCTTGACGTGGACGAGCTCGGCTACGCGCCCGGCGACGTCATCGGCTACAGCTATGCGGGAGGTCGCATCCCGGGAACGTTCGACGGCGGGCCCATGGAGGTGTCACCCGATCTCGCACGGCTCGACGTCGCCGGGTACGGCGTGGCGGACTCCACCAGCGACCTCGCCGCCCGGGGACAGCGCCTCGCCGACCTGCTCATCGAGGTGGCCGCCTCGTCGCCGGGCACGCCGATCGACCTCTACGGGCACTCCCAGGGCGGCGTCGTCCTACGCCTCGCGCTCGCCGAGCTGGGCCGGCGCCCCGGCGGCGTCGAGGTGATCGCCTCGCTGGGCCTCGTCGCCACGATGGGCACACCGCACCAGGGGTCCGACCTGGCCACCGCCGCACTCGTCGCCGCGGGCACCGGAGAGGGCCTGATCCTCCTCGCGGGCGCCCACGAGCTGACCGGGGCGCCCGTCGACCCGAGCCGAGCGTCGAACCTCGAGGACCTCGCGCTCGCCTCGGAGCTGATCGTCGACCTCGAGAGAACCGGGTTGCCGACTGGTCCCACCTACCTCAGCCTCGCCGCCCGCGGCGACCTCGTGGTGCCCGATACGCGCGCCGAGCTCGAAGGTGCCACCAACGTCACCCTGCCGATCACCGGCGTCACCGCCCACGGCGAGCTCCCCGGCCACGCGTCGACCACCCGAGAGCTGGCGCTGGCCCTCGCCGGCATGGATCCCACCTGCGAGTCGGTCTGGGATGCGCTGGTCGACGGCGTGGTCTCCGAGGGCACGCACGAGGCGCACGTCCGGATCGGCGCGGTCGCCGCCATCGGCGAGTCGTTCTCGCAGCTTCCCACGTGGGTGGGCGAGGCGGTCGCTGGGTGATCGCCGCGTCGGCTGGTCCTCGGGCGATCGACCGCTACACTCACTCCTCGGCCCGATCCCGGGTCCGCGCGGTGGCGACCGTCGCCGCGTCCACTCACACGACTCACGCCGCATCCAACCACGGTCGCCCTCGGGCGCTGGTGCGGTCACCGACAACCGATGGAAGGAACCACCATGACCACGCCCGTCGTGACCATGAAGCAGCTGCTCGAGGCCGGCGTCCACTTCGGACACCAGACCCGCCGTTGGAACCCGAAGATGAAGCGGTTCATCCACGGTGAGCGCAACGGCATCTACATCATCGACCTCCAGCAGACGCTCGGTCGGATCGAGACCGCCTACACCTTCGTCCGCGACCTCATCGCCGACGGCGGCACGGTGTTGTTCGTGGGCACCAAGAAGCAGGCTCAGGACCCTGTGCAGTCCTACGCCGAGAAGTGCGGCATGCCCTACATCAACGAGCGTTGGCTCGGCGGCATGCTCACCAACTTCGAGACGATGAACAAGCGCGTCGGCAAGATGAAGGAGTACCAGCGCATGCGCGCCTCGGGTGAGTTCGAGGCGATGCCCAAGAAGGAAGCGCTGCTCATCTCCCGCGAGCTCGAGAAGCTCGAGCGCAACCTGGGTGGCATCCGCAACATGGAGCGCCTGCCCGAGGCGATCTTCGTGCTCGACACCAAGAAGGAGCACATCGCGGTCACCGAGGCGAACAAGCTCGGCATCCCGATCATCGCGGTGGTCGACACCAACTGCGATCCCGACATCATCCAGTACGTCATCCCGGGCAACGACGACGCCATCCGCTCCGGCGACCTGATGTGCCGCGTCATCTCCGATGCCGTCGCCGAGGGCCGGTTCATCCGTTCCCGCACCCACGGCGACACCACCCCCCAGCGCAGCCTGCGCGAAGAGGACGAGATCGCCGCCCAGCAGGCTGAAGCCCGTCGCCAGGCTGCGCTCGCCGCCGCCGAGCGCGAGGCGCGCGTCGCCGCGGCGAAGGATCAAGCTGCCGCCAAGGACGAGGCCGCCACCAACGCCGAGGCCCCCGCTGCCGAGGCGCCCGCTGCCGAGGCGCCCGCTGCCGAGGCGCCCGCTGCCG
>CAZBTQ010000195.1:0-5583 GCA_964494405.1 uncultured Iamiaceae bacterium
GGCGAGTGGATGTCCCAGATGCCCGGGCCGATCTCGTTCGGGTACTCGCGGGTGACGAAGTCGTCGAGCAGTTCCATCTGCGACCGCGACGCCTCCATCGAGATCACGTCGGCGTCGAGGTCGACGATCGCGTCGATGATCTCGCCGAACTCGGCGTAGCACATGTGGGTGTGGATCTGGATCGGGTCCGGCGCGGACCCGGCGGCCAGGCGGAACGACTCGGTGGCCCAGACCAGGAACGCGGACTGCTCGGCGTGACGCAGCGGCAGGCCCTCACGCAACGCCGGCTCGTCGATCTGCACGATCGGGATCCCGGCCGCGACCAGGTCGCTGACCTCGTCACGCAGGGCCATCGCCAGCTGGCGGGCGGTCACGTCCCGGGGCTGGTCGTCGCGGACGAAGGACCACTGCAGGATCGTCACCGGTCCGGTGAGCATGCCCTTCATCGGCCGGTCGGTGAGCCCGGCCGCGTACGCGGTCCACTCGACGGTCATCGGGGCTGGACGCACGATGTCGCCGTACAGCACCGGGGGTTTCACGCAGCGAGAGCCGTAGCTCTGGACCCAGCCGTTGGTGGTGGTGAAGAAGCCGTCGAGCTGGTCGCCGAAGTACTCCACCATGTCGGTGCGTTCGAACTCGCCGTGGACCAGCACGTCGAGGTCGAGGGCTTCCTGCTCGCGGATGCACGCCTCGGTCGCCTGGCGCAGGCCGGCCTCGTAGGCGGCGGCGTCGATCTCGGCGCGGCGGAACCGCTGGCGCAGGTCTCGGATCTCGCGGGTCTGGGGGAACGAGCCGATGGTGGTGGTGGGGAACGCCGGCAGGTGGAGGGCGTCCGCCTGGAGCTTCCGCCGCTCGGCGTAGGGCGAGGTCCGGGCGGCCATGTCCGGTGTGATCGCAGCGACCCGCTCGGCCACCTCCGTTCGATGGACCCGCGTCGAGGACCGCCGGGACGTCGCGGCGGCACGGTTGGCGTCGAGCTCGGCGGCCACGGCGTCGGCCCGGCCGTCGACGATCTCGCGGAGGACGTGGATCTCGTCGAGGCGCTCGGTCGCGAACGACAGCCACGATCGCAGCTCCGGATCGAGCGCCTCTTCGTGTGACAGTTCGACCGGGAGGTGGAGCAGCGAGCAGGACGGCGCGAAGTGCACGGCCTCCGAGCCGATCGTCGCGACCACCTGCTGGATCTGCTCGGCCAGCGGTTCGAGGTCCGAGCGCCACAGGTTGCGGCCGTCGACGACGCCGAGCGACAGCGCCAACCCGTCGGGACGAGCGGCGAGCACCGCGTCGAGCTGGCCTGCACCGCGCACCAGGTCGATGTGGAGCACATCGACGGGTAGCGAGGTGGCCAGCGCGGTCGTCGGGCCGAGGGGCCCGAAGTAGGTGGCGAGGGTGACCTCGGCGCGTCCCGCTGCATCGCGGAGCGCCGCAAACACGCCGGGATAGGCGGCGAGCGCGGCGTCGGGGACGTCGGTGACGAGCAGCGGCTCGTCGAACTGGAACGCGGTCGCGCCCGCGTCGCGCAGGGCCCCGACCAACGCGACATAGGCAGGGAGCAGTCGGTCGACGAGCGCGAACGGGTCGCCGCCGTCGGTGCGCTTGGACCGGGCGAGGAACGTCAGTGGTCCGACGAGCACCACCCGCGCCGGGATGCGGCGCTCGACGGCTTCGGCGAGGTGCCCGATGAGCCGTGCCGGCCGGGCTTCGAAGGTCTGGTCTGGATCGAGCTCGGGGACGAGCTGGTGGTAGTTGGTGTCGAACCACTTCGTCATCTCGAGCGGCGCCCGATCCTCGCCGTCGAGCGAACCGCCCCGCGCCATCACGAAGTAGCGGGCCAGACCCTCATCGCTGGCATCGGGATCGAACGGCGCCCCGCCGAAGCGGGCCGGCACCGCGCCCACGGCCAGCGCGGCGTCGAGCATGTGGTCGTAGTACGAGAAGTCACCGACAGGGATTCGCTCGACGCCGCGATCGGCCTGCACCTGCCAGTGGCGGGCCCGCAGCTCAGTCGCGGTAGCCCGCAGCTCGTCGTAGGTGCCCGTGCGCCATGCCGCCTCGACGGCCCACTTCAGCTCGCGGGCGGCGCCGATCCGGGGAAACCCGAGGTTCGCGGTCGTGGTCATGGCAGTGCTCCTCGAAAGCGGAGCTCGCAACCGGCGTCGGCCGCGAGGGGGACGGGAACGGTGGTTTCAGACGGTCAAGGCGTGTTGGGCCGTCGGTGCGGTCAGCCGCGATCGGAGGCGGGCAGCCGCTTCTCGGTGGCGACGGCCGCTGATGACGTGGACGCCCTCGAAGGCGCCGCTGGCGCGAATGCGTTCCACGAGGTCTGCCGCCATCTCCACACCAGCGGTCGGATCGGCGTCGATGGCGTCGAGCCACGCGTCGGGCACCCGCAGGTCCGGGATGCGAGCGGCCAGGCGCCGGGCCATCGCCGCGCTCGGGACGACCATGACCGCTGGGTAGATCGGCCCGTCGAACGCGATCTGGTCCCGCCAGCGCAACAGGGCGTCGAGGTCGTACGAGACCTGCACGAAGAGGCGATCGGCGGTGCGCTTCCACGCCGGAAGCGGTCGCAGGCGTGTGGTCACGCTCACGCCCAGGTCCGGGGCCTGGAGACGGCACTCCTCGAGCATCGTCCGCACGGTGAGATCCGAGGCGCGGCTGCCGATGTCAGGCTCGTCGCCGTACACCAGGAGCAGATCCTCCACCCCCTCGAAGGTGCAGGTCAGCAGATCTCGGCGCAGCCCGAGGAGGTTCCGGTCCCGAGCGTTCAGGCACGCGGTGGCCTGGAGCCCGCGGGCGCGGACCTCCCGAGCGATCGCGATGCTCGACACCGTCGCCCGCCCGGTGTGATTGTCGGGGACCAGGATCCTGGTGGCCACGACGGCCGCCGACTCGATCTGGTCGTGGAGGAGCGCCACCTCCGCGTTGAGCGGCGGTTCGATCTCCCACACGACCTCGAGGTCGCGCTCGGTCGCAGGCATCCGGTCACGGTACGAACCCCGGGCCGTCCTGGTAATACACAGAACGTGGGTTTGTCGACCAGCACAGATCGCCAGATCGGTGTCTCTCCTCAGATCTGTGCTGGCCTACACTTTTGATCGTGCCCGCCCACCTCGACCCCGATGAGCGCCCCCTGTACGTCCAGCTCGCCGACACCATCGCGGCCCAGATCGCAGACGGTGTCCACCCGGCGGGCGGGCGGATCCCGTCGATCCGGCGGCTGTGCGAGCAGCACGGCGTCAGTGCCACCACCGCGGTGGAAGCGTGCCGGCTCCTCGAGACGCGCGGTCTCATCCGCTCCCGCCCGAGGTCGGGCTACTACGTCGAGCGCGAGACCCGAGATGAGCGCCTCGAACCCGGCCCCCCGACGGCGCCCATGCGCGCCCGCCGGGTCGATGCCGCCCTGTCGATGAAGCTGAACCTCGGCATCGGCAACCCCCAGCGGCCAACGCTCGGCGCCGCGGTGCAAGGGCCAGAGCTGATGGCCATCCCCACGCTGAACCGCTTGCTCTCCCAGGCGCTGCGGCTCCAGCCGACGGTGTGCCACTCCTATGACGCACCCCCGGGGAGCCCGGTGCTGCGCCGCGCCGTGGCCCAGCACGGGCTCGACGCCGGCTACGCCGTGTCCCCCGACGACATCGTCGTCACCAGCGGCGCCAAGGAAGCCGTGTACCTCTCCATCCGGGCCGTCACCCGCCCGGGCGACACCGTCGCCATCGAGAGCCCGGCCTACTACGCCCTCCTCGAGGTCCTGTCATCGCTCGACCTCCGCGTCGTGGAAGTCCCCGCCCACCCTCGCCGCGGCATCGACCTCGCCGCCCTGGGCAAGGTCCTGGCCCGCCAGCCCATCGCTGCGGTTGCCATCGTCTCGAACTACTCCAACCCGTCGGGGTCGTGCATGACCGACGACGACAAGCGAGCCCTGGTCGCGCTCCTCGACACCCACGACGTCCCCCTCGTGGAAGACGACGTCTACGGCGACCTCGTCTTCGACGGCCCCAGGCCCAGGGCCGTCAAGGCCTACGACACCGAGGGCCGGGTCCTGTACTGCGGCTCGTTCTCCAAGACGGTCTCGCCCGGACTGCGCGTCGGGTGGGCCATCCCCGGCCGCTACCAGAACGACTTCGAGCACCTGAAGCTCGTCGTCAACCAGGCCAGCCCCACCGCTCCGCAGGTGGCGATGGCGGGCTTCGTCGAGAGCGGCGGTTTCGACCGCCACCTGCGCAAGGTCCGACGCCTGTACGCCGAGCAGATGCGCCAGATGATCGACGCCGTGGCCCGCACCTTCCCGGGGGACACCCGCCACACCGACCCTCGCGGCGGGCACGTGCTCTGGGTCCAGGTGCCAGGCCTCGACTCGCTCGACCTCTACGAGCGGGCCGCCGCAAAGGGCATCCACATCGCCCCCGGGCCCCTGTTCTCCGCCTCGGGCGGGTTCCGGGACCACCTCCGCCTCAACACCGGATTCCCCTGGACCGACCAGGTCGAAGACCAGATGACCACGCTCGGTCGCCTGGTGGAACTGGCCCGCTGATCACCGTGCGATGACACCGTAGTACATCGATTGGACTTGATACATCAATCCAATGTGATGTATAGTTCCCGGCATGGCATCCGCCTTGACCGCTCGCCATGGTGCGGGAGCGTCGCAGCCGCCGGAGATCCTCGGGCTGCTCAGCGATCCGCTGCGATGGCAGCTGGTCGTCGAGCTCGGTCATGGCGATCGTCGCGTCGGCGAGCTCGTCGACCTCGTCGGCAAGCCACAGAACCTGGTCTCCTACCACCTGGGGGAGCTCCGACGCGCCGGGCTGGTCACCTCTCGCCGTAGCTCTGCTGACGGCCGCGACGTGTACTACCGGGCCGATCTGTTCCGCTGCCGGGACCTGCTGGGCAGAACCGGGCCGTCGCTCCATCCCGCGCTCTCGCTCGCACCAACTCCCCCTGACGATGTCGCACCGCGAGGTGCTCGACCGCGGCTGCTGTTCCTGTGCACCGGCAACAGCGCCCGTTCGCAGATCGCCGAGGCCATCGTCGAGCACCGATCAGGAGGCGCCGTCGAGGCACGCAGCGCTGGCAGTCATCCCAAGGCCCTGCATCCGAACGCCGTGCGGGTCCTGGCGGAGCGCGGCATCGACATCTCCGGCCGCCCCACCAAGCCGCTCACCCGGTTCGCCCGCAACCGGTTCGACAGGGTGATCACGCTCTGCGACAAGGTGCGCGAGATCTGCCCGGAGTTCCCGGGGCAGCCGATCGCCGCCCACTGGAGCATCGCCGATCCGGCGACCTCGGGCGACAGCGACGACGCGACGTACCCCGCGTTCGAAGCGGTCGCCGACGAGATCGAGGACCGCGTCGCGCTCTTGCTCGCCGACCTCCGAACCCCACCGGAAAGGAACCACCATGGCTGACGCCGAGATCGTGAACGTGCGCTACCTGGTCGACGACGTCGCCGAGTGCGTCGACTTCTACACCCGCCACTTCGGCTTCACCGTCGGCATCTCGTTCCCGCCGTTCGCCGATGTCATTCGAGGGAACCTGCGGCTCCTGCTGTCGGGCCCCCAGAGCTCTGCCGGCCAAGCGATG
>CAZBTQ010000196.1:0-5577 GCA_964494405.1 uncultured Iamiaceae bacterium
GTCGCGCAGAGAAGGCCCAGCGGATCGGCGAGATCCTCGACGACCTGTACCCCGATCCTCCGATCCCCCTCGACCACACCGACCCGTACACGCTGCTCGTCGCGGTCGCACTGTCGGCGCAGACCACCGACAAGAAGGTGAACGAGGTGACCCCGGCGCTGTTCGCCGTGGCGTCGACGCCCGAGCAGATGCTCGAGCTCGGCCCCGAGCGCATCCTCGAGCTGATCCGCGAGATCGGGCTCGCGCCCACCAAGGCCCGCAACCTGTGGACCGCGGCGAGCCAGATCGTCGAAGCCGGCGGCGAGGTCATCCCCGACTGGGACTTCCTCGAATCCCTCGCCGGGGTCGGCCACAAGACGGCGAGCGTCGTCATGGCCCAGGCGTTCGACGTGCCGGCGTTCCCCGTCGACACGCACATCCACCGGCTGGCGTGGCGATGGGGGCTGTCGACGGCCAACAACGTCGAGCGCACCGAGCGCGACCTGAAGGCCGTCTTCCCGAAGGACACGTGGAACCGCCGCCACCTCCAGATCATCTACTTCGGTCGCGAGTACTGCCCCGCCCTCCGCCACGACACCGCCACCTGCCCCATCTGCTCGTTCGCCGCGGTGAAGAGCCGCATCGCGGAGGAGGCCAAACGCTCCCGCCGCCGCGCCGCGCCAGCCTGACCGAGTCCCGGCGCGGCGAGCGACCGGCGAACCTACGATCGGCGGGGTGACCACGAGTCCGCCCGAGCCCGGCCTCCTCGACGAGGTCGCTCAGCGCGTGCTGTGGCTCTCGACCCGGATGGTCGACGCGGCGAACTCCCGCGGGCAGACCGAGATCAAGGTCGGCGGCCACCAGGCGTCGTCGGCGTCGATGGTGTCGATCATGACGGCCCTGTGGTTCGGACACATCGACGGTGACGACAAGGTGGCGGTCAAGCCCCACGCCTCGCCCGTCTACCACGCCATCAAGTACCTCACCGGCGAGCTCGACCGCAGATGGCTGACGACCCTGCGCCAGCGAGGCGGGCTCCAGGCGTACCCGTCTCGCACCAAGGACCCCGACGTCGCCGACTTCTCCACCGGCTCGGTCGGCCTCGGCGCGGTGGCACCACTGTTCTCGGCCGTCACCCGCCGCTACATCGACAGCCACCTCGAACCCACCTCCCCAGCCCGGTTCGTGGCGCTCATCGGCGACGCGGAGCTCGACGAGGGCAACGTGTGGGAGGCGATCGCCGACCCGGTCACCGCCGGGGTGGGGAACTTCACCCTGGTGGTCGACCTGAACCGGCAGAGCCTCGATCGGGTCATCCCCGACATCCAGGCGACGCGCGTCGAGGGCTTCTTCCGCGACGCGGGCTGGCACGTCGTCGAGGTCAAGTACGGGCATCGCCTCCAGGCGAGCTTCGAGCTCGACGGCGGCGACGCGCTGCGCGCCCACATCGACTCGATGTCGAACGAGGCGTACCAGCACCTGTTCACCCTTCGGGGCGAGCACCTGCGCACGACGTTCCTCGACGGCGCCGACCGTGTGGTCGCACGCATCGTCGACCAGTGGGACGATGACGAGCTCTTCGCCACGGTCACCGACCTCGGGGGCCACGACATCGGCCTGCTGCTCGACGCGTACCGCGAGTCCGACCAGGTGGACGACCGGCCGAGCGTGGTGGTCGCCTACACGATCAAGGGCTGGGGCCTGCCGATCGCGGGCGATCCCATGAACCACTCCGCGCTCTTGTCCGCCGACCAGATCGACGACCTGCGGGCTCGGGTCGGCCTCACGGTCGACACCGAGTGGGACCGGTTCGACCCCGACTCCCCCGCCGGGCGCCTGTGCGCCGAGGTGGGTTCGCGCATCAACAACGTCCCGCCTGCACCGCGGCCCCATCTCCCGATCCCCGTGCAGGCCGCGTCCGCCACCACCACGGGGAAGGTGTCGAGCCAGGAGGCGTTCGGGCGCACGCTCACCCGCCTCGCCGACGTCGCCGGGGTCGGCGAGCGCATGGTGACGGTGGCACCCGACGTGTCGGTCACGACGAACCTCGGCGGCTGGATCAACAAGGTCGGCGTCTACTCCCACGACGTCCGGGCCGACCACGGCGGCGCCGAACGGTTGCTGCGGTGGGCGCCGTCACCGACCGGCCAGCACATCGAGCTCGGCATCTCCGAGATGAACCTCTTCATGCTCCTCGGCCAGCTCGGGCTCGCCCACGAACACCACGACCGGCACCTCCTGCCGATCGGCGCCGTCTACGACCCGTTCGTGCTGCGCGGCCTCGACGCCTTCATCTACGGGGCCTACAACGCGAGCCGCTTCGTGGTCGCGGGGACGCCTGCCGGCGTCACGCTGGCCCCCGAGGGCGGTGCCCACCAGTCGACCATCACCGCGTCGGTCGGCGCGGAGCTCCCGAACGTCGCGTACGTCGAGCCGTGCTTCGCCACCGAGGTCGATTGGCTGCTCTGCGACGCGCTCGCCCGGCTGGCGACCGACGACGGCGAGAGCACCTACCTGCGCCTGTCGACGCGGCCGATCGACCAGTCGCCGTTCGGCGCCGCGGTGGACCGCATCGGCGAGGACCGGCTCCGCGACCTCGTCGTGGCGGGCGGCTATCGCCTGGTCGAGCCGAGGGGCGACGATCGGCCAGGCGTGACGATCGTGACGACCGGCGCGATGGTGCCCGAGGCCATCGAGGCGGCGGTGACGCTCGACGACGAGGGCGTCGACGCTGCGGTCGTGCACCTCACCAGCCCAGACCGCACCTACCGCTCGTGGCAGGGCCGCCACCGCAACGCTGCCATGGCCGCCCGAGTCGTCCGTGAGCCGAGCCACCTGCACCAGCTCATCCCTGCCGCCGAACGCGCCCGGCCGATCGTCAGCGTGCACGACGCGGCCAGCCACAGCCTGGCGTGGTTGGGCTCGGCCATCGGCGTCGCCCAGATCGCGCTCGGCGTCGACCGCTTCGGCGAGTCGGGCACCATCGCCGACCTGCACGAGCTCTGCGGCATCTCGGCGGGCGACATCGTCAACGCCGCGCTGATCGCCGTACACGAGGGCGGCGGCTGACCGGCCGGTGCCCCTCGCCCCCTACACGTCGAGCGCGTTGACCCAACCGACGAGGGTGTCGACGTAGCGCTGGGGGTCCTGGCCGTGCATCGAGTGCCCCATCTCGGGGAACGACACGTACTCGAACGTGTTGCCGGCACCCTCGACCAGCTCGCGCACCCGCGCCACCTGCACATCGGAGATCGCGCCGAGCAGGGCGCCGCTGGCCTCGTCGATCACTCGGAAGTGGTGGGTGAACAGGACTGGGACCTTCACCGAGGCGAGCATCGTCGCGTGGTCGCACCCGGCGCTGATGCTGCCGGTCCAGAAGGCCCGACCCCACTCGGGGTCGTACTCCTTCAGCGTCTGGGGCGGCTCGTCGCCAGCACCGAACATCGGCCGCACCGCCGCGATCGTCGGTGGCAGCTCGTCGGCCGCGGCCGCGCCCATCCCCTCCCAGTCGCCGATGCTCCACTGGTCGCCCAGGTACTTGGCCATCATGGCGAAGACCGGGCCGATGGCCTGGCGGATGCCGGGCCCGACCGCCGGTCGCACCTCGGATGCGAACAGCGGTGGGTCCTCGTAGTACGCGGCGCGCACGAGCCCGGGTGGGGCGTAGGCCGACAGCCACGCCGACAGCACGCCGCCGGAGGACAGCCCTGCGACGATGGTCGGCCGCCCGATCACCTGCTGGATGAACCGGACGAGGTCGTTGCCCATGTTGTCGAACGTGTAGCGACCAGGGGTGCGGGTGCTGCGGCCCTGGCCGCGCAGGTCGACGGCGTGTGCGTGGAAGTGCTCGGCGAGCAGCGGCAGAGCCGCCTCGTAGCCCCACCACGACTCGGTCTGGCCAGGGATGAGCAGCAGCGCGGGCGACGACGGGTCGCCGGCGACGACGTGGTTCATCTCCACCTCGCCGAGGTCGACGAGCTGCTCGTCGAACGCGTGCGGGACGTAGGTGTCGGGCGCGTGCGGGCCGAAGGCCCTGGCGTATCGACCCATCAGGGGACCTCCGTGGTGAACAGGTCGTAGCCGACCGTGAGCGGACCGTCGTAGCCACCAGCGCGGACATCGCGTGCGAACGCCGCGACCTGTTCGTCGGTCTGGGGCTGGGGGATGAGGTGGGTGAGCACCAGGTGGCCGACCCCCGCCGCGGCCGCCAGACCCCCGAGGGCGACGGTGTCGGCGTGGTAGTCGAAGATGTTCTCGAACGGGGTGCCGGCGATGGCGTCGCGCATCGCGGTGGTGCGGCACGCCTCGTGCACGAGCACCGACGCGCCCCTCGCCAGATCCCGCACCTCGTCGCACACGCGCGTGTCGCCCGAGACGACCACGATCGCATCGGGCGTGGTCACCCGGTAGGCGACGGCCCCGACGACGGGTTCGTGGTGCACGGCGACCGCCTCGACGTGCACGGCGTCGTCGTCGCTGCGCCACACCTCGGTCGGCGTCACGGGCACGTCGAAGGCGCGGACGTCGACCTGCGGGCCGTGCGGCTGCACGTGCTCGACCCGCACCGCGATGTCGGCCTGGTAGGGGTCGAGCATGGTCCGGGCGAAGTCGGCCGCCTCGCCGGCGGGGACCACCACGACCGCCGGGCCCGCACGGTCGACCGTTCCCTGGATCCAGCGCGTCATCACCAGGTCGGCGAGGTCGACGACGTGATCGCTGTGGACGTGGGTGACGAAGATCGCGTCGAGCTCGTGCATCTTGCAGCCGGCCTCGGCCAGGCGCAGGACCGTGCCACGACCGGCATCGAACTGGAGCGCGACGCCGCCGTGGCGCACGAGCACGCCGGCGCCGGCTCGGCCCGGACTGGGGTGGGGAACGCCCGTTCCGGTGAGGGTGACCGACGTCGGCGTCACAGAGCGACGCAGCGGTTGCGGATCGTGCCGATGCCCTCGACCCACGACTCGATGACCTGGCCGGGCTGGAGCGAGCGCGCGGGTTGGCGGGCCATGCCGACCCCCGCCGGCGTACCGGTGAAGATGACGTCGCCAGGCAGCAGGGGCAGCACCGACGACAGCTCGGCGACCAGGCGCGGCACCCCGAAGATCAGATCGCTGGTGCGGGCGTCCTGCACGGTCTCGCCGTCGATCGAACAGCCGAGCGCGAGGTCATCGGGGTCGTCGATCTCGTCGAGCGACACCACCCACGGCCCGATCGGCCCGTACCCACGGCGCGACTTGCCGAGGCTGAACTGCATGCCGGCGGCGAACTGGAGCGCACGATCGCTGATGTCCTGGCCGACGGTGAGGCCGGCGATGTGGCGCCACGCGTCGGCTTCGGCGACGCGATCGGCGCGGACGCCCACGACCGCGACCAGCTCGACCTCCCAGTCGACGCTGTCGCCGTGGATCTCCACGTCGTCGAACGGCCCGCTCAGCGAGGCCGGGAACTTGGTGAAGGTGGCGGGCACCTCGGGGATCGCCATGCCCGACTCCTCGGCGTGGCTCCTGTAGTTGAGCCCGATGGCGAAGACCTGGCGCGGCCGTGGGACGGGGTTGGCCAGCCGCGACTCGTCGAGCGGTCCGGTCCCCGACGTCACCC
>CAZBTQ010000197.1:0-3897 GCA_964494405.1 uncultured Iamiaceae bacterium
GTCGGCGTCGGGGCCGAGCCCCTCGAGCGGCACCTGCGTGGTGGGGTCGCCGTCGACCACCCACACGCCGGCCTTGCGCTCGGTGCCCGGCTCGGTCAGCAGCAGCGCGCGACCGTCGTCGAACCGCCAACGCGCCACGCCGCCGCGTGGCTTGGCCGACTGCTTCTCGTCGGGCCGCAGGCGCCCGCCCTGCATCAGGTGGACGACGAACGTGAGCGGTACGAGCTCGATGAGCACGTACTTGCCGCGTCGGTGGACGCGCGTCACCTCCGTGCCGACCGCAGTGGCCGGGTCGGGCGCGAAGGTCTTGAGGACCGAGAAGGTCAGCGGCTCGAAGCGCGACAGCGTGGCGCCGCGGTAGTCCTCGTCGAGCCGCTCTGCGTGCGCCTGGATCTCGGGTAGCTCGGGCACGTCACGACCACTCGGTCGAGGCGCGCACCTCGGCGAACACGTCGTCGAGGTCGGCGAGCGCGCCGTGGTGGGCGAGCAGCAGGTCGACCCGGCCTCCGAGGCGCAGCTCGCCGGCCATGAACGCGGACTGGGCGCTCGCCGAGCCCGACGCGATGGCAGCCGCGGTGGCGCGATCCTGGGAGAACGTGATCGTGGGGTGGTCGGCACGGCCCGAGTGCGCGTGCGCAGGACCAGGGCCGAGGACGACGTGGAAGGCCCGCTCGGTGCCCTCGTCGTCGATCACGTGTTGGATGACCAGCTCCGACACCTCGGCGTCGGGAGGCAGGACCCCGACGAGCCCCGGCGCAGCGGATGCCGCGGCGTCGAGCGCGGCGATCCACTCGTCGGACAAGAACGTCGGCACGCCCGCATCGTAGAGGCGGCAGCACCCTCCTACGCTGGGCGGATGCCCGGCCCTCTGGACGACACGCTCGACGCTGTGCGACGGCGCGTCGCCCGGACCGTGCGCGGCGCAGTGGGCGGTCGCGCCCGCGGGCGCGAGACCTTCGAGCTCGCCGGCGCCGACGATCCGGGTCTGTTCGGCCCCGACTCGGTCGCATGGCGCATCCACCGCGACCCGTCGATGTTCATCGGCGGCCTGAGGGCGTTGCTGCTCCAGACGACACATCCGCTGACGATGGCGGGTGTCGCCGAGCACTCCGACTACAAGAGCGACCCGTGGGGTCGGCTGCGCCGCACCGCGACCTACGTGGGCGTCACCACCTTCGGCACGACCGACGCCGCCCACCGCGCCATCGATCGGGTGCGTGCCGTGCACGAGCACGTTCGCGGCGTCGCACCGGACGGCCGGCCCTACAGCGCCACCGACCCGCACCTGCTGGCGTGGGTGCACGCGACCGAGGTCGACAGCTTCCTGCGTGCCCATCGTCGCTACGGCGCCGAGCACCTCGACCTGCGTGAGGCCGACCGGTACGTGGCCGAGATGTCGGTCGTGGGCACCCGGATCGGTGCCGACGACGTACCCGCCAGCGTCGCCGAGCTGCGCGACGTGCTCATCGGCTTCCGTCCCGAACTCGACGCCGACCGCCAGGCGTACGACGCCGTCCGGTTCCTGCTCGTGCCACCGGTTCCCCTCGTCACCCGCGGCCCCTACGGCATCATCGCCGCCGCGTCGGTTGGGCTCCTGCCGGGCTTCGTCCGCCGGATGTTGTGGTTGCCGCAACCACCGCTGTCCGACCCGCTCGTGGTGCGTCCAACGGCGCGGCTGTTGATGGCCAGCCTCGGTTGGGCGCTCACCGCCGACGACGTGCCCGCCGCGACCGCGTGAGCCCCCTGGTCGACGCGGACGAGCGTCCACACCAGCCGGGACCGTCGTCGGCGTGGTCCGAGACCTGGGAGTGGCGGCTGGTCGTCGCCGACGGGTCGCTGGCGGTGGCGGTCGTGTTGATCCGTCGACCGGCTGAGCACCGCATGACCTACATCTGCTCGGTGTTCGGCGATGGACGCGACACGGTGTCGGTGGTGGAGCACGACATCGAGCTGCCGCGCCGCGACTCGCTCGAGTTGCGGGCGTCTGGCATCTGGGCCGACCACATCTGCGAGCAAGCGTTCTCCCACTGGACCCTCGGCCTCGAGGCGTTCGGCCTGGCGCTCGACGACCCCGACGACGCAGTGGGACACGGGCGCGGCGTGCGCACGCCGATGGGCCTCGACGTCGAGTGGGAGGACGACGTGCTGCCCGTCGCGTGGGAGGGGAGCCACGGCTACCTCGCGAGCGGACGTGCCCACGGCGAGGTGCTCGTCGGCACCGAGCACCACGATGTCGAGGGCGCGGGCATGCGCATGCACCGGTGGGGGACCGGCCCGCGCCTCGTGCCGTGGGGTGGACGGGGCGACCGACTGAAGCTCGGATCCGAGCAGTGGCCTGGCTCCGAGGTGGCGCGAGCGACGGCGGACGACGGCGCGGGCGAGGTCGTCGACTGGCTCCTGTCGGTGGCCGCCGACGACAGGACACCGGCCTCGCTCACGTCCCGACCACGGCTGGATGGACCAACTCGCGCCTGAATGTGCGGTCGACGGTGCACTTGGGTCCAGAATGTCCCCCGTGCCAGACCTGGAACTCGACGACAACTGGTCCCTGCCCCTCCCCTGGAGCCGTTCGGACCGCCTCGTCCCCCGTGCAGTCGTGCGACCCATGCGACGGTTCGCCGCGACCGAGGCGGCGGGCGGCATCGTCATGCTCGTCATGGCGGTGGTGGCGCTCGTCTGGGCGAACTCGGCGTGGGGCGACTCCTACGACACGCTCTGGACGACGGTGATCTCGGTCCACGTCGCGGACTGGATCCACCTCGACCTCGACCTGCGGACCTGGGTCAACGACCTGGCCATGGCGTTCTTCTTCTTCGTCGTGGCCTTGGAGATCAAGCGGGAGCTCGTCCGGGGCGAGCTGCGCGACCCTCGTGCCGCGGCCCTGCCCGCGATCGCCGCGCTCGGCGGCATGATCGTCCCCGCCCTGATCTTCACCGCCTTCAACGCCGGCGGTGAAGGCGCAGACGGCTGGGGCATCCCCATGGCGACCGACATCGCGTTCGCCGTCGGCGTGCTGTCGCTGCTCGGCCGGCGCACGCCCACAGCGCTGGTCGTCTTCCTGCTGTCGCTCGCCATCGTCGACGACCTGGGCGCCATCGCGGTGATCGCCGTCTTCTACACGTCGTCGCTGTCGTTCACCTGGCTCGTAGCGGCGTTCGGCTGCCTCGTCGCCGCGTTCGCCATCAAGCAGGCCGACGTTCGATCCCTCGTCCCCTACGTCGTGCTCGCCGCGATGTGCTGGGTGTGCCTGCACGAGTCAGGTGTGCACGCCACCATCGCCGGCGTCGCGTTCGGCCTGCTCACGCCCAGCCGGCCCTTCGTGAAGCGCCCGCTGTTCGCCCCGTCGGCGCGCCATCTGGTCGATCGGGTCGAGCAGGCCCACGCCGCGGTCGTCGATCCCACCGACGGCAACCTCGAGGACGAGCAGGGCGTCGAAGCCGACGCCCTCGACTCGCTCATCGTGCTCGCCGCCGAGAGCCAGCCGCCGCTCGATCGGCTCGAGCACCGGCTCCTGCCGTGGACGACCTTCCTCATCGTCCCGACCTTCGCCCTGGCGAACGCCGGTGTGCGCCTCACCTGGGACGGATTCGTCGGCTCGTTCTCCGAGCCGGTCACCCTGGGCGTGCTCTTCGGGTTGGTGGTGGGCAAGACCGTCGGCATCTTCTCGTTCTCGCTCGTGGCGATCCGCCTCGGGCTCGGCAAGATGCCGGTCGGCAGCTCCTGGGCGCAGATGTTCGGCGTGGCGATCCTCGGTGGCGTTGGCTTCACCGTGGCGCTGTTCGTCACCGAGCTCGCGTTCGAGCCAGGCCCGCTGGCCGACCAGGCCAAGGTCGGCATCCTCACCGCATCGGCCATCGCCGGTGCGCTCGGCTACACGTTCTTGAAGGTGACCAGCCG
>CAZBTQ010000197.1:3997-5515 GCA_964494405.1 uncultured Iamiaceae bacterium
GTCTCAGCCTTGGCCGAGCAGCCGGCGGTTCTTGTACTTCGACTTCACGTAGTCGCGGTTCATGTACGCGATGAAGTCGATCGAGATCTCCTTCGGGCACGCCTCTTCGCACTCGCCGTGGTTCGTGCACGAGCCGAAGAACTCCTCCATCGTCTCGACCATCGCCTCGGTGCGCTTCCAGCGCTCGGCCTGGCCCTGGGGGAGCTGGTTGAGGTGCTCGATCTTGGCCGAGGTGAACAGCTGCGCGGCGCTGTTCGGGCACGCCGCGACGCACGCACCGCAACCGATGCACGCCGCTGCGTCCATGGCCGAGTCGGCGGCATCCTTGGGGATCGGGATGAGGTTGGCCTCGGGGGCGCTGCCGGTGTTGACCGAGATGTAGCCGCCCGCCTCGACGATGGCGTCGAGCGCACGGCGGTCGACCATCAGGTCGCGGATGACGGGGAACCCGCCGGCTCGCCAGGGCTCGAGGACGATCGTGTCGCCCTCGCGGTAGTGGCGCATGTGCAGCTGGCAGGTGGCCGTGCCCTTCTGGGGCCCGTGGGCCTTGCCGTCGATCATGATGCCGCACGACCCGCAGATGCCCTCACGGCAGTCGTGGTCGAACTCGATCGGGACCTGGCCGGCCTCGATGAGGCGCTCGTTGACCGTGTCGAGCATCTCGAGGAACGACATGTCGGGGCTGATGCCCGCCGCCTCGTAGGTCTCGAAGCGGCCCTCGGTGGCAGGACCGTCCTGGCGCCAGACCTTCAGGGAGAGGTTCAGGTTGGTCTCCACTACTTGTAGCTCCTCTGGGTGAGCGCGACGCTTTCGAACTCGAGCGGCTCCTTGTGGAGCTCCTGGGCGGCTCCGGGCCCCTGCCACTCCCAGGCGCCGACGTAGGCGAAGTTCTCGTCGTCGCGCTGCGCCTCGCCCTCCTCGGTCTGGTGCTCGGCGCGGAAGTGGCCGCCGCAGGACTCCTCGCGGTGCAGGGCGTCGCGGGCCATCAGCTGGGCGAGCTCGAAGAAGTCGGCCACGCGACCGACCTTCTCCAGGGACTGGTTCGCTGAATCGCCGGTGCCGAGCACCTTGACGTCCTTCTCGAACTCGGCTTGCAGGGCGGGGATCTCCGACAGGGCCTTCTCGAGCCCGGCGGCGGTGCGCTCCATGCCGATGTTGTCCCAGACGATCTTGCCGAGCTCGCGGTGGAAGTGGTCGACGGTCTTGGTGCCCTTGATCGCCAGCCAGCGCTGGGTGCGGTCGGCGACGTCGCGCTCGGCCTCGACGAACGCCGGATCGTCGGTGGGGACCGGCCGGGTGCCGAGCAGGCCCGAGAGGTAGCCGCCGATCGTGTACGGGATGACGAAGTAGCCGTCGGCCAGGCCCTGCATCAGCGCCGAGGCGCCGAGGCGGTTGGCGCCGTGGTCGGAGAAGTTGGCCTCGCCGAGGGCGTAGAGGCCAGGCACCGTGGTCATCAGGTCGTAGTCGACCCACAGCCCGCCCATCGTGTAGTGGGTGGCGGGGTAGATGCGCATCGGG